>CAZLTC010000020.1:10256-40962 GCA_964562405.1 uncultured bacterium | reverse complement strand
AGCCCCGTGCTCAGGAGCAGCCACGTGGACGGCTCGGGGACCGGAGGTGTCTCGCCGCCGTCATGTATCGTGATGTCGTCGACGTACCAGCCCTCGTAGTCGTTGGAAATGCCATCCACGGTGTCGAAGTAGAACCCTACGCGGAACTGCTGCAGCCCGTACATGTCGAGCATGGGCTTGAAGTCGTTGGAGTTGAGCATGTTCCACGTGCTGTGCGCGAAGTAGTTGATGTCAGGCTGGAAGCTGAAAGCGTAGTTCATGCTCGTGTCGTAGATCTCGATGTGAGCGATGTCGTAGCTGTAGCTGTCCAGGCCTTCGCTGTTCTCGGTCTCGAGCCACGAGGCGAAGTCCATGTAGACGGCACTCGCGCCGGTGACGTCGACCGACGGGGACCAGGCGATACCGTAGTTGGCGCCGAGCGTCCAGTAGTCATAGAACGGGTCGCCCCAGTTGTAGGCGAGGCTGTGCGTGGCGGAGTTCGACCTGTACGTCTCGGCGTGCCACAGGTCCCCGCTCAGGTGGTACCAATCGTCGAGCGAACCCTCGAAGTCCTCGTGAAGGAAGACCGTTGCTGATGCAAGCACGGACGAGAACATCAGGGCCGCTACAAGTCCGAACAAGAACAGGTGCTTCATGATCCACCTCCCGGCGCTGTGACTCTTGTTCAATACCCGCGTCTTGTGTCGCACTACGTAATGTACCTTGCAGTCGGTCAGCGAGGGTCACGCAGGACGTCGCCTCTGTCAACAGGAAACGCCCGATCGGCACGGACCCCGCAAACGAACACCAAATACTATTGTCCTACCGCTTGCTCCGCCAGTCAAGAGAAACATTACCGAATCGTTGGAGATGGTAGGGAAACCTGTCCAGGCGGCGCGTGCTCAGACCGCTGTGAGGCCAGAACGCCCACTTTTGGGGCACTTCCAGGTCCCGTGGCATGCCCGAGGCCTGCCTCGGGGCCCTTCACGCTCCGGACCGCCCGTCCGGGGCGTCCTCCGGCCCCCGGGTGCTCGCTCACCGCTCCGCCGAGAACAGGAACGCGAAGAGTCCTGGACGCATGTTCACCTTTCCAGAAGGTGTCTCAGTGCTCTCAGTGTGAACTCGACCTTGCCCAACCATGAGTCGAGCTTCTCGGGAGTGTCGGGATAGTCAGCGTACAGGTCCTGAATGCTCTCCACGAGCCGCCCGGCGCGGAGGAAGAGCGCGACGAGTCCAGGTCTCCTTGCGGCTCTGGAGAGGACTCTGAACGCGTGCTTGAGGGGAAGCTTGGTTCCTCCCTCGGCGAGCGCATCCATCAGCACACTCGCGCCCGTGAGCTCGAGCGTGATGAAGTCGAACTCCTCTCTGGACAGGGAGAAGATGATCCGTCTCAGGAAGTCGTGCGCCGCGTGTCTGGCACCGACCTCCCGCATGAACTCACCGTTGTAAGGCCAGAGCGACCTTGCCGTGGTTTGCCCGGACTTGATAGCCGCGCAAGCTGACCGTCCTGCCATGCCCCCGCCAATGACCCCCGGGGCCATTCCTCCTCCGTGAAGCGGGTTGGTCTGGCATCCGGCGTCGCCCGCCGACATGAACCCGTCGCCGACCATCGTGACGAGAGGCCGCCGGAGCGGCAGCATTCCCGCGCCGGCCTCCAGCGGCTCGGTTGCCCGCACCTGCGGATAGCGCTTCAGGAAGGTCCGCAGAGCCGTCTTGAGGTCGCGGCTCGCGGAGTCCAGGGGGGCGCCCAGCCCGGCGTTCGCCAGACGCTCACCCATCGGGAAGATCCAGGCGTACCCGCCGCTCGCCCCTTCCGCGGCCAGATCGATGATGACGGTGCGAGGCTCAGGTAGAGGAGCGGTCAGGGGGAGTATCTCGCGGTAGCCGATGCCGACGTCATCCCTCCCCAGCGTCTCCTGTCTGAGCGTTCCCCCCGTCCGCGTGAGGACCGCCCGGTAGCCGGATGCGTCGATCACGACCCGGGCCGACACCTCCGCGCTGTCGTTGTCACCGAGGCGGAGCCGGACGCGGTTCGCCGCGCGATCGCTCCATCCGGCGCATGAGCATCGGTCCACGAACTCGACGCCGGCGTCGACCGCGTCTCCCAACAGGCGCTGTCCGAAGATGAGCCTGTTGAGCACGACGCCCGGCCTCGCGACAGGCATGCTGGTCCGCCCGTCCCGGAGAACGAGCACGCCGCCGTCTACCTCCCATGCGACCTCCGCGCCCGCCGGAGGACGCGTGAAGCGCGCCATCGCCTCCATCCCGCCGACGGCCAGCCCATTGCCGCACGTCTTGCGACCCACGTCCTCCGCCGGAAGCCGGTCTACCATGAGCACGCCCAGCCCGTTCTCGGCCGCGACCCTTGCGGCGACCGAGCCGGCGATCCCCGCGCCCGCCACGAGGACATCTATGTCTTTCGGGATGCGGTTGGACATGGCCGATGAGGTTAGCAGTATGCCGACCCGGTGGCCAACCGTTCCTTGAAACCCGGCACGGCCTATGCTATACTAGCAATTTGTCAAGCATAGGTAGATGAACGCATTGGAGGATGACAATGCGCGAAGCGGTCAATACTGCTGCTCGTTCCACGGTGGTCTTTGCGCTTGTGGCTCTGGCCGCGCTGGCGCCGGTGGCGCAAGGCGCGGCCAAACTGACGTCCGAGCAGGCCGCCGAGCTTGCGGCAATACGCGACGCTATAGAGGCCAAGGGCGCTGACTGGATAGCCGCCCCGAATCCGATCTCTCTCCTTCCCAAGGAGGAGTTCAGGAAGATGCTGGGAGGGGGGTGGCCGCCCGAGGTCCAGGCGATCTTCGACACGCTTCGACCCAGGCCGGAGGATCTGGCCAGGGACTACCCGACCTACTGGGACTGGCGTGACATGAGCGGCATGACGCCCGTCAAGGACCAGGGCAGTTGCGGCAGCTGCTGGGACTTCGCGGCCACCGGTGCTCTCGAGGGAAACCTGCATGTCAACGAGGGGGTCGTCTACGACCTCTCCGAGCAGCAGGGCCTCGACTGCAACGACGGGTGGAGCAGCTGCGACGGTGGCTGGCAGGGAGACGCCTACGACGTCTTCACTGATCCCGGCGCCGTCTTCGAGTCGTGCATGCCGTACCTCGGCCATGAAAGTACCTGCAGCCAGCGGCTCTGCGAGACGGCCGCCATCATGGACGGCTACCAGTATGTCGCGGGCAACGTCAGCTCGTACAAGGCGGCCCTCATGGAGGGACCGATATCAGCCTGCTACACGGTCTACGAGGACTTCGACGAATACAGCGGAGGCTGCTACCAGCACGTGTGGGGCTCGGCAACGGCCGGGCACTGCATCGTCATCGCCGGATGGGACGACTCCATGTGCGGCGGCACGGGCGCGTGGATATGCAAGAACAGCTGGGGCGGCGGATGGGGAACCGCGGGCTACTTCTACATCAAGTACGGAGACTCGGGGATCGGCACGGGAGCAGAGAGACCTCTGAACGCACACATACCACGCGAACGCTTGGTCCCGGACGAGTTCGCTACGATCCAGGGTGCGATCGATGGCTCGAACCGCGGGGACGTCATCCGCGTGGCAGGGGGCACGTACAACGAGAACGTTGTGGTCGGCGACTACCGCATCATCTACGGAGGCTACGACCCCGCGTTCCAGGTGCGCGACCTGGATGCCTATCCCACCATCATTGACGCCGGCGTCTCCGGACACGGCATCAGCATCACGGGGCGGGAGAACGTCGTGCTGGACGGTCTCGAGATACGGAACGCGACAGGCGCGACGAGGTACGGCGTGTACGTGAGTGGGAGTGAGGCGACCGTCCGCAACTGCGAGATTCACGACTCGTACCGCGGGATCTTCGTGGGCGGCTCAGCGGTCGACGGGGACGCCGTCATCGAGCGCTGCGTCGTGCACGACAACGAGGACAGCGGAATATATCTGTCGGGCGAGGCCAACACGAATCTCGCCGTGCGGCTCACGGCCTCCTACGGGAACGGAGGGGACGGGCTCTATTCCAATACGACGCCTGTCAGCATCGAGAACTGCACGCTTGCGGCGAACGGCGGCGACGGGGTCGACCTGCGCTGGACCAGCGGGAACGTCATCCGCAGCTCGATCATCTGCTCGAACGACGGCTACGGCATATACTGCCTGGTAGCCACGCCCGACAACTCCTACAACTGCGTCTGGGACAACACGTCAGGCGGTTACAGCGGATGCTCCGCCGGCGCGAGTTCGATGTTCGTCGACCCGATATTCTGTGACGCGGAAGGCGGCGACGTCACCGTCCACGCCACGTCTCCGACCCTGGACGCCGGCTTCTACGGCGACGACATGGGCGCGTTGGGTATCGGTTGTCCCGAGGGCCCGTCCGGGCTGTCGGTCGCACAGGACGGTGCCGTACTGGAGCTCTCCTGGGACCCGCCACCGTCACGGGCGGAGGTGGACCACTACGTCGTGTACCGCGACACTGTCCAGTACCACTCGACCGCAGTGGCGATCGTCGAGGCGCCCGTCACGTCGTTCTCCGACGTGACGATACCGCCGTGCATCACCCACAACTACTGGGTTTCCTCAGTCGACACGTCCGGACTCGAGGGCGCGGTCTCCAACCGCGCCTACGCCGAGCTGTGTTATGAGGGGCCGTACGACCTGTTGGCGGAGTTCGACGCCGGCGGCAACCGACTGGACTGGGAGCCCGGTCAGGGCGACATCGACCGCTACGAGATCATGAGGGCGACGGTCATTGACCCTGCCGACTCCGTGGGTTCCGTGTACGCACCGGACACGGAGTTCAGAGATGCGGAGTCCGACTGCCCCAGGGATAATTACATCTACGAAATCGTGCCGGTGTACGACACCGGATGGAGAGGCGTTCCCTCCGCGATGGTCGAGGTCGACCCTGCTCCGGCGCCTCCATCCGGCCTGTCGGTAGAGTGGTCCGGATCGGACTGCGTGCTCAATTGGGGTGCGTCCTGCGAGAGCGACTTCCGCAGGTACTACGTATACCGGGACACCATGCCGCTCTCGCCGCCTCCGAGGTACGAGTTCTGGGTGGGCCAGACCACCGACACGACGTTTGTCGACGCAGGGCTCAACACCGACTGGAACTACTTCTACCGTCTCGTCTCGAGCGATGCCTCCTTCAAGAGGAGCGCTTACTCGGAGATGGTCTATGTCGCCGACCCGCGGTCGCGCCAGGTTCCGGCCGAGTTCGCGACCATACAGGATGCGATCGATGCCTCGTCGCCGCCGGACACCGTCGTCGTGGCGCCAGGCACGTACGGGGAGAACATCGTACTCAAGAACGGTGTCATAGTAACGAGTTCCGGCGGACGGTCCGCGACGACCATCTCGTCCTCCACCAGTCCTGTAGTTTCGGCGTCAGGAGTGTGCGACCTCACGAGGCTTTCCGGTTTCACGATCGATGGGCAGGGCTCCGCCGCGACCGGGCTCCAGTGCTGGGGCTCGTTCCTCAGCGTGGAGGACTGCGCGTTCCAGGGATGCGCGGCCGGGGCGTCGTTCAAGTTCGGGGGCGCAGCGCTCGTGTCGAGGTGCGGTTTCGCGATGAACCAGTACGGGGTCGCCGTGGCGGACTCGTCCGTGCCCTTCCTGTTTGCCAACACCTTCGACTCCAACTCCGTAGCGGCGGTCTCCTCCTCCGGAGAGCCCGGCCCGGAGATCGGCCGTACGCTGGCGGACGCGAACGATTTCCTCAACGGCGGATACTTCCAGGTCTTCAACTCGGGGGCATCGCCGCTTGACGCGGACTACAACTACTGGGGCGATGCATGTCCCGACCCGTCCTGGTTCTTTGGCCAGGTCAGCTACACGCCGTGGACCGACGCTGCTCACACTGAGACGTACACGTCATGCACCGGTGTGCCGGACGACGCGGGCGCCGAGCGTGCCTACGCGAGCTACAACTACCCCAACCCGTTCAATCCCTCGACGGCCATACGCTACACCGTGCCGTCCCCGGGAGGGGTCGTGAGCCTCAAGATCTACGACTTGGGCGGACGGCTCATCCGGACGCTCGTCTCCGACATCAAGAGGGGAGGCGACCATGTGGTCGTGTGGAATGGCCGGAACGACGGGGGCCGGGAGGTCGGTTCGGGCATCTACTTCTACAGGTTGGAGATCGGAGCGCGGAGCTTCGAGAGGAAGATGGTCCTTCTGAAGTAAGGAACCTGCGCCGTATGCGTGGCCATAGGGCCCAGTGTTGCCCGGTTTCTCTGCCGCACCCTTGAAACCCGGCCTGTTTCATGCTAAAATGAGTACTGGTGGTAGTTTGCCGGCCGGTCGCCCCCCGCGAACGGAAGCGGTGAGGCGTGCGCCAAGGCGCGCCCGTACTGGCTCCAGGGAAGGAGAGACTCCCCGATGTTCCATATCGCGAAGTCGTCGCTGTCCTCGGTTCTGCTCGCCTCTGCAGGGATTCTGCTGTTGGCTCTGGTCCTTGCGGCCCCCGCGCTTGCGGTCGTCGACCGTGAGATAACCCCCGAGGAGGAAGCCTGGCTGGCAGAGGTCAGGGCCGAGATACAGAGGAACGGATATCACTGGGTGGCCGACCACACGTCGGTCTCCGGTCTGTCGCAGGAGAGGAAGCAGAACCTCCTGGGATTCGTAATGACGCCCGAGATAGAGGCCGACATGGCCAACCAGGTCATAGACCCCGAGATCGAGCGGATGGAGTTCCGTGACAGCTTTGACTGGCGTGACTACGACGGCGTGACGCCGGCGAAGGACCAGCTCGACTGCGGTTCCTGCTGGGCGTTCGCGGCGGCCAGCGCCGTGGAGGCGCACATAAAGATCTACGAGGGAGTGGAGCTGGACATCTCGGAGCAGCAGGCGGTCGACTGCAACAGCGCCGGCAGCGGCTGCGACGGTGGAACGTGCGTCGTCGGCTTCAACGTCTACAAGGACCCCGGCGCCGTCAGCGAGGAGTGCTACCCGTACATCGCCGAGGACAGCAACTGCCGCCAGGGAGCCTGCGACGTCGTCGGCATGGTCGACGGGAGCGCGTTCGTCTCGAACACGACCTCCACGATCAAGTACGCCGTCGAGAACTACGGCCCCATCACGACCGCAATACACGTTTACGATGACTTCTACGGCTACTCGAGCGGTTGCTACGAGCATGCCGGCACGGACTTCACCGACCACACCGTGATCATCCTGGGGTGGGACGATTCCATGTGCGGGGGGACCGGCGCGTGGCTCATAAAGAACAGCTGGGGGCAGGACTGGGGCATCAACGGGTTCGGATGGATGAAGTACGGCACCTGCCGCATCGGCTCGGCGGGCTACCGTCCTCTGAACGCGCACATACCGCGCGAACGGCTCGTGCCCGATGAGTTCGGCACGATACAGCTCGCTCTCGATAACTCCAATCGCGGCGACATCGTCAAGGTCGCGGGCGGCACCTACCACGAGAGCGTGACAGTCCCCGACTACGTGCGTCTCTATGGGGGATACGACCCGACCTTCACCGTGAGGGACCCGAATCTCTACCCGACCATTATCGACGCCGACCAGACCGGTCACGGGCTGAACATCTCGGAACGCGACTACATCGTGGTGGACGGTTTCGAGGTCGAGGACGCCGGGGGAGTAGGCTACTACGGCATCTTCCTCAAGAACAGCGAAGCGGTCGTCCGCAACTGCAATGTGCGGGACTCATGGCGCGGCATAGGGGTGTTCTCTGGAACGACCTCCGCGGCGGAGACCGATGCCGTGATCGAGTACTGCAGCGTCAGCGGATGCAACAACGAGGGCATCTACGTCAACGACGCCGACAACCCCAACGTCATTATCAGGTACACCGCGGTGTTCGACAACGGCGGTGAGGGCATCTACTCGAACCTCTCGCCGACCGACATCGTGAATTGCACGATCGCCGGGAACGGCGCGAGCGGAGGCGTCTACATGGTCTCCAGCTCGGGGAACGTCATCTCGAACAACATCATCGCATCGAACACCGGCTACGGGATCGAGTGCAGCGGCGTCACGGCCACGATCACCTACAACGACGTCTGGGACAACCTTTCCGGCGGGTACAGCGGCTGCTCGGCAGGCGCGGGCTCGATATCCGAGGACCCTGTGTTCTGCGACGGCGAGGCGGGTGATTACTCCGTTCACGCCTCATCGCCGACGGTCGGAGCGGCCCAGTACGGCTACAACATGGGCGCGCTCGGGATCGGTTGTCCTGCCGGTCCGCAGAACCTCAGCGTTGTCCAGAGTGGAGCTTCCCTGGACCTGTTCTGGAGCGTCCCTCCGGCGGCCAGAGCGGGCGTCGACCACTACATCGTCTACAGGGACACGACGCAGACCCCGCTGACTGAGCTCGCGATCGTTCCGGCTCCCGATACGACCTTCACCGACATCACAATCCCTCCGTGTTCGTCGTACAACTACTGGGTCTCGGCCGTTGACTTGGGGGATCTCGAGGGCGCTACTTCGAACAAGGTGTCCGGCGAGATCTGCTACGCGGGGCCGACAGACGTCGATGTAGTCTTCAACGAGGGTGCCAACGAGATCTACTGGACCGGCGGAGCTGGTCCGATAGCAAGGTACGACATATACCGCAGCGTCGAAGGAGCGGCGGCGGACTCAGTTGGCTCCGTTCCGCAAAGCTACAACTTCTTCATCGACGATACGACCGATGACTGCCCCAGAGAGAGGTATGGGTACGAGGTGCTTCCGGTCTACGACACCGGATGGGAAGGCGTCGGGTCGGAGCGCGTCATCATAGACCCGCTCATCTCCCCACCGAGCGGAGCGACTGCGGAGTGGGTGGTCAATGACATCCTTCTGGCCTGGCCGCCGAACTGCGAGAGCGACTTCAGGCTCTACCGCGTATACAGGGACACGGTGCCGTTCTCCGACCCGGTCGACGCGAACCTGTGGGTCGGGTCGACGACGGACACCTTCCTCCTGGACGAGGGCCTGGACACGGGCGATGTCTATTTCTACAGGCTGACGGCTTCCGATGCTTCTCAGCAGCAGAGCGAGTATTCGGACATGATCTGGGTCGGCTCCGGCAGCGTGCTGACCGTGCCTTCTCCGTACGGTACGATACAGGCGGCTATCAACGCGGCCTCCGCGCTCGACACGGTGCTCGTGTCGCCGGGAACCTACGACGAGAGCATAACTCTCAAGGACGGCGTCCTCGTGCAGAGCACGGGCGGCAGGGCGACCACGACGATCACGCGTCCTTCGGGCTCGGTCGTGAGCGCTGTTGCGCTCTCTGACATGGCGATCATCCGAGGATTCACCATTGATGGGCAAGGCTCCGCGACCAACGGGATGGACGTGTGGGGCGCGTATCTCATCGTTGAGGACTGTGCCGTGCAGGGCTGCACGAATGGAGCATCGCTCAAGTTCGGGGGCGCCCCGTACTTGTCGGGTAACCTGTTCACTGCAAACCAGTACGGGATCTCAGTGGCTGACTTGGCGGCGCCGTTCCTGTCCGGGAACACGTTCGACGGCAATAGCGTCGCTGCGATCTCGTCGACAGGTTCGGTCGGCCCCGAGGTCGGCCGCACGCTAGCCGACGCGAACGATTTCGTGAACAGGGGAGTCTTCCAGGTGTTCAACACCGGCACGGCGACCATCGACGCAGACTACAACTGGTGGGACAATGCCTGCCCCGACGCCGGATGGTTCTACGGTCCGATTGACTATACACCGTGGACTGACGAGACCCACTCAGGGGTCTACAGCGATTGCACGGGTGTGCCCGATGAGGTTGGGAGGCCGTTCGCCAGCTACAATTACCCGAACCCGTTCAATCCTTCGACAACGATCCGCTACTCGGTACCGGCTCCGGGCGGCGCAGTCCGTCTCAGGATCTACGATCTCTCCGGGCGGCTCGTGAGGACGCTCGTATCAGAGGAGAGGGCGGGTGGAGAGTACGCGGCCGTGTGGTTCGGTCGCGACGACAGCGGGCGCGAGATGGGCTCCGGCGTCTATTTCTACCGTCTCGAGATCGGAAGCGAGAGCTTCGAGCGCAAGATGGTCATGCTGAAGTAAGCACCGTCGCGTGAGCGCTCGACCTGAAGACGCCCCGCGCTTCGTGCGCGGGGCGTCTCTCATAGCGAGATGAGCACGACCCCCAGCACCATGAGGATGGCGCCCGCCAATCTTGCCCGCAGGTGTCTCTCCTTGAAAAAGAAGTACCCGAACAGTACCGCAATGACCGCGCCGGCGCGCTTGATGGCGATCACGTAGCTCGCAAGCGTCAGCTCGAGCGCCGCCATCTGGCTCAGGATCATTGCGGCCGAGAACGCCCCAAGAAGGAAGAGGCGTGGTACCTGCGCCCTGCGGAGAGCGGTGCGTCTCAGGCCGATGACCAGCAGCGGCGAATAGAGTACGCCAAAGGCCACGGCGAAGTACGCCGTGTAGTATGCGGGAGAGCTCTTGAGAACAGCCACCTTGTCGAGCGTCGCGGCCCAGCTCCATATGAAGGCGACCGCAAGCATCATCATGCTGCCCTTCTCGGATCTGATCGCGCGGAGCGGCTCGAGCAAGCCTCCGCGCAGGCGGTCCAGGAATATCGTGTAGGCGCCCGCCGTCACGAGCACGATGCCTGCGATCCCCTTTACGTCCGGGGACTCACCCAGAACGACTGCTCCCGTGACGAGCATGAAGAGGGGAGTGAAGGCCAGAAACGGGACTGTGAGCGAAAGCGGTGACAGGCTCAGGGCCCTGACCTGCAGCGTAACAGCGACCATGTTCAGGCACACGCTTCCGAGCGCCGCGACGTGGAAGCCGGGCTCGGGGCGCGGAACGCCGCGGACCGCGAGCATGGCGAGGGCCCACGGCAGCGAGAGGACCATCATCGACCACGTGACCGTGAAGATGTGTGTCCTGTTGGACAGGGCCTTGGCGTAGCTGTTGGACGCCGCGAACCCGATGGCCGTCACTATCGCAAGCAGGACCCACACGGTCGCGCCCTCCTGTCCGAACACTGCCCATCTCCCGGCGCGGGTGCGGCCCGTTCACCGATCTAGGCCCACCGCACGCGGCCGCGCGCGGTGGGCCCCGGCCATGTCGCGCATGTGAGATGCTAGCCCGTGCCCGTTCACATGTCAAAGGAACGAGGCGCGTGGTGCGGACGTAGTGCGCCGATCCGCGGTGTCGGATACGTTCAGGCCGGAGGCTCCGGCCGCTCTGGACTGGCCGGTGGGATGCGTGCTATGTTCGCCCGCGCGGACGCGTTCGAAGTCGAGGCGCTCGGACGCGTCCAATCTTCCGGGGAGGAAAGCCGAACGATGACGAGCCCCGATGCTCGGGACAGGCTCAAGGTTCTTGCAATATATCCGTGGAGCAGCTTCTGGTCGATGGGCGAGGGGCGGGGCGCCCCGTCCTTCTACCTGTCGGTCACGAGCTTCGCCCTGCACGGGCACGACATGCACGTGCTCATGCCCGGCGGAACGGACAAGCCCGAGCGCGAGGACTACCACGGCGTCACGCTCCACCGGATTCCCACCGATGTCGATTTCATGCCTGAGTGCAGACGGAGCAAGCTCGCACACCATGCGAGGATCTTCGCGGCGTTCGTCTACTGGTTCGTGCGAGCGGTCCCGGCAGGCGTACGGTTGTGCCGCAAGCTTCGACCTGACGTGATCTTCGGTATGGGGTCGCTGGGCGCAACGGCCGGCTGGCTGGTCGCGCGCCTCTGCCGGCTCCCCAACGTGACCCGGCTGTTCGGGACCGAGCTGCCGGCCCTGGCGGGAAGCCCGGTCAGACTCATGCTCCGCTATCGTGACATAGCTCCGTACCTCGTTCCGGCCCGCTACTACATCATGACCAACGACGGCTCGGGAGGGTACAACGTGGCGGTGAAGTACGGCGTTCCCGCCGGGCGGATCCTCTACTGGCCGAACGGTATCGACAAGAACGCGTATCGTGCCGGAGCCGATGGCCGCAGACTGGGCGAGCGGCTTGGCATTCCCGAGGGAGCGTGTGTGGTGATGACCGCGTCGAGGCTGCATCCGCAGCTGCACGTTGAGAGGCTCGTCGCGGCCGCGCCCGAAGTCCGCGCCGCCCGCGACGACGCATGGTTCCTGATCGTCGGGGACGGCGAGCAGCGAAGCCGGCTGGAGAGCCTGGCGCGGGAGCTCGGTGTCGCAGAGCGCATTGTCTTCGCGGGAGCGCTCCCGCGGGCGGAGATGGTCGAGGCATACGCGCTCGCGGACGTATTCGTGGGCCTGTCCGACCGGACGAACATGAACAACCCGCTTGACGAGGCGATGATGTCCGGGCTGGCGGTCGTCGTGCTCAACAGCGGGACGACCGGTGACGTCGTGCGTGACGGGGAGAACGGGGTTCTGCTCGAAAGCGGGGACCTGCCATCGCTTGGCCGGGTTCTGGCAGAGCTGCTCGGCAATGCCGAACGGAGGAACTCGTTGGGCGGGCGGGCGCGGCTCGACGCCGACAGACGGCTCCCGACTGTAGAGGAGCGTCAGGCCATGGAGGTCGACGTCGTCGAGAGGGCGGTCAGGGAGAGCAGGAGAGGGAGATGAGCGACATCGAGCCCGAAAGTCACGCCAGGACCGTCTTCCGTCACAGCGTGATGACGTTCGGGACCCGCATCGGAATCGTGCTGGTCAACATACCGACATCGATCCTTGTGGCCAGGATACTCGGAACCGAGGGCCAGGGGACGTACGCGTCGGCGGTCATCTTCCCGACGATGTTCGCCTCCATCGGTCTCATGGGCATCGACGCGGCTCATACGTACCTGCTCTCCGGCCGGCGCGCCACGATCGGCCAGATCAACACTCAGAGCCTCAGGCTCGTGGTGGCGCTGTCGCTTGTCATCTCGGCCCTCTATCTGCTCTTCGTCAGGCTCTATAAGGGTGCCGACGACCCCGCGCTGGCATCCATTCTGACGCTGTCCACGATCGTCATCCCCATACTGCTCGCCAAGTATCTGTCCGTGGCCATGCTTCTCGGCCTCGGACGGATCAAGTGGTTCAACGCGGGCAACATGCTCCAGGCGGCGACGTTGCTCGCGCTCATGTGCGTCAACATGTTCGTTCTCAGAGGGGGCGCGCGCGGCGCGCTCATCGCCTACATGTTGAGTGAGGCGACGGTGGTGGGGCTGGCCGTTCTCGTCGCGAGGCGTGTGGCCGCAGGGAGGCCGCTCTTCGAGAGACCGCCCAGGGGTCTTCTCAGACGCTCGCTCCTCTACGGGCTCTCCGGGCACGCGGGTAACGTGCTCGTCCAGTTCACGTATCGCTTCGACATGTTCCTGGTGCTGTCGATGCTCGGCCTCGGTGCACAGGGTCTCTACTCGATATCGGTGCTTCTGGCCGAGAAGCTCTCGCACATACCTCAGTCGGTCCAGGTCGTGCTCTTCCCGAAGCTGTCCTCGCTCCCTCCCGAGGAAGCGAACAGGCTCACGCCACGGGTCCTCAGGAACGCTCTCTTCCTGACGTTCGTGGCGGCCCTGGGCCTCTTCCTCCTCTCGCGTCCCCTGCTCGTTCTCTTCTACGGGACGGCCTACCTGCCCGCGCTGAGAGCGTTCCAGGTACTGATCCCCGGCATCGTGATGCTCTCGATCGCGAAGATACTCTCCGGCGATTTCTCCGGTCGCGACCGCCGCATCTACCACACGGTCGCAAGCGGAGCCGGGTTCGCCGTCAACCTCGTGCTGTGCCTGATCTGGATACGCCCCTTCGGGATCGAGGGCGCCGCGTGGGCCTCGACCATCGCCTACTCCCTGCAGAGCATCGTCATGCTCGTCTACTTCAGGCGGTTCTCGGGGTGCGGGATCAGCGAGTCACTGTTCGTCAGGAGAGAGGACCTGCGGGCTTACGTGGAGGCCTTCCGGCGGCTGGCGCGCCGCCGCGGAGTTCGAGCCTCTGCGACCTGATCGCCGCTGGCGCCGCGACGGCCTCAAGCTCCGCCTGCCGCGCGGCGGGTAGCCTACATCTCAGGCGGGATCTCGGGCACCGGGATCCTGATGAAGAACGACGTTCCCTCTCCAACCTCGCTCTCCACCCAGATGGATCCGTGGTGTCTCTCAACGATACCGTAGGCTATCGCGAGGCCGAGGCCGGTTCCCCGGCCGATCTCCTTGGTGGTGAAGAACGGCTCGAAGATCTTGTTGAGGTTGTCCGGCGATATGCCGGGACCGGTGTCCCGTATCTCGATTTCGACAAAGCGCCCGTCGCCGGTGAGATCGGTCCGCGTGGTGAGCTTGCCCTTGCCCTGCATCGCCTGCGCGGCGTTAAGCACGAGGTTCATGAACACTTCCTGCATCTGCGTCACGTCCACGTCGACCAGCGGCAGGCGGCGGCTGTGCTCTTTCACGATCTCAATGTTGTGGAAGATCGCCTGGTGCTCCAGCAGAGCTATGACCTCGTTCATGATGTGGTTGAGGTTCGACTCGGTGCGCTCGGGCTTCGTCTGCCTGGCGAAGTCCAAGAGCCCCTTGACGATCTTCTTGCAGCGGTCCGATTCCTTCGCGATCTTCTCCACGGTGTCGCGGTTCTCCGGGCGCTTGAGCTCCTCCTTCAGAATGTGGCTGTACATGAGGATGCCGCCCAGAGGATTGTTGATCTCATGCGCGATGCCCGCCGCGAGCTGTCCGAGTGTTGCCAGCTTCTTGCTCTCGGTCATCTTGCGGGCGTTCTCCTGGAGTTGGGTGTCCCTCTCCACGATGGACTCCGCCATCGAGTTGAACGTCTCAGCCAGCTCCCTGAGCTCGTCGGAGGCCTTGGGATCCACGTCCACGCGGGCTCCGATGTCGCCCTCGGCGATCCTGTGAGAGGCCTCGGCCAGCTCCCTCACCGGTCGCAGGATGCCGGACGACAGAATGCTGGCGATGATGAGAGCGATCACCATCCCGGCGACGCTCACGCCTGCGAACGCGGCGACCGTCCTGGTCCGGAGCGCGTCGAACTTGCCGGCGAGCAGTCCTACGTAGAGTATGCCGATGACGTCTCCGTCGAGGTCCCTGATGGGTCCGTAGGCAGTGATGTACCAGTCGTCGACAACGAAGGCTCTGGCGATCCAGCGTCGGCCCGTGCCGACGACCCGGTCGTAGACCTCCTCCGAGACGCGGGTTCCGAGGGCACGCCTTCCGTCAGCAAGCACGTTCGTGGCTATCCGGACGTCATCCTGGAAGATGGTGACGGTGCCTAAGTCCTTGCCCTTCCACGTCTCGCCGGCGTAGGCGGTCTCCTTCACACGATCGACGATGGCGTCGCTCCCGTTGAGGAGCGCGCCGCCGTATATGACCGCCACCGTCCTGCCCTCGTACCTGACAGGCGCCCCGGCGACCAGCATCATCCCGTCGTCCAGGTTCTTGATCTCTGACGGTCGCGCCCTCGGCGTGTCGAGCACTCCCATGCGCGCCCGCTCCCCGAGCCCCGGGGACTCCAGCTCCAGATCGGACGCGCTCGCTATGAGGGTTCCGTCCACCGAGCGGCCCGTCTCGAGCACGCGCCGCACGACCTGAGCTGCGCTTCCCGGGCCGCCGGCGGCGTTGACGCGTCCTCCCCGAGCCACGACGCGGCCGCTCTCGTCTGTGATGGTCAGGAAGTCCAGCCCCACGGCTTGCATTCTGTTCGCCAGGAGGCCGTGCAGGACCACCGGAGCATCCCCCTGCGCCGCCTCGGTCACATCGGGATCGCTCGCGACCCTCTCCACCTGGTCCTGTATCTCGTTGAGGTGATACTCGTACACAAGGTAGGCAGTGCTGAGGTCCTGCTCCACGCCGCGCTGGACCTGCGTCACCAGGCTGCCGACGAACAGGCGCGTGCCGACCACGGTCGACACCACGCCCATCGCGATCACGACGATCACGATGCTCGCCGCCACTCTGGTCTTGAGCGAGAAGGTCATGACGCGTGCTCCACCGTGCGGGGCTCGCCGCCTGACGGGCGCGTGGGCGCTACCACTCCTCGGTCCGCAGGAACTCGTCTATGGCGCGCGCGGCCTTCTTGCCGGCCCCCATGGCGAGGATGACGGTGGCCGCGCCCGTTACGATGTCGCCGCCGGCGAAGACGCCCCTGATGCTCGTCTTCCCGTTCTCCTCGTCGGCCACGATGTTGCCCCACTTGTTCAGCTCGAGGCCCGGGGTCGCGCCGGTCAGAAGCGGATTCGGCCCCTGACCGATGGCCGGGACGACGACGTCGACGTCTATCGTGTACTGGGAGCCCTCTATGGCGATCGGACGGCGCCTGCCGGAGGCATCAGGCTCGCCCAGTTCCATCTTGATCAACTCGAGCTGCTTCACCCAGCCGTTCTCGTCACCGATCACGCGCGTCGGGTTCCTGAGCGTCAGGAGTTCGATGCCTTCCTCGACGGCGTTCTCGATCTCCTCGTTCCTGGCCGGCATCTCCTTCTCGGAGCGACGGTAGACGATGTAGACGTTCCCGGCGCCCAGCCGCTTGGCGCACCTCGCCGAGTCCATGGCCACGTTACCGCCACCGACGACGGCGACGTTCCGCCCGATCCTGATCGGCGTGTCGTATTCCGGGAACAGGTAGGCCTTCATGAGGTTCGTGCGCGTCAGGAACTCGTTGGCCGAGTAGACGCCGTTGAGGTTCTCTCCCGGGATTCCGAGGAAGTAGGGGAGGCCGGCGCCCGTGGCCACGAATATGGCCTCGTAGCCCTCCTCCTTGAGCGATTCGATGCTGCCCAGCTGTCCCACCACGTGGCTGGTGCGGAACTCCACGCCCAGCTTCATCACGTAGTCGCACTCGACCTGCACGATCGACTTCGGCAGCCTGAACTCGGGAATGCCGTAGACGAGCACGCCGCCCGCCTTGTGCAACGCCTCGAAGACCGTGACCTTGTGCCCGAGCTTGGCGAGCTCGCCCGCCACCGTCAGGCCGGCCGGCCCGGCCCCTACGACCGCGACCCTGTGTCCCGTCCACGAAGGGATCGAGGGGGCGCGCACCTCACCCTGTTCCAGCTCGTAGTCCGCCGCGAATCTCTCCAGTCGCCCGATCGCGATAGGCTCACCCTTCTTGGAAAGCACGCACTTGATCTCGCACTGCTCTTCCTGAGGGCACACGCGCCCGCATATGCCGGGCAGGCTGTTCTTCTCTTTGATCTTCCTCACGGAACCCAGGAAGTCTCCCTGCTGGATGAGCTTGACGAAGGCCGGGATGTCGATCTCGACCGGACAACCCGTCACGCACGGGGCCTTCTTGCACTGCAGGCAGCGGAGCGCCTCCTGCTGCGCCATCTCGCGCGTGTAGCCCAGCGCGACCTCGGTGAAGTTGTTCGTTCTCGCGCGGTGGTCCTGCTTGGGCATTGGGACTCGGTGCTTCGCCTTCTCGACCTCCTGCGCCTCGGCCGCGAGCAGGCACTCGTGGTGCCAGAGGGCGCGGTACTCCTCTCGCGCGTACATCACCTGCCGTCTCATAAGCTCATCGAAGTCGACCTGGTGCGCGTCGAACTCGGGGCCATCGACGCACGCGAACCTCGTCTCGCCGCCGACGTCAACGCGACAGCACCCACACATGCCCGTGGCGTCGATCATGACCGAGTTCAGAGACGCGATGGTCGGTGTGCCCTTGCCCCTCGTTGCGTTGGCCACGGCGCGCATCATGACCACGGGACCTATCGCGATCACCCTGTCGACCTTCTCGCCGCGCTCGTAGAGCGCGTTCAGGGCGTCCGTCACGAAGCCCTTGGTCCCGTAGCTTCCATCGTCCGTGGTGACGATCAGCTCGTCTGAGATAACCCGCATCTCATCCTCGAGGATGAGGAGGTCTTTCGAGCGCGCTCCCATGATGGAGATGAGCTTGTTGCCGGCCGCCTTGAGGGCGCGCGCGATGGGGTAGACGGGCGCCACCCCGATGCCGCCGCCTATGCACACCACCGTGCCGAACTTCTCGATCTCGCTCTTACGTCCAAGCGGGCCGACCACGTCCATCAGCGCGTCGCCGGGTCCGAGCATGGCCAGCTTGCGGGTCGAGGCGCCGACCGCCTGAAAGATGACGGTGATGGTCCCGGCCTCCGGGTCGGCGTCGGCCACGGTGAGGGGGATCCTCTCGGCGTAATCGTTCGCCCGGAACACCACGAACTGCCCCGGACGGACGGCCCGCGCGATCTCCGGGCAGCTCACCTTCCACAACCTGACGTCGGACGACAGGTCGCGGGCCTCGACGATCTGGTTCCTTGCAGTCGCTCTCGCGGCCGTCCTGTCGGTCACCGTGCTCTCCTGATGTCTTGGGGTTGGATGTCGGGTAGCGGCGGGCGTCACCCTATTCCTCGGGGTCCTGCTCCGCTCGCTCGATCAGCTTGCCGACGCGCTCAACCAGCTCGTCCGGAGGTAGGGGCTTCTCCGCGAAATCGTCGGTCTTCATCCAGTGTCCGTCGCTCTCCATCGAGAAGCGGAAACCCGTGGCCTCGCCCACGGCCGTCAGCATGAGAATCGGGATCGACCTGAAGACGGGATGGACCTTCAGCTTCTTGGCGAAGATGAAGCCGCTGTCGTGTCTCTCCATCATGAGGTCGAGCACGATGACGTCCGGCTGACCGTACTCCACCTTCGTGAAGCCTTCCTCCGAGTTGTAGGCGGACTCGACGTCATAGCCGGCGGCCCTGAGCGTCGTTCCGTTCAGCTTCTGGAACTCAGGGTTATCGTCTATGATCAGGACCTTCTTCTTCTCTGCCACGCCTCGACCTCCCCGTTACGACCATCGCTCCGCTCGACCTCCCGTTGCGCCCGTCGCTCGGCCGGTCGACGTCCCCAGCGCGACCCCGCGCCTCAGCCGGTCAGCTCCTCGATCTTCTCGAACAGCTTCTCTGGACTGGCTGCTTTGTCGAGGAACGCATCTGCGTTCATGAGCTGCTTCTCTTCCTCATTCTTGGGGCGGAAGTCCATGCCCGTCTCCTCGCCGATGGCGGTCATGAGGATGATGGGCAGGTCAGGGAACTCACGCTTGATGTCCCTGCTCACGTTGAAGCCCGAGTCGAAGTGCTCCATCATGACGTCCAGCACGACCACGTCCGGGGACGAGGCGCGCAGCGTCTCCATGGCCTCCGCCGCGCTGTAGGCCGCCGCGACGTCGAGCCCCCTGTTTCTCAGGAAGAGGGAGTAGAGCTTCACGAACTCCTTGTCATCGTCCACGATGAGCACACGCTTCCCTGCCACCGCTGCCTCCTGCTAATGATTGGCCACTTTTTTGAGGATCTCCAACAGGAGCCCCTCGTTCGCGACCGGGTCGATCGTTGATGTGACCCGCTCCCCGTTCTTGTAGAAATGGTACTCGATCTTGGTTCCGCACTTCACGTGGCACGTGAACAGCTGCTTGAACACCTTCTCTGCGTCCGAGAGGTCAAGCTCTCCACCCTCGAAGTACGGGCACATCGCATACTCCCCGGGCGAGATCATTCGCTGGCACTCCGGACAGAACACCTGGATGTGCTTGAACTTGCCTGACTCCGCCATGCCGTTAGTCTCCTGTAGTCCGTCAGTCGTAGTCCGCCTCTTCCGTGTCGCTGCAACTCAAGAGCGGGAGCTGCACGTCGAAGACCGTTCCCTCTCCTTCGATCGACCGTACCTCCACGGTTCCGTGATGTCCCTCAACGATCTTCTTGACTATCGAAAGTCCGAGCCCGGTCCCGGGAATGTCGGCCGTCTGTGAGCTGGTAACGCGGAAGAAGTCCTCGAAGATGAACGGCAGCTCCTTCTCCGGTATGCCTATCCCGGTGTCGCGCACCTGCACCCTTAGTGCGCCGTCGACGCACAAGCCCTCGACGGAGACGGTCCCGTCGGACCGGTTGTACTTGATGGCGTTGGAGACGAGGTTCTTGAACACGGTCGACATCGACTCGGCGTGCGCGCTCACAGAGCACGACTCGGGCGGCGGGTCGAGCCTCAAAGTCACACCCTTCTCCTTCGCGAACGGCTGCATCTCCTGCACCACGGTCTCGAGCACCGGCCACAGCTCGATCCGCTCCATGCCGCCGGCGATGTCACCCGCGCTTATCCGTGAGAGCTTGAGCCAGTCGGCGATGATGCCCAGGAGACCCGTCAGCGTTCCGTGCGCCCCGCCCAGCATCTCCCTCGCCGTCTCGTCGATCGTTCCCATCTTGCCGTCGAGGATCAGGTCCAGGTACTGCTTCACCAGGAGCAGGGGAGACCGGAGTTCGTGCGCCACGATCGTGATGAAGTACTCCTTCATCCGGTCCTTCTCGGCGCGCAGCTCGGCCGTCTCATGTAGCAGCCTGTGCTGCTCGAGTCCTCGGGCGACGATGAGGCGCAGTTCATCAGGCGTGAACGGCTTGGGCAGGAAGTCGAAGGCGCCGCGTTTCATCGCCTCGACGGCCGACTCGATCGTGGCGTAGCCCGTTATCACGATGCAGACGGTGTTCGGGAGCGTCTGCAGGACCTGACCGAGGACGGCCAGGCCGTCGATGCCGGGCATCATGAGGTCGAGGAGGATCAGATCGGGCTCGACCTGATGAGCCACGTGCATGCCCTCTATGCCGTCGACCGCCGTGTGGCAGTCGTAACCGGTCTTGGTCAACACCTGGCGGCAGGAGTCTCGAATCGCCTCCTCATCGTCGATGACCAGAACTGTCTGCCGCTCGGCCATGGTCCCTCCCTGTGGGGCGCTGGGTCGGAGTCCTCGAACGCTGGTTGGCCGCGGCCGCGGCCAACAGGCCGGCCGCTCACGGCGTGACAAAGGGCGCCGTTCCGAATGAGCCTCAGGAGCTTCATCGTACCAGAGGCCGAGGGCCTCCTTCAACAGGATTTCCCCGGGGGGAGCCCCGACCGTTCGCCTCTTTCGCTTGCACGTCGCGGTCGAGGGATGCTATCCTCTTGAGACGCGTTGCGCCTCAACGCTCGAAACCCTGATAACACGCTGGAATCCAAACATCTAGTGGAGGGGAATACGTGGCTAAGCCGAAGGTGGCCTTCTACTGGAACGCGTCGTGCGGCGGTTGCGAGGAAGCCGTGGTCGACCTGGCCGAGGACCTCCTCATGGTAGCCGACGCGGTCGATATCGTCCTTTGGCCCGTAGCGCTCGACTTCAAGCGCAAGGACGTCGAGGCCCTGAAGGACGGCGAGATTGCGGTGACGTTCCTCAACGGCGCCGTGAGGACGTCCGAGCAGAAGGACTGGTCGCAGCTTCTTAGGAGGAAGTCGCAGCTCGTCGTGGCGTTCGGGGCGTGCGCCCACCTGGGCGGCGTCCCGGGGCTTGCGAACTTCTCGGACAGGGAGGGCGTATTCGACGCCTCGTATCTGTCCGCTCCGTCGAACGACAACCCCGACGGGGTCGTCCCCCAGGTCGACACGAAGATGCCCGACGGCCAGATGGAGCTCCCGGAGATATGGGACACCGTCCACGCGCTCGACCAGGTGATAGACGTGGACTACTACCTGCCGGGCTGCGCGCCGCCGCCCGACCTCATCCTCGACGCGGTCAAGGCGATACTGGCGGGGGAGCTGCCGCCCAAGGGCTCGGTCCTGGCGCCGGATAAGTCACTCTGCGACACGTGCGACAGGAACGACAGCAAGCCCGACAAGATCGAGATATCAGCACTCAAGCGTCCGCACATGACGATGATGGATCCGGAGAAGTGCTTCCTGGCCGAGGGCATCATCTGTATGGGTCCCGCTACGCGATCCGGATGCGGCGAGCGGTGCATCAACGCGAACATGCCGTGCCGCGGTTGCTTCGGCCCGACGCGCGAGGTGAAGGACCAGGGAGCCAAGATGCTCTCGGCGCTGGCCTCGCTCATCGACATCGAGGACGCCGATGAGATGGAGAAGATAGCGGATTCGATCCCGGATCCGGCGGGGCTCTCCTATATGTACAGCCTCGCTACCTCGCTGTTGACGCGCAAGCAGAAGAGATAAGTACCCTGGGGAACAGACAGGGAGCCTGGAAGTTGTCCCCCGGCATCCCGGAGGAGAAATGGGCAAAAGGATCACGATAGACCCGATCACCCGGTTGGAAGGGCACGGCAAGATAGAGATCTTCCTCGACGACAAGGGGAACGTGGCGAACGCGTACCTTCAGGTTCCCGAGCTTCGGGGGTTCGAGAAGTTCTGTGAGGGGCGGATGGCTGAGGAGATGCCTAGGATCACGCCGAAGATCTGCGGCGTGTGCCCGACGACCCACCACATGGCGTCTACGAAGGCTCTCGATGCGCTGTTCCACGTCGACCCGCCAAGGCCGGCCAAGCTCATACGTGAGTTCATCAACTCGGCGTTCATGTTCGAGGACCACGCACTGCACTTCTACTTCCTGGGCGGACCAGATTTCGTCGTCGGACCCGAAGCGCCCGCGGCGGAGCGGAACGTGCTCGGCGTCATCGCCAAGGTCGGGCTCGAGATCGGCGGCAAGGTCATCGACATGCGCAAGCGCGCCCGAAACGTCATCACGACGCTCGGCGGCCGCGTCATCCATCCTGTCTGCGGGCTTCCGGGTGGCGTGTCGAGAGGGCTCACCGAGGAGAACCGCGAGGAGTTCAGGAAGACGGCGGCAGACGCGGTCGAGTTCGCCAAGTTCAGCCTCGGACTCTTCGCCGACGTAGTGCTCAAGAACAAGGGCTATGTCGACCTCATCGTCGGTGACGTCTACAAGCACCGTACGTACTACATGGGCCTCGTCGACAAGAACAACAAGGTCAACTTCTACGACGGCGACATTCGCGTCGTGACGCCCGATGGAGAGGAGTTCGCGAAGTTCAAACCGCGGGACTACCTGGACCACGTGTCGGAGCACGTCGAGAAGTGGTCCTACATCAAGTTCCCGTTCCTCAAGAAGGTGGGCTGGAAGGGCTTCGTCGACGGCCCGGAGAGCGGCGTGTACAGAGTGGCTCCGCTCGCGCGTCTGAACGCCTCGGACGGCATGGCGACCCCGCAGGCGCAGGCGGCGCACGACCAGCTCTTCGAGACGCTCGGCGGGAAGCCCGCGCACAACACGCTGGCCTATCACTGGGCGCGCCTCGTGGAAATGCTGTACGCGGCGGAGCGTATGAACGAGCTGATCAACGACGATGAGATCATGAGCGACAACATCCGCACGATCCCGACCGAGAAGCCGACTGAGGGTGTCGGCGTCGTGGAGGCCCCGCGCGGCACGCTCTACCATCACTACAAGACGGACGAGCGTGGCGTGATCACCAAGGCGAATCTCATCGTCGCGACCGTGAACAACTCGGCCGCTATGTGCATGTCGGTCGAGCGCGCGGCGAGAGGGCTCATCAAGGACGGCAAGGTCTCTGACGGGCTTCTCAACATGGTCGAGATGGCGTTCAGGGCGTACGACCCGTGCCTCGCGTGCGCGACGCACTCGGTCCCGGGCCAGATGCCGCTCGTGGTCGAGGTGAAGGACCAGGAGGGCAACGTTCTGCACAGGCTGTCACAGAACGTGTCCGGATAGCGCAGTCAAGGCTCGCGGATAGCCGGTGACCCCGGCGCGGGTGAGCATCCGCGCCGGGGTCTTTTCTTGGGCGCGTCATGGCGACAGGCCCGGCGTCACGCCGAGGACGCGCTTCGCTGGGCGTTCAGGCGATCTCGGCCCCGACGGACGTGGCCGCACTTCGGAGGTTCGCGCGCGATGCGGAAGACCATCGTTCTGGGAGTGGGCAATTCGATCCTTTCGGACGATACGATCGGCCTGGTGGTGGCCCGCAGGTTGGAGGAGCGGTTCGGCGACCGCGACGATGTCGACTTCGGGTACAACGAGGAGGCGGGCTTCACGCTGCTCGAGGAGTCGCTTGGCTATGGGCGCCTCGTTATCATCGACTCGATCCTGACCGGAGCCGATCCCGGAACGATTCACAGACTCGACCTGGCGGACCTCGGGAGGTCGATACACTCGAACTCGCCACACGGAATGAACCTGGCGACCGTGCTCGCGCTCGGACGATCGCAGGGCATGGACGTCCCGCACGAGGTCAGCATCTACGCGATCGAGGTGGTTGACACGCTGACCTTCAGTGAGGAGCTGACGCCGGAGCTTGCGGCCCGAGTCGACGTGATAGTCGATGAGATAGCGGGGGAGGTCTTCTGAGCGACCTGTACGCCAATCCCAGGTACTACGACATCGCGTTCACGTGGGATCTCGACTCCGAGATCGCATTCTTCGGGCGGGTGTTCGCCGAGCACGTTCCTTTTCCCGTCAGGCGCATACTCGAGCCGTGCTGCGGGACCGGGAGGTTTCTCCTCGCGTTACCTCGGCACGGCTACTCGGTCACCGGGTACGACAAGAGCCCCGAGATGCTCGAGTACGCCGTGAGACGGGTTGCCGAGGACGGCGATCCCGCGGCGGCTCGCGTGGTCCATGATGACATGGTGACGGCCCGGTTCGATCGTGAGTTCGACGCCGCGCTGAACTCGATCAACAGCATCGGCTATCTGCTCGACGATGATGATATAGTCACGCACCTGCGGAACACGGGCGCTTCACTGCTGCCCGGCGGGGTCTACGTCGTGCACATCGCCTGCGCGTGGGACGGAGAGCCGGAACTCGACCACAATACCTGGATGATGGAGCGGGACGGTCTCAAGGTCACGACGATGTGGCGCATAGAGCGGGACGACCCGGAGGCGAGGCTCTCGCACCAGGTTTGCACGATGCAGGTGGAGGAAGGAGACCGGAGGTCCGTCCTGGTGTTCCGCGAGACAATGCGCCTGTGGTACCACGACGAGTTCCGCGACCTCGTCGAGAGGTCGGGGACGCTCCGATACGAGGCCCTGTACTCCGAGGGCTTCGAGAGGCTTCCCCTTGACACGCGCGTGACGGGCGAGATGGGGAACCTCTACCACGTGCTCAAGGCTCGGTGATGAGCATAACGGCCACGCCGCGCACGTTCGCAGCGCCCGCGACGTGCGCCCGTCCGGTCGAGGAAGCGGGCCGGCCGCGCTCGAATCACGGGTGGTCGCTCCGGCGCCTCCGCTGTATCATGTACGGGCCGACGAACCGACGGGACGGCCGGCGGGGCGGTGGCCGGCCGCGCCACGCTTGACAATATCGAAGGATCGGAACCGGAGGTGGAGACGTGAAGCGCGACATAGACGGACTGATGGAGGCGAGAGGCATCGACGTCGCCGTGGTGACTGGGCCCGTGAAGGGCAGCGCCACGATGTACTACATGGTCAACGGCGCGGCGATCAGCCACGCGGTCCTGATCAAGAAGCGGGGCAAGGAGCCGGTGCTGCTCTGCGCGTCGATGGAGCGCGAGGAGGCCGCGGCCAGTGGCCTTACGACCATCGATACGTCAAGATACGACTACATGAAGATCCTGAAGGAGGCGGGCGGCGACCGGCAGAAGGCGCAGGTCCAGTACTTCAGGACCATGCTCGAGGATCAGGGCGTGTCGGGGCGCACGGCCTTCTACGGCACCGGAGGCGTCGGCTCGAGCTGGGTCTTCCTGAACGAACTGGACAAGGCGCTGCCGAACGTCACGGTGATGGGCGAGATGCTCGACGACGTCTTTCTGACGGCACGCATGACGAAGGGACATGAGGAGATCGCGAGGATCCGCGAGGTCGGCAGGAAGACCAAGGAGGTCGTCCAGCACATCGCCGACCACATCCGTTCGCACGAGCTCAAGGGGAACACCTTCATCAAGCGGGGAGGCGAACCGCTCACCATCGGCGACTGCAAGGCAGAGATCCGCATGGCGCTGGCCGGCCGCAAGCTCATCGAGGAGGTCGACACGATCTTCGCCATCGGAAGGGACGCGGGCATTCCCCACAGCAGGGGGAACGACGCCGACCCGATCGAGACGGGCAAGACCATCGTGTTCGACATCTTCCCGCAGGAGCAGGGGAGCGGCTACTTCTTCGACTTCACGCGTACCCTCGTCTTCGGTCGGGCCTCGGACGAGATCCTGAAAGTCTACCACGACCTCGAGGAGTGCTACGACTCGGTCGCCGCGCAGCTCAAGGCCGGCGAGAGGGCGTCGATCTACCAGACGAAGGTCTGCGAGTTCTTCGAGGCCAGGGGATACGAGACGCCCAGGACGAACCCGCGGGTGACGAACGGCTACGTGCACAGCCTGGGGCACGGCATAGGGTTGCAGATCCACGAGAAACCGACACTCTCCGACGCGGCCGGGAACAACGACACGCTCGACGTCGGCTCGGTCTTCACGGTCGAGCCCGGCCTCTACTTCCCGGACAAGGGATACGGGATGCGCATCGAGGACGTCTACCACGTCACGGAGAGCGGACAGGTCGAGAACATGACGAACTTCCCGCGCGGGTTGGTCTTCGAGGTCTAGCGCCGCCCGTGCTTCTCGAACTCCCAGCCCGGGCAGGCGTTCGAAGTCCAGCGCTGGTAGTGGAGGCTCTTTGAGCAGTTCGATCTCGACGGTTGCGCCCAGGGCCGGCGGGGGCGACGTTACCATCATCGATTCACCGGAGAGGATTGCCGAGTCCTACTCGGACTACCTTTCCGATGAATCGAAGTACGGCCCGGCCGCGGCCGAGCGATTGGTTCTCGCTGTGGACGAGCTGCAGGTGGCGGAGACGCTCGGCTCGGCGCGCGATCGGGACAGCGAGGTGACCGTGTCGGCCGGCCGGACCGGCATCGTGGGCGGCGCGGTGCCGCCTCGTGGGATTCTCCTCTCTCTCGAGCGGATGGACCGGATCCTCGGGATCGACAGGTCAGAGGACGGGCGCTACGTCCTGCGAGCGGAGCCCGGCATATCGATAGCCCGGCTTCGCGAGCGTCTCGAATCACGGGACCTCGGTCTCGACCCATCACGACTCAGCAATGACGAGCGCGCGGCTCTCGGGGAGTTCGCCTCCGACGAGCGCGGCTGGCTCTATCCCCCCGACCCGACAGAGGACACGGCGCACCTGGGGGCGACGGTGGCGACCAACGCTTCCGGCGCGCGAAGCTTTCGCTACGGAGCGACGCGAAGGCACATCGCCGGGCTCAGGGTCGTCCTTCCCTGCGGCGAGGTCGTAGACATCGACCGCGGGCAGTGTCTTGCCGACGGCCGCAGGTTCGAGATCCTCACCGGCTCGGGCCTCATTCCCTTCGAGGTACCGTCCTATGAGATGCCGACGACCAAGAATGCCGCGGGGTACTTCGCGGGTCCGGGCATGGACCTGGTCGACCTCTTCGTAGGTTCTGAAGGGACGCTGGGGGTCATCACCGAGGTCCGCATCCTGTTGACGCGCCGGCCCGAGGGCGTCCTCAGCGCGCTCGCCTTCTTCGATTCGGACGACGAGGCCATCGCTTTCGTGCGAGAAGCGAGAGGCGGCTCCCCCGGCGGACCGGGTCGGGCTCCCGACGTGTCCGGAGGCGGCGAGCCGGGGCGCGCGGTTGCGCCGCTCGCGCTCGAGTTCTTCGACTCGAGGAGTCTCGACTTCCTGAGGGACCGCAAGGAGGAGGAAGGGCAGGGGTCGGAGATTCCCGAGCTGCCGACGGACGCCGGGGCCGCGATACTCTTCGAGCAGGACTATGTCGAGGACGACCTCATGAACCTGTACGAGGCCTGGGAGGCGCTCCTGTCGGCACACGGGTCGTCCATGGAGCGGACGTGGGGAGGACTCGAGGAGGGCGAGCTTGCCCGCCTGCGCTCGCTCAGGCACGGCGTGGCTGAGGAGGTCAACTCGGTGATCGCGAGGGCCAAGGCCGCGCATCCGGAGATCCACAAGGTAGGAACCGACGCCGCGGTCCCGACGGACTCGCTGCCGGGCATGTTTGCATACTGCAGGGATCTGCTCGAGGGGAGCGGCCTTCGCTACATCGTCTTCGGACACATAGGGGACAGCCATCTGCACCTGAACATCATGCCGAGGGACCCCGATGAGCTCGCGCGTGGCAAGAAACTGGCCACGGCCATAGCGCGGCGCGCGGTCGAGCTCGGCGGCACGGTTTCTGCAGAACACGGCATTGGCAGGATCAAGCACGAGTTCCTCCGTCTGATGTACGGCGACGCGGGACTCGCGGCCATGGCTGCGGTCAAGCGCGCCATCGATCCCTATTGCGTTCTCAACAGGGGCGTGATGTTTCCCGCCGACCTTCTGTGGTCGGCGGCGACACCAAGGCAGCGATGATGGATTTTCGTGAGCTCTCAGATCTGACCGACGGCGAACTCCTGTCGGCGTGGGCGGCGCTCGAGGATTCGGGTGCGGGCCCGAGCGTCTTCTCCTCACACGCTTGGGTCGGCACGTGGGGAGGGGAGTTCGCGCCAGATGCGACGGCACGCGTGTTCGTGGCGTTCGACGCCGGCACGCCGGTTGCGCTCGCGCCGCTCTTCCAGCCCCACGAGGGGGCCGTCGAGCTGGCCGTGAATTTCCTGTCGCTGCGGGGCGAGCTGCTCCTGGGTAACGCGGACACGCTTCCCTTCGTCGGGCACGTGCTTGGCGCGCTGCGCGCGGACGGACGCGAGGTCGTCCTCAGGAGCGTGCCGTCAGACTCGCGAACTCGCTCGGAGGTGCTTGCCTGCGCGAAGGACGCTGGGTATCTCACCGACGAGACCGAGAGCAGGACCTCGCCCTATCTTGAGATCACTGGCTCGTGGGAGGACTATCTCGCCACCCGCACGACGAAGCGCGTAGCGCGGTGGAGGAAGCGCATCAGAAAGATCGAGAACATCGAGGGGATGTCGGTGTGTCGAACGGACGCGTCTACCGATATCGACGCGCTGGTGGATGCCTTCATAGACGTTGAGGCGCGGAGCTGGAAGGAGCGCCACGGGACGTCGATACGCGGGCGGGGCCTCGAGACCTTCTATCACGAACTCTGCCGGGTGCTGGCGGGTGAGCGGTGGTTTCATCCCATCTGGCTCGAGCGCGACGGGAGGATGTTCGCGTTCGTTCTTGGGGTCGTGTATCGAGGCGCGTTGTATGCTCTCAAGACCTCGTTCGACGAGAGCTACAGCGAGTTCTCACCAGGGACACCGCTTTTCCACTACCTCGTCACCGACGCGTTCGAGATGGGATGCCGCAAGGTGGACTTCCTGGGCGAGCCCTCGCGGTGGAAGAGTGAGTGGGCGACAGGTGAACGTGAGCACGTCAATCTGCACCTCTACCCGGCGGACGTCTCCGGGGCCGTCAAATACCTCAAGGAGGCGCGCGTCAAACCCATTGCAAAGAAGATCCTGCGTGGAGAGTGAGCGTCCCTTGAACGGTAAGAGCCACGTCGAGTACAGGGGATATCTCTCCAAGGCCACGCGCGAGGCCGGGTTCACGTTCTTCGGGCAGGCCTTCGCGCTTGCGTTCGGATTCGTGGCCAACGCCATCATCGCACGACTGCTAGGCGCCGACGTCCTGGGCGTCTACGTACTCGCCTGGACGGTCGTGATGGCGGTGTCGATCCTCACGACGTTCGGGATCGAGGGCGGCTTCGTACGCTACATCTCGATGTATGTCGGGCGCGGGGAGGAGAGCCGCGCCCGCTCTGTGTTCAGGTTCGGGATGCGCTTCGGCGCAGCTGCCGGTGTCGTCGGAACGGCGGCCATCATCGTCTTTCGCGGCTACGTCGCCAACGAGATCTTCAAGGAGCCGAGGCTGGAGCACGCGCTCCTTGTCATAGCGTTCGCCATGCTGCCGTACACGCTGGCGAGACTCATGTCGGCGGCGCTGCGCGCGCTCAAGGACATGCGCCGCAGCATCATCGGCCTCGAACTGGGACTGCGCGTCCCGAGGCTCGTGATCTTCCTGGCGCTCTTCGCGCTTGGGTACCACCTCGGCGGCATCGTCGCAGCCGCGGCCGCCGCCTGTGGTGTATCGGCAGTGCTGACGGCCGTCTTTCTCCGCCGAGGCTGGCCGTTCCTTATGCGGGGCGAGGACTCGGACGTCCCGCGGAAGACATTCCTGGGCTACTCTTCCCAGATGCTCGCCGAGACCGGGACAGCCTTCGTGATGCTGCAGAGTGGAAGGCTCGTTCTCGGGTACTACCTCACGTCGGCGGATGTCGGCGTCTTCAACGTCGTGGTGCTGCTCGCGAGCCTCGCGACGCTCTTCACGTTCTCGTGGAACGCCATTCTTTCTCCGATCATCGCCGACGTCTACCACCGTGGGGGCATCGACCTCATGAAGTCGCTCCTGACCACGATCACGCGATGGGTCGTTCTGTTGACCCTGCCGGTCTTCGCGTGGCTCCTCGTGTCCGGTGAGGGTGTTCTCTCTGTGTTCGGTGAGGAGTTCGTGGTCGGGTACGGGGCGCTCGTCGTTCTCGCGGCGTCCCAGCTCGTGGACAGCACGGCAGGGCAGGTGTCGAGCTGCCTCGCGATGACCAAGTTCCAGAGGTTCAACGTCTACAACATCCTCGTGATGGCAGTCGTGAGCGCCGTGCTGAGCGTGCTGCTGGTTCCGAGGATGGGGCTTCTGGGAGCGGCGTTGGCCACCGGTGCGTCGATCGTCCTGGTCAACGTGGCCAGGTTGGTCGAGGGCAGGGCTCTCCTCGGGGTCTTCCCGTTCGACCGCTCGTCATGGAAGGTGGCCGTCACGGCCGTCATCCTGGTGGGGTCGGCCGAGGTTGCCAGACGGACGCTCGACGTCCCTCGCGAGTGGTATTGGTCGCTGGCGACACTGGCGGCAAGCTACGCTGTGGCCGGCGTCCTCATTCTGCTGCTGGGGGTCAGCGACGACGACAGGATGGTCTGGTCGTCGGTGATGGCCAAGGTCCTCGGGCGGCGCTCGTAGGGCCCGCCCGCCGCTCAGCTCCTCTCCCGCCTGGCTTCGTCCTCGTCGAAGTAGTCCAGCCTGTGGAGCGGCATCACGACGCTCGTCGCGATGTTGGACAGATGCAGGCAGAGCCTCTTCAGATACCGCGC
>CAZLTC010000020.1:0-10156 GCA_964562405.1 uncultured bacterium | reverse complement strand
CGACGCTCGTCGCGATGTTGGACAGATGCAGGCAGAGCCTCTTCAGATACCGCGCGAGCAGCGCCATCAGGACCGCGTCGCGTGTGGGAACATCGCTCTTCAGGAGGTCGTCTATCACCTCGTCGTATTTCCGGGCGAGCGACCTGCCCATCTGGACGGCCTTCTCGCCCAGCTCCTTGTCCGAATCACCGAAGGCCTTGGCGGTCGGGGCGAACAGCTTCTCCGTCTCGTCGAGCAGCTCTCCGAACCTGTCGCGGTACGTGCCCTCCGGCAGTGCGCCCTTCCGTGCCTCCGCGACCTCCAGCATGTTCTTGCACATGTCGCCGACGCGCTCGGCGTCCTTGGACACGCTCATGAGCACGAGACCGATCGGCACGTCCACTCCCGTCGCCACCACCAGGTGCTCGACCAGCTGTCGTCGGATGTTCCGCTGGAGGTGGTTGATGTTGCGGTCGGTCAAGTAGACCATCTCATGCGTCTCGTCCGACATCGCTGTTCTTCCCGTCAGAACGTCCGCGATCGGACGGAACATGTGCACTGCCTGGCCGAGCATCTCGTTCATCTCCGAGAGCATCTCGTCCAGGAGCGGGCGGCGTCTGAGCGCCTCGATGAATTCCTTGAACATGCCGTGTCCTCCTAGAACCACTTGTCTATGAGTATAAGCAGTGTGGGCAGTCCGTAGAAGAGCCCTATCACAAAGAACATGGCGTTCCTCTTGGACCTCACGGCCGCGTCGGCCAGCTTTCTGGCCAGGATCAGAGGAATGCGCCTGATCGGACGCGCCGGATAGATGATGATGATGCCGGCGACGTTGAAGAGGAGATGGACAAGCGCGATCGTGAGTCCGCGCGCGTCTCCCGCGAGCGAGGCCAAGAGCGCGGTTACCGTCGTTCCGATGTTCGCACCCAGCGTGACCGGGAAGATCTTCTCGAGGCGCACGATGCCCGCACCAGCGAGCGGCACCAGGAGCGAGGTCGTGACCGAGCTGCTCTGTATCACTGCCGTGATACCTGCTCCCACGGCCATGCCCGCGAGTCCGCTTCGTCCCATGAACCGGTCGATAACAACCTCGGCGCGGCCCATGGCCAGTGCCTTCGTCATGCGCACGAGCGCGTAGAGCGAGCCGAAGAGCAGGAGCAGAGAGGCGACCACGACCAGTATCGCCGCGTGCGCGCCGGCCAGGGACTCCGCCAGATGCGCGATCGCCTTCACGACCGGACCCACCGCCTGCTTGATGGGGCTTGCGAAAGTGATCGCTTCGCCGCCCACGAGGAGATTTGCGAGGGCGCGTGCAGACCTGGAGAGGAAGTGCGTCGACAGCTCGAGAGGAAAGAGCACGAGCACGGAGATCACGTTGAAGAAGTCGTGGACGCTCGCGGCGGCGAACGCACGCCTGAACTCCTCCTTCCTGCCGATGTGCCCCATCGAGACGATCGCGCACGTGACGGTCGTGCCGATGTTCGCGCCCATGATGATGGGTACTGCGCCGTCGATCGTGAGAACGCCGGACGCTACGAAACCGACGACCATCGACGTGGTCATGGAGGAGCTTTGCACGATGCTCGTGGCGAGGATGCCGATGAAGAGGCCCACCAGGGGATTCGACGTAGTTGAGATGAGCTGCTCGGCGAACCCGGCGCCGAGCAGCTTGAACCCGCTGCCCAGGAGGTTGACCGAGAGCAGGAATACGTAGAGCGTTCCGGCGGCGCCGAGCAGACGCGCGAGCGTGTTCCACGGTCCGTCGGTGAGTCGGCGTGGCGTCTGCGGTGCTGGGCCCTTCGGGTACTCCGGCATACTCCCGTCCGGGGCTCCCAGCGGGGGAGCATCGAGCGCGTTCAGAGTGAGCGGCAATCGGCCTCCGGGAGGTTGGAGGCTTCGGGCGCGGATTCTCACATTCCGCCGGCGCCGTGTCAAGGCGCGATGAGGGTCGTGTTGGGCCGCGCACCTGAATCGCTTTGACTCGTCACCCGGGCTGACGCTAGAATCGCTCCTGAACTTATCGCGCCCGATGTCTCGGGCGGTTTCTACGTAAGGAGGGCACATGGACAGGGGAAGGCTTGAGGAGAGCCTCCTCGAACTGATTCGGCGGGCCTCTACATCGTTGCCTCCCGACGTCGTCGCCGCGATGCGGCGGGGCATCGAGGCGGAGGGCGACGGGACGTCGGCGGCTTCGAGCCTCGGGCTGATGCTCGAGAACGCGAAGCAGGCAAGGGAGGGCGGAACTCCCATCTGCCAGGACACCGGCGCGCTCATGTTCTTTGTTGAGTACGGGCCCGACTTCCGACAGCGTGAGATCGAGGAGGCAGCTGAGGCAGCAACGGCGCGCGCGACGGAGATGTACTACCTCAGGCCGAACGCGGTCGACTCGGTGACCGGCGTCAACTCCGGCAACAACGTCGGGCTCGGCTCGCCCCACTTCCACTTCGACCAGCGCGAGGAGGACGGGCTGCGGGTGAGACTCCTCCTGAAGGGAGGGGGCTCGGAGAACGTGGGCACCCAGTACAAGCTTCCCGACGGGAAGCTCAAGGCCGGCCGCGATCTGAAGGGTGTCCGGAAGTGCATCATCGATACGGTCTACAATGCGCAGGGCAAGGGGTGCGCCCCCGGCATCATCGGCGTTGGCGTTGGAGGAGACCGAGGCTCGTCGTTCGGCTGCTCGAAGGAGCAGTTCCTGCGCGATCTCGGCGACACGAACCCCGACCCGGCGCTGGCCGAGCTCGAGAGTCAGCTCATGCGCGAGCTTAACACTCTGGGGATCGGGCCCTCGGGCTTCGGGGGTAGGACCACGGTACTGGGCGTGAAGATCGGCAAGCTGCACCGCCTGCCCGCGTGCTTCTTCGTGTCCGTGAGCTACGTCTGCTGGGCGTATCGCAAGGCGTTCATGTCGGTGAAGGGAGGGGAGGTTACCTATGATTGGGATTAAGCTCCCCGTGTCGGAACAGGAGATCCGCAAGCTCAAGGCGGGCGACGAGGTCTCGATCACCGGCGTCATGATCACGGCGCGCGACGCGGCACACAAGTACCTCGTGGAGACCGACGGCGCGGAGGTGAAGGATCTGCTCCGCGACAGCATGATCTACCACTGCGGACCGGTCGTTAAGAAGGAGGGCGGCAAGTACTCGTTCGTCGCGGCGGGTCCGACCACGAGCATACGAGAGGAACCGTACGAAGGACCGGTCATCGCGAAGTACGGCGTGCGCGGTGTGATCGGAAAGGGTGGGATGGGCGCCGACACGCTCAAGGCCTGCGCCGAGCACGGCTGCGTCTATCTGTCGGCCGTGGGCGGTCTGGCCACCACGCTCGCGCGCTCAGTCGTCGAGGTCCTCGACGTGCACAAGCTTGATGAGTTCGGGGTCCCCGAGGCGATGTGGGTCATCCGCGTGGAGGATTTCCCCGCGGTCGTGACGATGGACTCGCACGGCCGGTCGATTCACGATGAGATCGAGAGCACGTCGCGCAAGAACTACGATGAGCTTCTGAACAAGTAGAAATCTGTGGCGCGCTATGCGACCCGCGAACGGCAAGGCCCCGCCGGGATGACCGGTGGGGCCTGCTTCATTGACTCGACACCGCGTCGAGTGGGCCTAGCCGCGCCGCGTGAGCCTGGCGATCACTCTGCCCGCGATCAGGCGGTCCTCACGCTCGACCCCCAGGACTGCTATCACGCCCACGAAGGCGGCATAGGTCGCCGCGAGCACGCCCACGATCGCGAAGATCGACAGCTCAGGCGTGTTCCACCTCAGGAACAGGTTGCCGGCCAGTACCGCGAGCGCGGCGACCGCGACCTTCACGAAAGCACTGCTGTATGGGTGGATCTTGAGCAGCACCCGTACCTCGATGAGCCCCACCGTGTCTATGACCGATACGGACACAGCCGTGGCAATGGCCGCTCCGAGCAGTCCGTAGCGCGGGATGAGCAGGAGATTGAGTCCCACGTTCATCGCGGTCACAATGACTATGTTGGCAGCATTGAACTTCTGGTGTCCCGACATCACGAGCATCGTACCCACGGTTCCCACGACGCATCGCACCACGACGCTGACGGCGAGCACGACCAGCGCGACGTACCCTCCGACGAACTCGGGTCCGAAGAAGCGCAGCAGATCGTCGCCGAACCCTATGATCCAGCAGAAGGCCGGGATGATAATGATGAGAATGCCGCGGGTCAGCGAGGAATAGAGAGAGCGCAGTTCCTGGCGCTTGCCGTTGTGGTACAGGTCCGATATGACCGGCGCGAACGACGCATTGAACCCCATGAACACCAGGGTGAGCACGTTGGAGATCAGGAAGGCCGTGTTGTAGATGCCGACGTCCCCCGAAGTTCCGAGTATGCCCAGCATGACGCGGTCGGATATCGACAGGCTGTAGTTCATGAACCCCACGAAGAGCATCATCGAGCTGAACGCGGCGATCTCACGCCGCGGGACGGGCATCGAGGCGGGGCCGCTCATCAGATACGGGGCCTGCCGCCAGATGAGAGCGAGCATGGTTCCCGCGGAGATGAAGTAGGCGGCCACGAACGCGATCGTGATTCCGGTCAGACCGAGCCCCAGACCCGCGAGGGCCAGGAAGATGGCCAGCTTCGCCGTCTTGTTGACCACCTCGAGGCAGAGCGACTCCTGAGCGGTCTTTCGGAGAGCCCGAAGCGTCTGACCCAGCACGAGCTGGAACGTCGCGCCGAGGGTCCCTACGGCTACGATCGGCATGATGCCGGCCAGCAGCGGTTCCTTGAACACGGGTCCCGCCAGGGTGCCGCGCAGGGCGAACAGGAGGATTGCGAACGCGGCGCTCGTGGCGAGTGCGATACGCGTTCCCATTCGGAAGACACCGGCCGCGCCCGCCTCGTTTCCCCTGCTGAGGCTCACCGGGATGAAGCGCACGAACGTGTGGCCCATGCCCAGCGACGCCACGAGCGACACGAACAGAAGCACCGTGGAGGCCAGCACGTAGACGCCCAGGAGTTCGGCTCCCAGCATGCGCGCGAACACGACGTTGGACGCGAGGCCGATGGCCATGCCGATCATGCGGGACGACATCACGCCGGACGTCTGCTTGGCCACGTGGAGCAGATTGCGGTCAGTGATCTCGGTCGAGTCCAGGTCCGTCGTGGCGCGACCCTCGGGGTCCGGCCGCATTCGACCTCCAGTCTGGTGAACCCGGGCGCCCCAGTGAACCTGTGGCACCCTAGAAAGCGCGCAGTGACGCGGTCGCGTCAGGAAGAGCGCGAAGAGACCCCGCGATTGCCGGCCAGTCCCAGCAGTCTGCTCATGACCGCGAACGTGTCGGCTATGCGCGAGGGCGCCGGGTCGAGCGGCGAGCTGGACATGATGGCCGCGTCGGAGTCCACGTGGTCGGGACTGAATCCGTGCATGCCCTTGGGCGGTCTGGCTCCCATGTAGCTCGGCACGATGAGCGTGCCGGGGTCCAGAAGGAACACCACCTCGCCGTATCTGTGGTCGTCGAAGAAGACGCCTTCCCTCCTGAGGTCCTCGTCGGTCAGCAGTCGTCCACGGTCCGAACCTTGCAGCAGCCCGGTCACCGCGTCCCTGCCTCGGTCGGTGGCGAACCAGAATCGCGCCATCGTGGAATCGTAGAACACGAGGTAGTCCTTCTCCATCTCCAGTCCCAATGACTCTATGGCGGACATGAGATCGATCGTGCCTGTCACCCGAGCCATCCCGTGGTCTGAGAACACCAACACGTCGACCTCCGAGTACGCGTCGCGAGCTTTGGCTACGGCGTTCGATATCTTCGATTCGAGGTCGGCTACGGCCTCGGCCACCGCGCCCGCGTCGTCCACGTGGTCATGGAGGAACGCGTCCATCACGGCCGTGTAGAGCAGCGCGAAGCGAACTGGCGGGTCGTCGCCGAGGGACCGTACGAGCTCCGCGAGCGCCTGGTCGATGCCGGTCCTCCAGCTCCACACTCGGTAGTTCACTCGCTCTCGTACGAGCACGTCGAAGATCGATTCGACCCTTCGCTCCTCCCACACCGCGTCGAACGCCTCAGGGGCATAGATGTCCTTCTTCTCCGAGATGTCGAACTGACCGAAGAGCCTGAACGGCACCCGGTAGAGGTTGTAGTAGCCCGTGAATCCGCTCCATCGCCTGTGTGCCATGACCGCCCTGCGGCGGAACCGCCTGTGGTCCGACACGAACCGCGGCAGAATGTCGAGATGCCGCAGCGGCGCCAGCTCTGAGTGGTCCGTCCTGTAGAACATGGCCCAGTGAGCGTGCTCGGATGGCGAGAGCCCCGTGAGTATCGTCGGCTGGGCCGCGCAGCTGTAGCCGAGGACCGTGCGCTGCCCGTAGGCGTGTGGCGCGATCGCCTTGAAGCAGCCCAGTTCCTGCGCCAGTCTCCAGCCGAGCGCGTCTATGAAGAATGCGAGTGTGATGCGCTCTCTCTTCATCGTCCCGTCCGGATCTCCCTTCCCCTGAGGACGGCGTGGTGGAACAACTCCAGTCGCTCGGCGACGAGGCCGCGCTTCTCGACCATGGCGAGTTCCGAAAACCCCTCCGGCATGCGGAACGGGCAGTACCTCGCTATCAGGTGAGAGATCTCCCCTTGGTTGGCCGAGCTGCCGAGGCTGAGGTAACAGAGTACCGCGGTAAGATACGCCAGCTGTCTCGGCGAGGCGAACGACGCAAGCCTGAGGACCGCGGGCGCGGAGAACAGCCCAGAGCGGCCGGCCGGCGTGCGCAGCATCTTCAGCGCGCGCACCGCTTTCCGCTGAAGCGACTCGAGCACCGAGTAGAGCGCCGCAGTTCGGCCAAGTTCGAGGTTGCTGGCGTCGACCACCACCACCTCGCCCAGTATCGTCCTCCACATCACGTCAGCGAAGTCTGCGTAGCGGGCCATGCAGCGAGCGGCCATCTCCATCAGGTCATCGGCGTCCGGTGCCTGATCGCTGCCGTCGTAGAGCGCGCGCAGCGACCCGAGGTCCCCGGTGATCTTGAATCGACCCCAGAGTTCGATGTCTTCGAGGTACGGCGATGCGGCACTTCGGAGCCGCTCTCGTCCCGGGGCCGCCAGAATCTCGTCGGAGAAGACGCGGCCTCTCTCGGAGTAGGTGGCGGGGACGTTTCGTGCGATGAACAGGAGCGCCGTCACGGCGTCGAGCAGGAACTTGCCCGACGTGTAGAGCATGGTCGCGGCCATCCTGAAGCGCTCGGACTCGGAGGTCGGCTCCGTCTCGCCGCGCCGGTTCAGTCTCCCGGACAGCAGCACCTGCTCCACTACCCGGTTGTGAAAGAGCACGAGGCTGTCCCATCGGGGCACATCATCGATCGCCACTCCGGGAAGCTCGCCGAGCACAGCTTCATCTCCCCAGACCACGGTCGGGGAGCGCATCATCTCGAACGTCGTGATGAGAGGGCGGAGCCCTACGTCTCCGGCGCGGGGCTTCACCGCCGCGTCGAGCCCGGTGCAGCTGTCCGAGAGTTCGGCATTCGCACCAGTCACCCAAGCCGCGAGGCGTCTTCTGAGCGCCGCTACGTCGGCTCCTGGACGGCTCAGGCAGACGAGGTCGATGTCGCTGAGGGAGTAAGGGCCGTCCGGCGTGGCTATGACCGTCGTCTCTCCGCGGGCCGGGGCGCCGACCACGAGTACCGCATCGATGTCGGAGTTGCCCAGTGCGGCCAGCATGCCATCCACGCTGCGGTCGATCAGAGACGCGTAGAATGGGCTCGTGCCTTGTGGCAGTCCTCTTGACGGTCTGTCCTCCACCGGTCCTCCTGACGGCCCGTTCCGTCGCGCGCATCTCGACGTTCCGACAAAGGTACGGCCCAGCCCGACGCGCTGTCAATCACGCGCCGGGCCTAACCCGGCATGTGCTTGCAAGTTCCTTGCCCCAGTCCACACCGGATGGAGCATGCTGCATCTTGAAGCAAGCTTGCCGATATGATATAATCTGTGCATGGGTCGATGCGGCCCACGTTCTCAAGTTGCGTGCGCGATGTGTCAGTAGAGCGGGCGATCTGCGCGACTCCCCGCAGGTGGGGAGGCGTGTGTGTTGTCCACACACTCAAGGAGGGCAACGGATGAGATCCGTGCTAGCGCTGCTCATCTGCACCCTGGCCGTTCTCGTGGCGCTTCCAGCGTCTGCGGCGGTCAGGTGGGTGGATTACGGTGCGGCCGAACCCTACGCGGAGCCGGACGCAAGGCTCATCGCTTCCGGGCTCGACGGCGCGACGATGTCCATCGACTTCCCGGGGCTGGTGGCGGAGGAGGTCGAGACCAAGGGTGGGACGTTCACCCGACTCAGCATTCCGGGCTACTACCACACGTCCGCCGCGGGCCTTCCGAGCCTTCCCGTCGTGCGCGAATACCTCGAGGTCACTCACGGCGCGACTCCTCGCCTTACGGTCGTGAGGGCGGAGTACGCTGAGACGACGCTCTCCGAGCTGGGATTCAGCTCTCCGGTGGAGCCGGCGCAGCCCTCCGTCTTCAAGCTCCCCGGCGCTCGCGAGGCCGCCGTGTTCGCCTTCGACGCGGGCGCATACGAGACGAACGCACTCGAGCCGCAGATCGCCGCCGCCTTGGGCGAGAGCGGCCAGTTCAGGGCTCACCGCTTCGTCGAGGTGGAGGTCTACCCGGTCCAGTACAACCCGTCGACCGGCGCCATCCGCTACCTTACCTCCGTCGAGCTGCGCGTGGAGTTCGACGGCGGCAACGCGGCTGCGACTAGCGCTGCGCTCGAACGATACGCCTCGCCAGACTTCGATGCGTTCGCGAGCAGGCACTTCCTGAACGCCGGCGACTTCAGAACCCGCGCGCTTGGGCTTCCGATCGGCTACCTCGTGATCTGCTACGACGACTACTACGAGGAGATCGAGACGTACGTCGGCCTCAGGCACCGCCTTGGCTACGACACGACGATCGTCAAGACGTCGGAGATACCCGGCGGAGCCACGACCACCAACATCCAGGCCTACATCAAGGACGCCTATCAGAACTGGCCGGTCCCGCCGACCTTCGTTGTCCTGATCGGCGACACGGGGCAGATACCGTACTTCGTCGGAGTCTCGGACTCTCAGGCCACCGACCTCTACTACGTCTGCATGGACGCGGGCGACGACTGGCATCCCGACATGTACGTCGGTCGCTTCTCCTGCGACTCGGAGGCCGACGTAACGCTCCTGGCGGAGAAGAGCACGAAGTACGTGCGCTTCGCCCTGTCGAGCACCCCGGAGGACTGGACGGACGAGGCGACGTTCATGGCCTCGAGCGACAACTCCTCGGTGACCGAGGGAACGCACAACTACGTCATCAGCAACTGGGTCGAGCCCGCGGGCTACGATGTTATCAATAAGCGCTACAGCGTGACCTACAGCGCTACGATCGCTCAGGTGATCGACGACATCAACAACGGCATCTCGATGCTCACTTACTCCGGCCACGGTTCGGTCAACGGGTGGGCCGACGGACCGGCGATGACTGCGACGCAGGTTCAGGCGCTCACGAACGTCGACATGCTCCCGATGGTGCAGTCGTACGCGTGCGTGACCGGTTCGTTCGCCAGCTCGTGCTTCGGTGAGACGTGGACGCTCTCGCCGAACGGCGGCGTGCTCTTCCTCGGTGCCTCGGACAACTCGCTTTGGACCGAGGACGACGTGATGGAGAGGGCCGTGTACGACGCGTGGTTCGGCAACGACTACACGTGGGTGCGCGGCATGTTCAACGAAGGTCTGTGGGCCGTCGACCAGACCAGCACCACCTACGACAGGTATTACTACGAGATGTACACCGTCTTCGGCGACCCGGCTCTCGATCCGTGGACGGGCATTCCGCAGGATCTCGACGTGACCTACGCGTCGGCCTTCCCTGTGGGCGGCGAGGTCTTCTCGGTGGACGTGAGCAGTACGAGCCGCGACCCGGTCGAGAATGCGCTCGTGTGCATCTACATGGACGGTGAGGTCTACGAGACTGCCTACACGGACGCCAACGGACATGCCGACATCACGGTCTCCACGCCTCCTCAGACCGTCGGGATGATGGACGTCTGGGTGAGTAAGCACAACTACGTGCCGTACTCCGGAGCGGTCGAGGTGATCGTACCGGTGACGTACGACATCAGTCCTTCCTCGGTTCCGATCAACAAGTCGACGGGAGTGACCGTCACGATCTGGGACGACGAGGGTGTTGAGAAGCCGGACGT
>CAZLTC010000019.1:29840-42834 GCA_964562405.1 uncultured bacterium | reverse complement strand
CGATGAACAAGGTCCTGGAGTATATGACGTTCGGCAGGGCGATGGTCTCGTTCGACCTTAAGGAGAGCAGATACTCGGCGGCCGGAGGCGCGCTCTATGCGGCGCCGAACGACGAGATCGAGTTCGGTGAGAAGATCATACAGCTCCTCGATGACGAGCAGCTCAGGGAGAGGATGGGCAAGACCAACAGGGAGCGGATCCTGAGCGAACTCTCGTGGGAGCACACGAGCGAGGCGCTTCTCCGGGCCTACGCGCACCTATTCGGTCAGGGGAACGACTGATGCCGGGTCCCATCGGCTGCGTCGCCGCCATTACGTACCGCTGCAACGCCAGGTGCGGGATGTGCGACATATGGAAGCAGACCTCCGAGAGCGAGAGGGAGATCGCGCCGGCCGATTACTTGTGGCTGCCTCGGAGCCTGCGTTCCGTGAACCTGTCCGGCGGAGAGCCCTTTCTGCGCGAGGACCTGCCGGAGGTTGCCGCCCATGTGTCGCGCGCATGCCCCCGGGCCAGGGTCGTGGTTTCGACGAATGGTCTCATGCCCAAGAGGATCGAGGCTGCTATGCGCTCGATGCCGGGCGTGGCCGTGAGGGTGTCGGTCGACGCGGTCGGGCCGCTGCACGACAGCCTGCGAGGGGTGCCGGGCGCGTTCGATAAGGCAATGGAGACAGTGGACCGGCTGAAGGCGGCGGGGGTCGCCGACGTTGGACTCGCCGCTACATCCTCAGGCGACAACCCCGGGGAGCTGCTGCGCGTGAAGGCGCTCGCGGAGGAGAAGGGCATCGCTTTCGTCGCCAGCGCCGTCCACAGCTCGCCGATCTTCTTCGGCTCTCACGGGAGCGAGAGGCCTCGGTCGACCGAGGCAGTGGAGGAGATCGGCGAGATCTTGAGGAGCGAACTGGCGTCCAGACGGCCGCGCGACTGGGCCATGGCCTACTACATGCGCGGGCTCGCGGACTACGTGCTGGGCAGGCCGAGGCGACTCCCGTGCGGAGCGGGTCGTCACTTCTTCTTTCTGGATCCGTGGGGCGACGTCTATCCGTGCAACATCCGGGGCGTGAAGATGGGGAACATCCGCGACGGGAGCTTCGAGGAGCTCCAGCGGCGTTCGGCGGCAACGGTCGGTCCGGCGGTTTCCGGTTGCACGGAGCAGTGTTGGATGGTCTGCACGGTGAGTCCGCCGATGCGGCGCAGTCCGCTGCGGCCTTTGGCCTGGTTGGTCGGCGCCAAGCTGTTCGGCAAGGACGTAGGCCCGGGCGGCGGCCGGTCGTGAGCCCCCCTGGAGGTCGCCGCTGCCCATGAGAGTCCTTACCGCCAACAAGTTCTACTACGTCAAGGGTGGAGCCGAGCGGTATCTCTTCGAGCTCAAGAGGATCCTCGAGGAACGGGGGGTGGACGTCGTTCCCTTCGCGATGCTCGACGATGCCAACGAGCCTTCGGACTACTCCGACCTGTTCGTGTCGCATGAAGGGTTCGAGGGCGCGGGTAGCCTCGCGGCGCGGTTCAGAGCGGCCGGGCGGGTGATCTACTCGGTCGAGGCCAGGCGCAAGATCGAGGCTCTCGTCGACAGGGCGAGGCCGGACGTCGCGCACCTGCACAACATCGCGCACCAGCTGTCGCCGTCGGTGATAGCCGGTCTCCGCGGCAGGGGTGTGCCGGTGGTCCAGACGCTGCATGACTACAAGCTGGTCTGTCCCAGCTATCAGATGATGGTAGGGGGCGAGAACTGCGAGAGATGTAGAGGCGGCAGGTACTACAACGTCGTCGCCAGACGGTGCATGAAGGGGTCGCTCGCGCGGAGCCTGACGGTCTGTCTCGAAGCGTATCTGCATCGCTTCCTCCGGACGTACGCGGACGGCGTCAGGCTGTTCATAGCACCCAGCCGCTCACTGCGGGACAGGATGATCGACCACGGTGTCGATCCCGACAGGATCGTGCACCTGCCGTACTCGATCGCCCTCGACTCGTATGAGCCACGGTACGGCTACGACGCCGGGGGCTACGCCATGTACGTGGGTCGGCTGGCGTCCGGCAAGGGGCTGGAGACACTCCTGGACGCGGCCGCGATCGCCCGGGATGTGTCACTGAGGATCGTCGGCACGGGGCCTCTCGAAGAGGAGCTCAAGGCCAGGGCCCTGAGCGAGGGGCTGGACAACGTGGAGTTCATGGGGTACCGTACCGGCGGCGACCTCAAGACCCTCTTCTCGGGTGCGCTCTTCATCGTGGTGCCCTCGGAGTGCTACGAGAACTCGCCGCTCACGGTATACGAGGCTCTGGCGCTCGGCAAGGCAGTGCTGGGTTCGACGTCGGGAGGCATACCGGAGCTGATCGAACCCGGGGCGACCGGCCTGCTCTTCGAGACGGGCGACAGTGAGGCGCTGGGCGAGGCAATGCGCAGGCTGTCACGAGACCCGGCCGGGGCGGTCGAGATGGGAAGGGCGGGGCGGAGGAAGATCGAAAGAGACTACGCGCCCGCGATCCACTACGAGAGGATCATGGACATCTACGAGAGGGCCATGACGTGAAGATCGCGATGCTCGGTCAGAAGGGGATTCCCGCGACCTACGGGGGAATCGAGAGACACGTCGAGGAGCTGGCGACGAGGCTCGTCGATCGGGGCCACGAGGTGACCGTCTACTGCCGTCCGTACTACTCGAAGATGGAGGGCAGCTACAGGGGCGTCAAACTCGTCAACATCCCGAGCGTGCGCACCAAGCATCTCGATACGGCCACCCACTGCGCGCTCGCCGTGCCCCACATCCTGTCGAAGAAGTACGACATCGTTCACATACACGCCTTGGGTCCATCGATGTTCGCCAATCTACCCCGCATCTGGGGCATGAAGTCGGTCGTCACCGTTCACGGCCTCGACTGGCAGCGCGAGAAATGGGGCGCGTTCGCGACGTGGGTCCTCAGACGCTGCGAGTACACGGCCGTCAACTTCCCGGACCGCACGATCGTCGTATCGAAGGCGCTGCGCGAGTACTTCCAGCAGACCCGAGACGTCTACGTGACGTACATTCCGAACGGCACCGTGCTGCCGCACGTGAGGGAGGCCGAGAAGATCCGGGAGATGGGCATCGAACCGGGCAACTACATACTCTTCGTCGGGCGTCTGGTTCCCGAGAAGGGCTGTCACTATCTGCTCGATGCTTACAGCAAGCTCGGCACAGACATGGAGCTCATCATCGCCGGGGGAACGAGCTTCTCCACCGACTACGTCGATTCCCTCCACTCGAAGGGCGGCGGGAAGGTCAGGTTCCTCGGGTACGTCTATGGAGACGTTCTCGATGAGCTCTACTCCAACGCCAGGATGTTCGTGCTGCCGTCCGACATCGAGGGTCTTCCCATCGCTCTCCTTGAGGCCATGAGCTTCGGGAACTGCTGCCTCACGAGCGATATCGCCGAGAACCTGGAGGTGGTCGGCGACTGCGGCGCTACGTTCAAACAGGGCGACGTCGACGACCTGGTCGAGAAGCTCCAGCAGCTCCTGTCGAACCCCGAGCGCTGCAGGGCAATGGGCGACCGGGCCCGAAGACATGTCCTGGAGACCTACGACTGGGACGGCGTCACTCTCCACACAGAGGGCATCTATTACTCACTCTTGAGGGGGTTCTGAGTGGGCAGCGCCCTCAAACCCCTGGGAGGAAGCGCCGGGGCGGACGCCTCGTCCGTGCTGGAACTCGAGCGTGGCGCCATCGAGGAGCAACTGAACCGGTGGTTGCCCGACGCTGGCGACTATCCCGAGGCCATACACAAGGCGATCAGGTACTCCGTCGTGGACGGGGGCAAGCGGCTCCGGCCGATCGTGACGCTGGCGTCGGCCAGGGCACTCGACCTAGACCCCGCTTCCGTCATACGCTGCGCGTGCGCCGTGGAGTACGTGCATTGCTGTTCCCTTGTTCTCGACGATCTACCCTCGATGGACGACGCGAGTTTCAGGCGCGGGCGTCCCACCACGCACAAGGCCTTCGGCGTGGCGACCGCCATCCTGGCGGCCGATGCGCTACTCATGCATGCCTTCAGACTGGTGGTGGACAACGGAGTCGACATAGGAGCCGACGGTCCCGCGATGGCCGCCGCCGTGCGCGAGGTTGCGACGGCGGTCGGTTCATACGGCATGGTCGGGGGGCAGCACGTCGATCTCGAAACGGCCTCCGCGCATGCGATCGACGCCAAGACGCTCGAGTACATCCAGACACGGAAGACCGGCTCTCTCTTCGTCGTTGCGGCCACACTGGGGGGAACGCTCGCGGGGGCTCCCCGAGGCCCTCTGGACACACTCGCCGCCTACGCCGGGAAGCTCGGGTTCGCCTATCAGATAGTCGACGACATACTCGACGCCGTGGGAGACGAGGCGACGGTGGGCAAGGATCTCGGGAAGGACGGGAACAAGGCCACCTATGTGACGATGCACGGCGTGGAGGCTGCTCGGACCGCCGCAGGAGCGCTTCTGAGCGAAGCGGCCTCGGTCCTCGAAGGCCTTGAAGGGGACGTCACGCTGCTGCTGGCGGTCGCCGAGTACTGCCGGGAGCGTTCGAAGTAGTCCGGCCGTTGGGGCCCGTTCGCCTGCGCTCCGGGCAAGTGCGTGAAGAGGAGGAATATGAGAGCGGCTGTGATCCTGGCCGGTGGTTGGGGCGAGAGACTCTGGCCGATGAGCACCAGGGAGAGGCCCAAGCAGCTCCTCGATCTTGATGGTGAGGGGACGCTCGTGGCCAGGACGGTCAGGCGCATAGAACCGCTGGTCGACGTCGGCTCGAGCCTCGCGCTGACGAGTCTCGAGCTCCGTGATGCGATCCTGCCGGAGCTGGCGCCGGTGCCGCCCGAGCGCGTGATCGGCGAGCCCGTGGGGAGGAACACGGCGCCCGCTATCGGCCTCGCGGCCCGCATACTTGCCGACGACGATCCTGACACCGTCATGATCGTGCTGCCGGCCGACCACATGATCGCCGGTGCCGACGAGTTCCGTGAGACGCTTGAGACGGCCATTGCGGCGAGCGAGAGCATGGATGCCCTGGTGACTCTCGGCATAAGGCCGACGAGGCCCGAGACCGAGTACGGCTACATGAAGGCGGGGGAGACGGTGTCTGCCGGCGTCCGTAGGGTGGACGGCTTCGTGGAGAAGCCCGACGCCGAGACCGCGGCGCTCTATTTGGCGGACGGCTCGTATCTCTGGAACAGCGGCATGTTCATATGGCGCGCCGGTCGCATACTGGAGGAGATCGCGCGCTTTCTCCCCGAACTCTCCGAGGCGCTCACCGCCTTCTCTTCGGCTCCGGGCCACGACGACTTCGTCGACGCTCTTCAGCGCTTCTACGGAACGGCGGAGTCCGTATCGATCGACTACGGCGTGATGGAGAAGGCCGAGGATGTGCTCGTTGTACCGGCATCGTTCGGGTGGGACGACATAGGCGCCTGGCCCGCGCTCGAGAGAGTGTGGGAGCGGGACCACGGCGGGAACGCCGTGTCGGGCGACGCTCTGGTTCTGGACTGCAGGGGCTGCGTTGTGCACGCGGACGGCGGTCCGGTGGCGGTCCTTGGGATGGAAGACGTCGTGGTGGCCAGAACGCCCGAGGGAACGGTGGTCTGCCCGAAGGACAGGGCCAGAGACGTGCGCAGGATAGTGGCGGAACTGAGACGAAGGTCCGGCGAGGCTGGCGCCTGAGCCGCCGCGCGCCTTGACTTGATTGAGGCCTTCTGATAACCATATTGTCTTCACCCTGGTCTGTCGACATCGCGGTGGTAATCGAACGAGGGGAGTGAATGCCGCAGCTCAGAAAGGACCCCGTCCTGGGGCGATGGGTCATTATCTCCACCGAGCGTGGTAAGAGACCCACCGATTTCGCCCACGAAAAAGAGGTGCGCAAGAACGGGTTCTGTCCCTTCGATGAGGGGAACGAGGACAAGACGCCGCCGGAGGTGCTCGCCTACCGCGCGCCAGGTACGGCCAAGGACTCTCCGGGGTGGCAGGTGCGCGTCGTCCCCAACAAGTTCCCAGCGCTGTCCATCGAGGGTGACCTCGACCGCGCGGGCGAGGGGATGTACGACAAGATGAACGGCGTAGGGGCCCACGAGGTCGTCATCGAGACGACGCAGCACGAGGCTGACTTCGCGGACCTGTCGCAGGAGCACATCGCCCTGGTCACGAAGGCCATACAGGAGCGGATGATCGACCTCCAGGGCGACAGACGGTTCAGGTACATACAGGTCTTCAGGAACAGGGGAAGCGCCGCCGGAGCGTCTCTGGAGCACCCGCACACACAGCTCATTGCTCTGCCGATCCTTCCGAAGCGTCTGATCGAGGAGCTGGCCGGCAGCAAGAAGTACTACGGTTACAAAGAGCGCTGTGTCTTCTGCGACATCGTGGCACAGGAGGTCTGGACCAAGTCGAGGGTGGTCTGTGAGAACGACCGGTTCATCGCCATCGTTCCGTTCGCGGCGAGGTTCCCGTTCGAGGTCTGGATCCTCCCGCGCACGCATCAGCCCGTCTTCGAGACGATGGACGACTCGGCCAGGACGGCGTATGCCGGCGTGCTCAAGGAGACGCTCCAGAGGATCAACCGCGCGCTTGACGATCCGCCCTATAACCTGATACTGCACACCAGTCCGTCCGGTGAGGTCGACACGAAGCACTACCACTGGCACGTCGAGATCATGCCAACGCTCACCAAGGTGGCCGGCTTCGAGTGGGGTTCGGGCTTCTACATCAACCCGACGCCGCCCGAGGAGGCCGCGAAGTATCTCAGGGACACCGACATAACCTCACAGGGGGGTACCAGTTGAGGATCGTGATGGCTTCGGCCGAGGTCGCGCCGTTCGCGCGCGTCGGCGGCCTGTCGGATGTTGTTGGAGCGCTTTCACAGGCGATGTCCGCGATGGGACACGACGTCACCGTGTTCCTACCGAAGTACGCTTCGATAGACGACGGCAAGTACGGCATCAAGCCCGTGAGCGGTGTCGGGCCGCTCCGCGTGCCGATGGGGGACCGCGTCGAGGAGGTCCGTCTTCACGAGGCACCGATGCCCGGCGATGGCTCGGCCCGCGCGATCTTCGTCGGACATGAGGAGTACTTCGACAGGGAGGGGATCTACGTAGATCCGTCCACCGGGCACGGCTATGCAGACGAGGTGCAGAGGTACGCTCTCTTCTCCCGCGCCGTCATCGAGGCCGCGAAAGCGCTCCGTCTCCAGCCCGACGTGCTGCACCTCAACGACCATCACACCGCGCTCGCGGCGGTCTATCTGCGCGAGATGTACGGAGACGACGCCGACGTCGGCCGGCCGGGCGTCGTGTTCAGCATTCACAATCTCGGCTACCTCGGAGGGTTCGACAAGTCGCTCCTTCCCGCCCTCGGTTTCTCGGAGGACCGCTGCGTCTATGGGAGTCCGTTCGAGTACAACGGCGGAGTGAGCACTCTCAAGCTGGGGATCGAGTACGCGGACTACGTCAACACCGTGAGCGAGAGGTATGCCGTGGAGATATCGTCGAGCCCTGAGTACGGGCTGGGCCTGGAGGGCGTCCTGGCGGAGAGAAGGGACGCCGGCAGGCTCGTGGGCATACTGAACGGGGTCGACTACAGCGTCTGGGACCCACGGGGCGACGAACTCATCCCGGCCACGTTCTCGCCCGAGGACATGTCCGGCAAGGCGGCGTGCAAGAAGGCGCTCCTGGAGCGCTCGAGCCTGGCCGGTGCCCCGTCCGTACCGCTCATCGGCATCGTGTCCCGCCTCGCCGATCAGAAGGGCTTTGACCTGCTGCGCGAGTCCGGTGACGCCATCGTGGGCCTTGGGGCGAAGCTGGTCGTGCTGGGCACGGGGCAGAAGGAGTACCACGAGTTCTTCACCGCGATGGCGGCCCGACATCCCAGGGACGTCGCGGCACACCTCGCTTTCGACAACGAGCTGGCACACTGGATAGAGGCGGGCTCCGACATGTTCCTGATGCCTTCCCGCTACGAGCCCTGTGGTCTGAACCAGATGTACAGCCTGCGCTACGGGACGGTCCCGATCGTGAGAGAGACCGGCGGACTGGCTGACACCGTGGAGGACTACGACGAGTCGGCCGGGACGGGGGTCGGTTTCGTTTTCCAGGACTACACCTCGGGGGCGATGATGCAGGCAGTCGGGAGGGCGGTGAAGGCCTATGCCCGGAAGGATGCCTGGACAGGTCTCGTTCGAAGAGGCATGGCGTTGGACTTCAGCTGGACGGTGTCGGCCGGGAAGTACGCGGCCCTCTACGAGGAGGCACGGAAGGCGGCCGCGTGAGCCCCAAGCGCTGGGCCTTCAAACTTGACAGGTCCGAAAGCGGACGCTATACTCAGGGTCTGTGATGGTCATGCGGGAATAGCTCAGTGGTAGAGCGCCACCTTGCCAAGGTGGATGTCGCGGGTTCGAGCCCCGTTTCCCGCTCCAGAAACGACAGGGCAGGGGCATCGAGATGGCTGCCCCTGCCTTTTGGCTGGCGGCGTAGCCAAGTGGCTAAGGCAGAGGACTGCAAATCCTCGATCCCCGGTTCGAATCCGGGCGCCGCCTCCAGACGAGCCGGCCTCTACTGGATCTCCCTCCTAACGGGGGCCCGGAGGGCCGGCTTCGCGTGCCAACAGCCGGGGTGGCGAAACTGGTAGACGCATCGGACTTAAAATCCGCAGGGAGACCCGTCTCCCGTGCCGGTTCGAATCCGGCCCCCGGCACCACACCATAGCACCCACTAGACAGCAGCATAGTTGACGGGACAGCCCCGGAGAGGAGGCCGCTTCAGAAGAGAGGCGGGCGCGTCCTGTGTCCTGACACATGGCACAGTCCTTGCAATCTGGCATGTAGCGTAGGGGGAAGGTTCCACGCTCACCAGATTCAGGAGATGACGCCATGACGGGCATTTCGGGAAGCCGGACGAGAACGGGAGTGAGAGGGCTGCGTGCCGCCACTCTCGTTCTTTCTGTGATCCTGGGCATGCTCGTGGGATGGGTAGGAGACGTCGAGGCAAAGGACACGTTCCCGAAGCTGGCGAATGTCTACTTCGGCACGCTCATCGGGGCTGACCTTGACGCGCTTGCCAAGTGGGACGTGCTCGTGCTTCCGAAGCGCGCGCAGACCTGGTACCAGGCCGAGCTGACCACCCTGAGGCAGCTCAATCCCGACATCGTGATACTGGTACACATGCCGGTCGGCTATAACGGCGCGTGGGAGGCGCCGGAGGACAACGCGTTCCTCACCAACAAACTCAACTCCGAGGATTGGTGGGTCCGCGATACGTCCGGCGCGAAGGTCATGATCAACTCACGGGACGCGATCATCGACGTGACGGAAGACTGCCCGACGGATTCGCAGGGGCGGAAGCTGAACGACTGGCTGCCGGAGTACATAGCCGAGCGGCTTGGGCCGGGCGGCTGGTGGGACGGCGTCTTCCTTGACTACTGCATGGGCGAGATCTCGTGGATCGACAGGTACACACCCAACCACATCGACCTGAATCGGGACGGCATTGGCGACAACCTCGGGCAGCTCGACGCGGCGTGGGACGACGGCATGCGGAAGGTCGTATCGAGGCTGCGAGAGCTCGTCGGGGATGGCTACATAGTCACAACGAACGGCAACAACACCTATTACGAAGTGTGCGACGGCTCCACCCGCGAAGACTTCCCGAACATGCACGGCGACTGGTACGAGAACATCACGAACCCGGAGTTCGGATACGTGGCCATGGAGTCGAAGTACCGCGACCCCTGCGCGAACATCATCAACTCCATCTGGAGCGGGGCTTACAATTCCAGTGGGCCGGTCTGGACCGTCGAAGCCAAGAGGAAGTTCCTCTTCACCTATGCCAGCACGCTCATCTACGGCGACGGCTATTTCTCGTTCGATGCCCTCAGTCATAGCCAGATCTGGTGGCATCCGTATTACGATCTCGATCTCGGACGCGCGCAGGGGAAGGCGCGCGTCGCGCCTGCGGTGCCCGGTGCCAGGCCCGACGTGGAACACGGCGAGATGATACGCGTGAGACGGTTCGAGCACGGGCTGGCCGCGGTCAATCCCAGCGACCATCAGCAGCGCATAAGCCTGGCCGGAGTCTACTACATGCCCGATTCGTGGAACGGTGAGTTCTACCCGTACTCGGCCTCGGTCATGACGCTCGACCTGGCAGTCAGCTCGGGAGCGGTCGTTGTCGGAAGCGGCCGGATGGTCGCGAGCGCGACCGGCCTGAAGGGCGCTCGAGCGTCCGGGGTCAACCACCTTGAGTGGACCCCCGTAGGCGGCGCGGAGCGCTACACCGTATACCGCGCCGACGTTGGCCCCGACGGCGACGTGGGCGAGAGGGCCCTGCTCGCGGTCGTCGATTCGCCGTCGTTCGACGACGCATCGGCGCGGACGTCGGTCTCCCGCTACTATGTGGCGGCGATCGACGAAGTCGGATGTGAGGGTCAGCTGTCCTGTCCCGTGGAAGTGTCGTCAGGAATGGGGAGCGACCTGTCACTAGCGTTCGCCGCGATCGGCGGGCTCGATGGGACACTGACCCTCAGCTGGAACGCCGGTGACGTCGACGAAGGTGTCACCCTCGATTTTGTCCGGACCGACCGGAAGGGTGACGGCGTCGTCGTGACCGATGCGCCGGTCGACGGATGGCTGGTCGATCGTTGGGTCGACGAGAGCGTCGAGCCCGGCGAGGAGTACACCTACGATGCGGTCGCGCACCTCGAAGGCGGCGACGTCGTCGTGGGTTCCGCCGACGGGGCGGTCGCGGCCGAGGAGGTCGGACGGACGGAGCTTCTGGGCTGCTATCCGCACCCGATGGTGGAGTCCACGACCTTCGCGTTCGCTGTCGGCGGCGACGTGCGCGGCGCCCCGGTCAGCGCCTCTATCACCATCTATGACCCGGCCGGGCGAGTCGTGCGCCGGCTCCTTGACGAGTCGGTGACGCCTGGGTCCCACACCGTCGCCTGGGACGGGACGACCGACTCCGGCAGCAGAGTCGCCTCGGGATGCTACTTCTACGCCCTCTCCGCGGTCGACGAGATTCGGTCGGGCAAGGTCCTCGTCCTTCGGTAGGCTGCCTCCGCTTCGGCGGGCGCGCGGCTCCGGGCACCACCTCACCACCACCCCCGCTTGACATCATTCCCGTCCCGGTGCTAGCTTAACGTGCCGAAACGCAACGGAGCGCGCGGGCGCGCTGGGAGGGGACATGAACGTCGCAGACCTGATAATCGTAGTGATCGTGGTCATCGGCTTCTTCTCGGGGCTCGTCCGCGGGTTCGTGCGCGGGCTCCTGGGACTCGTGGGGCTCTTCCTGGGCATCATGCTCGCGGCGGGCCAGCACGAGCGCCTCGCAGCAGGGTACTTCTCGTTCATCCCGGGCGAGAACGTCGCCGAGATAGTGAGCTTCGTCGCCATCTTTCTTGTCGTGGTCATACTGGTCGGCATCGTCGCTCACATAGTCGCGAAGGCGCTCAAGCTTGCGACCCTGGGCTGGCTCGACCGGCTGATGGGCGGAGTGCTGGGGGCCGGAATAGCGTCAGTCGTCGTGGGCGTCCTCCTCATGCTTGCCGTGATGGCCGGTCTGCAGGGGAGCAAGGTTCTGGTGGAGTCGGCCATGGCCCCCAGGGTGCTGAGCGTCACCGACCTGGTGGTGTCGGTCCTCCCGACGGACGCCAAGGCCAAGGTCGAGGAGCAGTACGGCAAGCTCCGTGACGAGTGGGAGAAGGCAAGGAAGCACAAGGAGAACCTCGTCCGGGGCCCCGACACGGAGCTCACGGACGCGCAGCTCGTGGTCTGAGTCTCCGAGTGGGGGAGAGGATGCCGCCTGGCGAGCAGGAGCCGCGTGAGGGAGAAGGTGCAGCGGCTCATACAGGAGCGGTGCCGGACGGCTCGTCCGATGAGGTAACGGTGCTGGGTCATCTCGGTGTCGACCTCCTCGAGGCGGCCGAATCGAGACCGTCCCTGGCGAACGGCGACCTGTGGGCGCCGGAGCTCACGAGGCTCAAGGAGATCCTGGAGCGTCGCGAGCATCACACAGCCCTTCTGGTGGGCCCCGACGGGGTAGGCAAGCGGGAGCTGGCGGTGGCCCTGGCCCGCGACATAGCAGCGGGACGCGCTCCCAGGCATCTCCTGGGGCGCCGTGTTGTGGAGCTTCCGTTCCACAGGATCCTGGCCAGCTCGCGCGAGCCCGGCGACTTCGAGAGGATCGTGTTCACCGGCCTCCGGGAGGCCGGTGCGCGCGACGACGTCATCGTCTTCCTTCCGGATATCACCAGCTTTCTTGGCGTCTTCACCGAGCGGACCGCCCCGATAGACGCGTCGTTCGCCATCCAGACCGCCTGCCATCAGCCGAACATCTACATCGTGGGCAGCACGACGCCCGAGCTGTATCGCGAGACCGTCACGGCTCTGCCGTGGTGCCTCGACGACATGACGCGCGTGGACGTGGCTGAGCCCGACAGGGAGGCGACAGTGAGCCTGCTCGGCCAGTTCGTGAGCGGTCTTGAGGAATACCACGGAGTGGCGATCGACCCGGGAGCGGTGCGCGCGGCCGTCGAGCTGTCGGCCGACTACGTACGCGACCAGGTGCTGCCCGGCAAGGCCTACAGGCTTCTGGACGACTCGTCGGCCAGAGCCGCGACGGCGGCCGGGCCGGGAACGCGCCCCGAGGTGCTCGAGGTGGACGTGCGGCACGCGCTGTCGGAGATCGTCGGTATCCCGGTCTCGAAGCTGGCGGAAACGGGGCGCGCCAGCCTGCTGGGTCTCGAGGAGGCCCTCGGCAGACGCATCAAGGGTCAGGACAGGTGCATACGCATCCTCTCCGATGTCATCAGGGTGACCATGCTGAATCTGGACGAGAGACCGTCTCGACCCAACGGCGTCTTCCTGTTCGTCGGACCGCCGGGCGTGGGCAAGAGCGAACTCGGCAGGGCTCTCGCCGAGGAGCTGTACGGCCGGTCGGAGCGCCTCTTCGAGTTCAACATGGCCAAGTACAGCGACGAGGACGGCGTTGCTCGCCTGGTGGG
>CAZLTC010000019.1:0-29740 GCA_964562405.1 uncultured bacterium | reverse complement strand
GAGCACCACCTGAAGGAGGCGAAGGAGGCGATAGAGGCGTTCTTCCCGACGGACTTCATGGACGGCATCGACGAGGTGCTGCTCTTCGATCCCCTGAGCGAGGAGGCCCTCCGCGAGATAGTGGAGGTGCATCTCGAGGACATCCGCGCGAGACTCGGCCTAAGGTCGATCGATCTGTCGGTCACGGACGGCGCCGTCTCGGCGCTCGTCGCCAAGGGCACGAGTCGTGAGTACGGGGCGCGCAACCTGGGGAGGACCGTCGAGCGCATGGTGCTGAAGCCTGTGGCCAAATATCTCCTGGCCTATCCCGATGCCCGAAGCGTAACCGTGCGTGAGATCGAGGGAGACCTCGAGGTCACGACATGACACCGTCCGGGCCCTCCCGCCGCCGTGGCCGTCAGGAGGTCCCTTCGCTAGGGCGTTTTCGACTTGACAGGCGCCTCGTCATCGGATAACTTAATAGTCTTGGAAAGGGCCTCTTGCAGGTCTTTCCAGGCCGTGGGCGATTAGCTCAGCTGGTTAGAGTGCTTGCTTGACATGCAAGAAGTCACTGGTTCGAGTCCAGTATCGCCCACCATTCCATCGGTCTCGTCGGGCGGGCGGGTCGACCTGAGTCGCCCTTCGACCCGGTCCGGCAGCCGGAGGGAGCAGAGAACGAACGAGCTGTTGGTCGCACAGGTTCATTCGGAAGATCGCGAAGAAGAGGCATCTCGCTTCTCACCTCGAGGGCTTCAAGGAAGACCCGAAGAGGTACACTGCCGTTACCCGAGGCTCGGACCTGGGGTACGCTGACGGGATGCACTGCTTCGCATCCCGTTTCTCGTTTCTAGGGGGCACGAGTCGTAGCCGCAAACGGAAGGAGGTCCGGTGTCAATACAGACCCCGCGCGTCAATCGTCGAATCAGGATCCCGCAGGTCCGCGTGATCACTGACGATGGAGCACAGGTGGGGATCATGCCGACATCCGAGGCGCTGGCGCTGGCCGAAGAGAAGGGTCTGGATCTTGTGGAGGTGTCGCCGAAGGCGAGGCCCCCCGTCTGCAAGATCATGGACTACGGCAAGTACATGTACCAGATGAACAAGCGCGCCAAGGAAGCCAGGAAGCATCAGCACGTGACGGTGGTCAAGGAAGTCAAGATGCGGCCCAAGATCGAGCCGCACGACTACAACTTCAAGAAGCGCCACGCCGTGGAGTTTCTCGAGGCGGGCGACAAGGTGAAGTGCACGGTCGTCTTCAGGGGGCGCGAGTTGGCCCACAGGGAGCTCGGGCGCAAGGTCCTGGAGCGGCTGATAGAGGATCTCGCGGACACCGCGAGCGTCGAGGTTCCCATCAGGTCCGAAGGCAGGACGATGGTGATGATACTCTCGTACAAGCCCGCGACCAAGACGAAGGAAAAGAGCAGGGGAGAAGATGCCAAAGATAAGGACGCACAAGGGAGCGGCGAAGAGGTTTAAGCGCACCGGAACCGGCAAGATCCGGCGCAGGAAGGCCTACGGCGGCCACTTCTTCATCCGCAAGAGCTCGCGGCAGAAGAGGGCGCTCCGCAAGGTCGCCTACGTGCACGCCGCGGACCACAAGCGCATAGAGAGGCTGCTGGACAAGTAGCCGATGAGATCGAGGCTGTTGGACGGACGGCCTGCGGGACCGGGATCGCTCGGCGAGCGGCCGGCAAGAACAGGAAAGGACGATAGGAGAGATGTCGAGAGCGAGAGGAGCCCCCGCGTCGAGGCGGCGGAGAAAGAAGATACTGAAGGCCGCCAAGGGCTACCGCGGCGGACGGAGCAAGCTGATCCGCACTGCGAGAGACACGGTCCATCGGGCCGGTCAGTTCGCGTACCGCGACCGCAAGAGGCGCAAGGGCGACATGCGCGGCCTCTGGATCATACGTATCAACGCGGGCGCCAGGATACATGGGCTTTCTTACAGCCGCTTCATGCACGGGCTCAAGATGGCGAACGTCGAGGTCGACAGGAAGGTCCTGGCCGACATGGCGCTGAACGACGCAGACGGTTTTGCCGAGCTGGTTTCGATAGCGAAGGGGAGTCTGGAGAACTAGCAAGGCGGCACGGAGGGCGTTGTGGTCGAGCGGTTGCGCGAGTTGGGCGAGGAGGCCAGGAAGGCCTTCGCGGAGGCCGCGAGCGAGCGGGCTCTCGAGGACGCGCGCGTGCGCTTCCTCGGCAGGAAGAGCGAGTTGAACCTCGTGTCGAGGGGCTTGAAGGACCTCCCTCCCGACGAGCGGCGCGCCGCGGGCAAGGCGACCAACGAACTCAAGAACGAGCTGAACGCGCTTCTCGAGGAGGCGCGGGAGAGGCTCGCCGGGGCAAGCGCGTCCGCGGTCGGCATCGATCTCACGCTGCCGGGGAGAGCGCCCTGGGTAGGTCGCAAGCACGTGCTCACGAGAACGCTCGAGCGTCTCGAGGAGATCTTCCGGACACTCGGCTTTGAGACCGCCGTCGGACCGCACATAGAGGATGACTTCCACAACTTCGACGCGCTCAACATACCGGCGGACCATCCGGCGCGAGACATGCACGACACGTTCTTCGTGGAGGGTGGCAAGGTCCTGCGCACACACACGTCGCCTGTGCAGATACGCGTGATGGAGTCAAGGAGGCCCCCCATCCGGATAATCGCGCCGGGCCGCGTGTACAGGAATGAGACGCCCGATGCGTCGCACGGCTCGGAGTTCTACCAGTTCGAGGGGCTGTACGTTGACAAGGACGTGCGGCTGGGCGAGCTGAAGGGAGTCCTGACGAAGTTCATGCACGAGCTGTTCGGCGAGAACGTGGGCGTGCGCTTCAGGGCCGGCTTCTTCCCGTTCACCGAGCCGTCGACCGAGGTCGACGTGGAGTGCAGGATCTGCGCGGGCCGCGGCTGCGCGGTCTGCAAGGGCACGGGCTGGGTAGAGCTTCTGGGCGCGGGCATGGTGGATCCCAGGGTCTTCGCGGCCGTGGGGTACGATCCGGACGAGGTCACGGGATACGCGTTCGGTCTGGGCGTCGACCGGATCTGCATGATGATGACAGGCACCGACGACATACGTCTGTTCTTCGAGAACGACCTCAGGTTCTTGAGGCAGGTCTGAGCGGAGGGACGAGGCCGGCGCACACGGGGCCGGTTTCCGCCCCGCACCGCGGAGGGATGGGAAGGACCAGATGAGGGTCAGCCTCGAGTGGCTCAGGGACTACGTCGATTTCGACCTCGGCGGCGTCGAGTTGGCGCGCGTCCTCACCGAGTCGCTGACGGAGACCGAGTACCTGGGCGCGGTAGGCGGCGAGGTCAAGGGGATCGTCGCGGCGCGCGTAGTCACGTGTGAGAAGCACCCGGACGCCGATAACCTGTCCGTGTGCGTCGTAGACTGGGGGCAGGGCTCGTCCACGGTAGTCTGCGGAGCCCCCAACGCGCGGGCGGGGATAACGAGCGTGCTGGCTCTGCCCGGCGCCGTGCTGGCCGGCGGCATGGAGATCTCGGAGCGCTCCATCAGGGGACGGCGCTCACACGGGATGCTTGCCTCGGCCGCCGAGCTCGGGCTGGAGGAGTCGTCGGACGGTATCCTGGAACTCGACGACGTCGAGGCCGGGGCCGACATCGTCGCTCTCCTGGGGCTCGGCGACGACGCCATCGAGCTGGACGTCCAGCCGAACCGAGGCGACTGCCTCGGCGTCATCGGCGTGGCGCGCGAGGTCGCCGCCGTGCTGGGGACGGAGTTCAGGCGGCGGAGTGTGAGCCTTATTGAGGACGGGCCGCAGATTGACGGGCTGGCTTCCGTCGAGATCGAGGATCCGCAGGCGTGCCCCAGGTACATCGCGAGGGTCGTGCAGGGACTCGGCATGGGTCCCTCCCCGGCGTGGCTCCAGCGGCGCCTCAGAGGCGCGGGCGTCCGCAGCATAAGCAACATCGTCGACGTCACCAACTTCGTGATGCTTGAGTACGGCCACCCGATACACGCGTTCGATTACGACAGGCTCGGTGCCAGGCGCATCGTCGTTCGGCGGGCGCGTCCGGGCGAGACGCTCGTCACGCTCGACGGCGAAGAGAGGAAGCTCGACACGTCGCACCTTCTCATATGCGACGGGGACACGCCGGTCGCGCTGGCGGGGATCATGGGCGGGAGTGCGTCCGAGGTGACCGATGCTACCAGCGCGGTGCTCCTCGAGTGCGCATGGTTCGATCCGGTTATCGTCCGCCGCGGCGCCAGGAGCCTGGGCATGCGAACGGAGGCGTCCATTCGCTTCGAGCGAGGCATCGACGTCTCTGTGATGGAAGACGTCGCAGCGCGGGCTTGCTCCCTCTTGACGGAACTCGCGGGCGGCAAGGTGGCCGCGGGAGCGGCCGACGTCGGCGTCAAGAGCGTGCCGGAGGTTCGGGTGAGGCTGCGCGAGGAACGCGCTCGCCGGATGCTCACCGACGAACTCACCTCGGCCGCGATCATCGACTACCTGCAGAGACTGGGCTTCGACGTCAGCACGTCGTCAGACGGCGAGCTGGACGTAGGTGTCCCGCCTCACCGTCACGATGTGGAGACAGAGGCCGATCTGATCGAAGAGGTCGCGCGCATCCACGGCTACGACCGCATCCAGCCTGTCGTGCCGTACCACCAGCTCACCGTCACGGCCGACGCGGACCTGGCCATCAGGAAGCGCGTGAGAGATGCCATGGTCGGGATCGGGTTCACCGAGGTGCTCACGAGCTCCTTCGTGACGCCCGACTCGGGGGCGGAGTTCGGTGGACGGCCCGTGACCCTCCTGAACCCGGTGAACAAGGAGACGCCGCTGCTTCGGACCTCGCTCCTGCCGGGCGTGCTGGGCGTGGTCCTGCGCAACAGCAACGTGGGCGTCCGTGACCTCCGGCTCTTCGAGATCGGCAAGGTGTTCGGGCTCGAGGAGGGCGGTCATTCGGAGGGATGGAGGCTCGCCGGCGCAATGACGGGGCTCCGGAACAGACCTTCCTGGGACAGGGATCCCGAGATGGTGGACTTCTACGACGGCAAGGGGGCGCTCTGGGCCCTGATGGAAGCCCTGGAGGTTGACAGCCCCAGGGTCTCCTGCTACGATTGCGCCTATCTGTCGAGCGACGCTGGCGCGGGGATCGCCGTAAGCGGCCACCACGTCGGCATTTTTGGCATGCTGTCGAGGGATGCTCAGGACTCGTGGGGTATCGATTGCCCCGTGTTCGTCTTTGAGCTGGACCTCGACGCGCTCGGAGTGCGGTGCGGCGCGGCGCGGACGTTCGAGCCGCTTCCACGGTATCCGAGAGTGTCCCGCGACCTGGCGCTGGTCGTGCCCGACGAAGTGAGCGCGGGCTCGGTGATGGACGCCATCATGGGCTTGGGAGAGAAACTCCTGGTCGCGGTGGATGTCTTCGACGTGTACAAGGGAGAGCAGCTCGGCGTGGGACGCAAGAGCCTGGCCTTCTCGCTCACGTACATGTCGAGGGAACGAACGCTCACCGACAGAGAGGTCGACGGCGCGCACGGTCGCATCGTCGCCCTTCTGGTTGAGAAGTTCGGAGCCGCACTGCGGGAGTAGCGGTCCGGCCCGATCGAGAGGATGTCATGCAGCTGCCCGGATTGGACGAGCTGGAGAACTCCGTCGCGAAGGCGGTGGAGCGAATGGCCGCACTGAGGGCCGAGAACTCGCGGCTCGTGGAGAGTCTCCGGGCGCTTGGAAAGGAGATAGACGGGCTGGCCGGTCAGATCGATGGGATCACCTCCGGCCAGAAGGTGGATTCCAGGGCGAAGAAGCGCCTGGAGGCCAGGCTTCGCGCGATAGCGGAGAAGCTGGGCCAGTGATATAGCGAGGCATCTCGAAGAGAATCGAGAGACGTATAGAGTGCGCGGGACCCCCAGAGGCCCTGGTCTTTGGCGACCGGTGGAGGCAGGCGTGCCGGACTCCGACAGCAACGTGATGAGCAGCGTCAAGGTGGAAATCTACGGTTCGGAGTACCGGATCCGCGGTGACGCGGACCCAGAGTCGATTCAGGAGATCGCCCACTACGTCGATAGCAAGATGGGCGAGGTCTCCGAGGCGACCTCGGTCAATTCCGCGCTCAAGGTGGCGATACTCGCGGCGCTGAACATCGCCGGAGAGCTCTTCAGGGAGCGCGAGGACAGGAACAGGCTCCTCGCCAAGGTTCACGAGCGTGCCGAAGAGCTCACTCGTTCTCTCGATTCCGAGTTGGAGGAATAGACCCCGCCAGCGCGCCTTGGCCCCGCCCGACCGGGCCGGAGAACCGGGCGCCCGAGATGTTCGCTTTCGCTGTCCCCGCGGCCTTCCATCCCCGCGCGGCCCTCATCCGGCCACGCCTTCCACCATCCCGTCGGCCGTCCCGACCGCGAGGCCCGTCAGTGAGACGGGCCCGGAGGGAACCGCCGTGAGCAACCACGGCCCTGACCTCTTCAGGTCCGAGAACGCGGAACGCGCTGCCGAGCACGTGTCGCTGTCCAGGCGCATGCGCCCGCGCGGCCTCGCCGACTACGTGGGGCAGTCGCACATCCTGGCCCCAGGCAAGCTCCTGAGACGCGCGGTCGAGTCCGATCGCATCTTCTCGATGATCCTCTACGGTCCGCCGGGCGTGGGCAAGACCTCGCTCGGGCACGTCATAGCAGGGGCTACGCGCTCGACGCTGGTGATGCTGAACGCCGTGGAGGCAGGCGTGAGCGATCTCAGGAGAGCCGTGGCAGAGGCGGGAGCCCGGGCGCCGAGGCGGACGATAGTCTTCATAGACGAGGTGCACCGCTTCAACAAGGCACAGCAGGATGTGCTCCTGGCCCCCCTCGAGAACGACGTCGTGACCATGATAGGCGCCACCGTCGAGAACCCGTTCTTCTACCTGAATCACGCCCTTCTCTCCCGCGTCCAGGTCTTCGAGCTGCGTCTGCTGACGGAGTCCGAGGTCGGCACGATCATCGACCGGGCGCTTCGGGACGAGGAGCGGGGCCTCGGTGACTACCGCGTCGAGCTGGACCCCGCCGCGCGCGACCATCTGGCCGCCAACGCGCTTGGCGATGCGCGCAAGGCCCTGAACGCTCTGGAACTGGCGGTCCTCTCGACCACACCGGACGGGAACGGGACCATCCACATCGGTATTGAGGTCGCGGCCGAGTGCCTGGCCAAACGGGTCGCAAGGTACGACCGCAACGGTGATTCGCATTACGACGTCGCCTCGGCGTTCATCAAGAGCATACGCGCCTCGCAGCCGGACGCGGCGCTGACGTGGTTAGCGCGCATGATGTCCGGCGGTGAGGACCCGCGTTTCATAGCCCGCAGATTGGTCATCTCGGCGTCCGAGGACGTCGGTATGGCCGATCCGCGGGCGCTCCTGGTGGCCGTGGCGGCCGCCAGGGCCACGGAGATGATAGGCATGCCCGAGTCGGCGTACGCGCTCGCGGAGGCCACGGTCTACATGGCGACGGCCCCCAAGAGCAGGAGCTGCGCCGACGCCGTGTCGTCGGCCATGGAGGACGCCGAGAAGGGGGGCCTGCCGGACGTGCCCGAGCACCTGCGGGACAGAAGCTACGCCGGCGCCTCAAGGCTGGGCCACGGCGCCGGGTACGAGATGCCCGGGTCGGAGGCGGAGGGAAGAAGGGGAGAGTATGCGCCGGGCGGGAGGAGCTACTACCGTCCGGGAACGAGCGGTTTTGAGAGGGAGGTCCGGGAACGCCTGTCCCGCTGGGACGGCGTCCCGTCGGACGCGCCGACGGATGGAGAGTGCTGAAGCCCATTCCTCGCGGAGCGGGGCTCTCGCACCTCCGGAAGCGCGCCGGGCGCTTTGGACCGTAATTAGATAGATGGGAGGCGATAGAGCGACATGCAGGACTGGGGAGTGGTAGTCATAATGTTCCTTGTCGCCGTCGGCGTGTTCCTCGCGGGGTGGTTCTCCCGCAGGCTCGTCGACCGCAGCAAGATCGTGAGCGCCGAGGAGCTGGCGGAGAAGATAGTGCGTGAGGCCGAGAGAGAGGCCGAGACACAGAAGAAGGCGGCCGTGCTCGAGGCCAAGGACGAGTGGTACAAGGCCAAGGCCAAGTTCGAAGAGGACACGCAGCAGACGAGGTCCGAGGTCGAGAGGCTCCAGCGCCAGGTCGAGAAGCGCGAGGAGAACCTCGAGCGAAAGGTCGAGTTCATAGACAAGAAGGAAGCCGAGCTCAAGGAGCTCGAGTCGGACCTGGGCAAGAGAGAGGCGTCGGTCACCGAGCGCTCGGAGACGCTCTCGAAGCTCATCGAGGAGCAGAATGAACGCCTCGAGAGGATCGCGGGCATGAACCGCGATGACGCCAAGAAGCTCCTCATAAGGAACATGGAGAGCGACGCGCGGCTCGAGGCAGCGCGCATGATAAAGGACATCAAGGACGAGGCCAGACGCCAGGGTGACAAGGAGGCCAAGCAGGTTCTCACGTTGGCCATCCAGCGCTGCGCGGCGGACCACGTCGTCGAGTCGACCGTGTCGGTGGTGAACCTCCCGAACGACGAGATGAAGGGGCGCATCATCGGCCGCGAGGGACGTAACATCCGGGCCTTCGAAACCGCGACCGGCATCGACGTCATCGTCGACGACACGCCGGAGGCCGTTATCCTGTCCGGGTTCGACCCCGTCCGGAGAGAGGTCGCCAGGCTCGCGCTGGAGCGCCTCATAACGGATGGCAGGATCCACCCCGGGCGCATCGAGGAGGTCGTTGCCAAGGTCCGCAAGGAGCTGGACGAGCACATCGTCGAGTTGGGAGAGGAAGCCTGTCTCGACGTAGGCATCCACGACCTCAAGCCCGAGATGGTGAAGCTCCTCGGCCGGCTCCGCTACCGCACCAGTTACGGCCAGAACATGCTTCAGCACTCCAAGGAGGTCGCGTTCCTGTGCGGCCTCATGGCGGGTGAGCTCGAGTTCGACGTGACGATGGCCAAGCGCGCCGGGCTTCTGCACGACATTGGCAAGGCCGTCGACCACACGATGGAGGGCACGCACGCTTCGCTGGGCGCCGAGCTCGCGAGGCGTTACGGTGAGAGCGACCTCGTCGTCAACTCGATAGAGTCGCACCACGAGGACGTGGAGCCGACGTCGATGATCGCCGTTCTCGTCCAGGCCGCGGACGCCGTCTCCGGCGCGAGACCTGGCGCGCGGCGCGAAACGCTCGAGACCTACATCAAGCGCCTCGAGAAGCTCGAGGAGATCGCCGGCTCGTTCCAGGGCGTCGAGAGATCGTACGCCATCCAGGCCGGACGCGAGATCCGGATCATGGTGCAGCACAAGAAGATCGACGACGCCAGGGCCGAGGTGCTCGCCTCGGCTGTGGCCCGGAAGATCGAGGCCGAACTCAAGTACCCCGGCCAGATCAAGGTGGTGGTCGTGCGCGAGACGCGCGCGGTCGACTACGCGAAGTAGGGGCGCGGCGTCGGCCGGCCCCGCCATCATGGCGGGGCCGGCGACGCGGCCGCAGACCGCGATGGAGTTCCTCCATTGAGAATACTCTTCATCGGTGACGTGGTTGGACGGACGGGACGCGAGACACTGGCGGCCCTTCTGCCCGATCTCAAGGTAGCGCACGGCATTCAGCTTACGATCGCCAACTGCGAGAACGCGGCCGGCGGTCTGGGCATCACGGAGCGAAAGGCCCGCGAGCTGACGGTCGCCGGCGTCGACGTGCTGACGGGCGGCGACCACATATGGGACCGGCAGGAGGCCCTGGAGCTGCTCGAGGCGGACAGGCGCATCATAAGGCCCGCCAACTACCCTCCCGGGACCCCGGGCCGAGGCATCGTGACCGTCACGACCAGGGACTGCCCTCCGGTGGCCGTGTTGAATCTGCAGGGCCGCACCTTCATGAAGCCCATCGACTGCCCGTTCCGCGTGGGGGCCTCGATGGTCGACGAAGTCCTGAGGACTACCCGACTCGTTGTCGTCGACTTCCACGCGGAGGCCACGTCCGAGAAGGTGGCTCTGACCCATCACCTGGCCGGGAAGGCAAGCGCGGTCCTGGGGACGCACACGCACGTGCAGACGTCGGACGAGCGGATCGTGGCGGGACACACCGCCGCCATAACCGACGTGGGCATGACCGGGCCCTCGGATTCGGTCATCGGCATGAGGACCGACGTCGCGCTCCACCGCTTCATCACGGGACGCCCCCAGCGCTACAAGACGGGCGAGGGGCCGGGGATCATGAACGCGGTGGTGGTCGAGCTGGAAGATTCGACGGGGCGCGCTCTGTCGATCGAGCGGCTGACCGGGCTGCGCGCGGAGAACGAAGGCCGATAGGATCCGAGCGGAGGTCGCGTGGAGACGAGGATACTCGAAGGCAAGCCGGTGGCGGCCGCGATACGCGCGGACGTCGCGGGCCGCGCGGCGGCGCTAAGGGACAGGGGCAGGCCCGTCGCGCTCGCTGTCGTGCTCGTCGGGGACGACGCGGCGTCCCGCATCTACTCCGCGAGCATCGTGAAGGCCGGGACGAAGCTGGGGATCGACGTGAGCCTCGTGGAGATCGCGGCCGCCGAGGGACGTTCGGCGGTCGCGCAGGCGATCAGACGGCGCTCGGGCGACTCCTCGGTGTCCGGCATCATTGTCCAGCAGCCTCTTCCCATTGGCATACCCGCCTCCGTCGTCGAGGAGATCGACCCCGAAAAGGACGTCGACGGGGCGGCGACCCGCAGCGTGGGGCTCCTCGCCGCTGGGCGAGAGGCATTCGCGCCGGCGACTCCGCTCGGGGTCGTGGAGATGCTGGCCGGCTCAGGCATAGCCACAAGCGGGCGGCATGTGGTCATCGTGGGGCGCAGCCCCGTCGTGGGGAGGCCGCTTGCCAGCCTTCTCCTGCGCAAGACGGACCGCGGCAACGCCACGGTCACCGTCTGTCACACGGGGACGCCCGACATCTCGGCACACACCCGGCGTGCCGACATCGTCGTCGCGGCCATGGGAAGGCCGTGGGCGATAAGAGGAGACATGGTCCGCGAGGGCGCGGTCGTGATCGACGTCGGTGTGAACACCATCGATGACCCGGGTGCTCCGGGAGGCACGCGCGTCGTAGGCGACGTGGCCTTCGACGAGATGCTGGGGCGTGCGGCGGCTGTCACGCCGGTGCCGGGCGGCGTCGGCAGGCTCACGACGGCCGTCCTCCTGAGGAACACCGTGGAGGCGGCCGAGCGCATCGAGAAGGCCGGAAGATAGGGGAGGTGCGGGGTGGAGAACGAGCGGACGGACACGGACCGGACGCGCGACGAACGCGTCTACTCGGTGAGCGAGGTCACATCCCTCGTCAAAGAGGTGCTCGAATCCTCTCTCCCGCTCTTCTGGGTCGAGGGGGAGATCTCGAACTTCACGCATCACCGCTCTGGGCACATGTACTTCTCGCTCAAGGACGAGAAGAGCAAGCTCCCGGCGGTGATGTTCAAGTTCAAGAACCAAGCGTTGAGGTTCGTTCCGAAGGACGGCCTCAAGGTCGTGGCCTGGGGCCAGATACGCGTCTACGAACCCTCAGGTCGCTACCAGCTCTACGTAGAGCAGATGAGGCCTGTGGGGGTCGGAGACCTCGCCGCGGCCTTCGAGAAGCTGAAGGCCAAGCTCTCTGCTGAGGGGCTTTTCGATGCGGAGCGCAAGAGGCCTGTCCCGCGCTTCCCGGGGACTGTGGCGGTCGTGACGTCGCCGACCGGCGCCGCGGTGAGGGACGTCATCCGCGTGGTCAAGGCACGCTGGCCGTCAACCAGGCTCGTCGTCGTGCCTGCCGCGGTGCAGGGCACCTCGGCGGCGCCCGAGATAGCAGAGGCGATACGGCTCGTGGACGAGTGGGGCGACGCAGACGTCATGATCGTCGGACGTGGCGGTGGGTCGCTCGAGGACCTGTGGGCCTTCAACGAAGAGGAGGTCGCGCGGGCGATAAGCGCGGCCGTGACGCCCGTGGTCTCGGCGGTCGGGCACGAGGTCGACTTCACGATCGCCGATTTCGTCGCCGACGTAAGGGCGGCCACGCCGTCCAACGCCGGCGAGCTGGTCGTCCCGGACCGCGCGGACATCCTGCGGGCGGTCTCGTCCTCGGTCGAACGGCTCGGGAACGGGGTCACCCGAGGCATGACGGCACGCTGGGACCGCGTCCGCTCGGCGCTGTCGGCCTACGGGATGCGCGCTCCGGCGCGCCTCGTCGAGCGCTTCTCCGAGCGCGTCGACGAGCTTTCGGGGCGTCTCGCATCGAGGACCAGGGACAGGGTTGCTCTCGCCGGGCAACGCCTCGGACAGGCCCTGGCCGAGCTGAGGCTGGCCGACCCTACGAACATACTGGGCAGGGGCTTCGCGGCGGTCGCGCTCCTGCCGGCGCTGTCGCCGGTGAGGTCGGTACGCGACGTCGGAGCCGGGGCGAGCCTTAGGGTAACCGTGAGGGACGGGGCCTTCGACTGCCTCGTCGAGTCCGTCGAGGGAGGCGCGGGGAGGAAGCGCAGCACGGGGAGGAAGTCGTGAGCAAGACCAGGACGTTCGAGGATGACCTGAGACGCCTCGAGGAACTCGTGCGCTCGCTCGAGCAGAACGAGTTGAGTCTGGAGGAGTCGCTCAAGGCGTTCGAGGAAGGGACGAAGCTGGGCGAAGCGCTGACGAAGGAACTCGCGAAGGCACAGGAACGCGTGATGAAGCTCATGAAGACCGAGCAGGGTGAGTTCGAACTCACGGCGTTCGATGAAGAGGACGCGGATGACTGACGCGCGCGATCTGCGGAGCCTGCTGGACGACAGGAGGAGCGAGGTCGAGGAGGCGCTTGATAACTTCCTGCCGCCGGACGACCTGCCTCCCGAGCGGCTGCACGGGGCGATGAGACACGGCGTCTTCTCCGGTGGCAAGCGGCTGCGTCCGATACTGGCGCTCCTGTCGTGTGACGTCTCGGGAGGAGACCGCGCCGCTGCGATGGTGCCTGGATGCGCCGCCGAGCTGATCCACACCTACTCACTCATACACGACGACCTGCCCGCGATGGACGATGACGACCTCCGCCGCGGCCGCCCGACGTGCCACCGCGCTTTCGACGAGGCGACGGCGATACTGGCGGGCGACGCCCTGCTCACGCTCGCCTTCGGGCTCGTCGCGGGCGACGAGGCGCTCTCCGCGGAGCGCAGGGTGAGGATCGCTGCGGAGCTGGCGCTGGCGAACGGAAGCCTGGGCATGGTTGGCGGCCAGGCCGCCGACATGGACGGCGAGGGGCAGGCGGCCACGGTCGAGTCGGTCACGTTCATACACAGGCGCAAGACCGCAATGCCGCTCGAGGCCGCGGTCGTGGTCGGGGCGATCGCCGCCGGCGCATCGGACGAGGCTCTCGCGTCGCTCAGGGCATACGGGCGAGCCGTCGGGCTCTCGTTCCAGATAGCGGACGACCTTCTGGACCTGACCGGAACGGCCGAGGAAATGGGTAAGGCCGTGGGCAAGGACGCGGGCGCGGGGAAGCTCACGTACCCGGCGGCGGTAGGAGCAAGGGCCGCCCGTGAGAGGGCGCTCGGGCTTGTGGACGAGGCCGTGGCCGCCCTCGCGCCGTTCGGTGAGCGCGCGCGGCACCTGGAGGCCGTCGCGCGCTACATCGTGGAGCGCAGGAGCTAGACAGATGCTGGAGAGGATCGACTCCCCAAGCGACCTCAAGAAGCTCGATATCGCCGAGCTGCCCGTCCTTGCCGAAGAGATCAGGCAGGAGATAATCCGTGTCGTCTCCAGGAACGGTGGGCATCTTGCTCCCAGCCTGGGGGCGGTCGAGATCGCGATCGCGCTCCACTACGTGTTCGACTCACCTCACGACAAGATGATCTGGGACGTGGGCCATCAGAGCTACGCACACAAGATACTGACGGGCAGGCGGGAGCGGTTCGACACGCTCAGGCAGGCCGGGGGGATCGCCGGCTTTCCTCGGAGGGAGGAGAGCCCGCACGACGCCTTCGGTACGGGGCACTCGTCGACGTCCATATCGGCCGCGCTCGGCCTCGCCTGCGCCCGCGACTTCCTGGGCGAGGACAGCCGCACGATCGCCATCATAGGAGACGGTGCGATGACCGGCGGCCTGGCGTTCGAGGGTATGAACCAGGCCGGACACCTCAAGCGCAACCTGATGGTGGTGCTGAATGACAACAGGATGTCGATATCGAAGAACGTGGGGGCGCTCTCCCAATACCTGACACGCCTCCTGTCGGCGCCGACGTACCAGCGGCTGGAGGCCGACGTCTGGGACATCCTCGGCAGGATCCCGGCGATAGGCGAGAGGGCGCGCTCGCTGGCCAGCAGGGCGCTCGAGGGCATCCGAGGCGTCTTCGTTCCGGGCCTGCTCTTCGAGGAACTGGGGTTCAAGTACTTCGGGCCGCTCGACGGGCACAACCTCGAGGTGCTCATCGAGGCGTTCGAGAGGCTCAGGATCACTGAAGGTCCGCTTCTCGTGCATGTCGTAACGACCAAGGGAAAGGGCTACACGCACGCGGAGGACGACGCATCCAAGTTCCACGGGATAGGTGCGTTCGACAAGACGACGGGCACGCTGACGGCGAAGCAGAAGCCGATCTCCTACACGGAGGCCTTCGGCCGCACGCTGGCCACTCTGGCGGAGGAGGACGAGAGGATTGTCGGCGTCACGGCGGCGATGCCGTCCGGCACGGGGCTGTCGCATCTCGCCAAGCGGTGTCCGGCGCGGTTCTTCGACGTGGGGATAGCCGAGCAGCACGCCGTGACCTTTGCCGCGGGGATGGCCGCCGGCGGGATGAAGCCGTTCGTGGCCATCTACTCGACGTTTCTTCAGAGGGCGTACGACCAGATCATCCATGACGTCTGTCTGCAGAAGCTGCCCGTCAGGTTCATGGTCGACCGAGGCGGCCTCGTCGGAGACGACGGTCCGACCCACCACGGGGTCTTCGACCTGACGTTCCTGAGGGCGGTGCCCAACCTGGTCGTCGCGTCACCGAAGGACGAGAACGAACTCGTCGCGATGGTGCGAACCGCGGCCGCCCACGACGACGGTCCCATTGCCATCCGTTACCCCCGCGGAGCGGGGCGTGGCGTCAGGATGGACTACGAGCCTCCGCTCGTGCCGATAGGCAGCGCAGAGCTTCTTCGCGAGGGTTCCGACATCTCTATCATGGCGATAGGTTCCATGGTGGGAACCGCGCTCGACGTCGCTGAGATCCTGTCCGGGGAAGGGGTCGAGGCGTCGGTAGTGAACGCGCGGTTCGTCAAGCCGCTCGATGCGGAGACGATCCTGCGCGAGGCCCGCGCAACGCGCAGGGTGCTTACCCTAGAGGAGAACGCGGCGGCGGGCGGCTTCGGCGCCGCGGTCGTCGAACTCCTGGAGGCGAGCGGTCTCGAGGGGGTTGCCGTCAGGATAGCGGGCGTTCCTGACAGGTTCATCACGCACGGCGGACGCGACCTTCTGCTGGAGGACTGCGGCCTGGACGTCAAGTCAGTCGCGGAACTCGCGCGGAAGCTCGTCTCCGCGGGCGCGGCAAGCGAGGGAGGAGACACGCGATGAAGACGGTGGGCATCGCGGCGAACCCGGCCAAGAGCGGCCTGGCCGAGGCGATCGAGTTGGTCCGGTCCTGGGCCCTCAAGTTCGGCCTCGACGTCGTCGTCGACGACGAATGTCCCAAGGATGCCCTCGGCGAAGCCAGAAGGGGTGGTCCCGGATCGATCGAGCGTGATGCGGACCTCATCTTCGCGCTGGGCGGCGACGGCACGCTGCTGCACACCGCAAGGCGGGTGGCGGAGCTGGGCAAGAGAACCCCGATCATCGGTGTCAACATGGGGAGCCTGGGTTTTCTCACGCAGATCCCGCGCGAGGAGCTTCCCAGCATTCTGGACTCGCTCGATCCGGGGTCGCTCCCCGTCACCGAGAGGATGATGTTGAGCGCGCGTCTCAAGGGCGACGAGACGGAGTACCTCGCGCTCAACGACGTCGTGATAACGAAGGGCGCCGAGTCGAGGATGCTCTCGTTCGAGGCGAGGGTCGGAGGCCAGGTCGTGACGAGATACGCTGCCGACGGCCTGGTGCTCGCAACGCCGACCGGCTCGACGGCGCACGCGCTCTCGGCGGGCGGACCCATCGTGACGCCGGCGGTCGAGGCCATCGTCATGACGCCGCTCTGTCCGCACACGCTGTCGATCAGACCCCTGGTGGTCGAGCCGGAGGCGGTCTTCGAGATAGAGATGATCTCGTGCGATGACCGGGCTCTCGCCACGACCGACGGGACAAAGGCGTTCGGACTCCGACAGGGCGACACGGTCGTGGTCGGGCGCGCCTCGGCGCGGACGCATCTGGTGGACGTCGCCGACTATTCGTACTACGAGATCCTGAGCCGCAAGATGCGGTGGGCGGGCCGGGTGAGGGACAGATGAGCGGTGCGACCCCTCGCGCGAAGCTCGCCGATCTGGGCGCGCCGCCCAACCTGCTGTCGCTCCTGAGACTGGCGCTCGTGCCCGTGGCGCTGGCGCTCCTGGCGTCGGGTAACCGGGTGGGGGCCGTGGTCGTGCTCGCGGCGATGGCGGTCACGGACGGGCTCGACGGGTACGTCGCGCGCGCCACGGGCCGGGTGACTGAACTCGGCAAGGTGCTCGACCCGCTCGCTGACAAGGTCGCGGTCGACTCGGTTCTGCTTCTGCTGGCGGTCCGTGGCGAGTTTCCGTGGTGGGTGGCGGGGCTCGTCGTCGGGCGTGACCTTGCCATCGCTGGTGCGGCTCTCGCGATCGCGCGTAGGCTGGGCGGCGTGCCTCCGTCAAACGCGTTCGGGAAGGCAACGTTCGTCGTGCTGGCCGCCACCGCGATCGCATACGCGGCCGACGTGTCCGCGGTGGAGGGACCGCTCCTGGTCCTGGTCGTGGGTTTCGTCGTGATATCGTCCGTATCTTATGCAAGGGACGCCGCGCGGGCTCTCGGCTCCGCCCGGGGCGAGCACGGCGCGGGGGAGCGATGACGATGGCTGGAGGACGCACGAGCAGGGTCTACTTCCTGAAGGCGGATGGCGGAGACGGAATAGCGGCGGGACTCGAGGCGCTCCTCGAGGCCAGCGGTGTAGGGTCGGTCGTGGCAAAGAACGAGACGGCCGCCATCAAGATGCACTTCGGGGAGAGCAGCGAGACGGGGCACGTCCGACCCCATCTCATCAGGAGGATCGTCTCGTGGTACGCGAGGCGCGGAGCCAGGCCGTTCGTCACGGACACGAACACGCTCTACCGTGGCGCCCGAAGCGATTCGATCGTGCACCTCAGGACGGCGGCCGAGCACGGCTTCACGTTGCAGGCCCTGGATGCTCCCGTGATGATCGCGGACGGCCTCCACGGCACGAGCGAGATTCGACTGGAGGCGCCGGGCCAGCTGGTAGGCGAGGCCCCGTTCGGCGCCGAACTCGTGAAGGCCGACTCGATCGTGTCGGTCGCGCACTTCAAGGGCCACGAGCTGTCGGGTTTCGGCGGCGCGATCAAGAACCTCGGCATGGGAGGGGCGGCGCGCGCCGGCAAGCTGGACCAGCACTCCACCACCAAGCCGTACGTAGGCGACGGGTGCATCGCGTGCGGCGCCTGCGCGAGATGGTGCCCGGTGGAGGCCATAACCGTCGAGGAGAACGCCCTTATCGACGAGACCATATGCATAGGGTGCGGCGAGTGTATAGCCGTCTGCCCGGAGCGGGCCGTGGCCATTCGCTGGAACGAATCGACTGACATCTTCCAGAAGAAGATGGTAGAATACTTGGGAGCGATAGCCGGCAGGAAGCAGGGTCGCATCGCGTACGTCAATTTCATAACCGACGTGCACCCCGTCTGCGACTGCTACGGCACGGCGAAGACGCCGATCGTTCCCGACGTCGGCGTCACGGCATCGCTTGACCCGGTCGCCATAGACCAGGCATCCTACGACCTGGTGAACGCCGCTCCGGTCATAAGAGAGAGCAAGCTCTCTCCCGGCTATCGCCGGGGGGAGGACAAGTTCAGAGACCTTCACCACGACGTCGACCCGACCGTCCAGCTCCGGTACGCCGAGGAGCTGGGTCTCGGGACGAGGGATTACGAGCTGGTGGAGATCCGGGAGACGCGCCCGTAGCTCAGCTGGATAGAGCACTGGATTCCGGTTCCAGGGGTCGGAGGTTCGAATCCTCTCGGGCGTACCATCTCGTGTCGGGCCGGCGGCGTGGGTCGCCGGCCCGCGCGAATACGGGGATGCGCCGGGCAGGACCCGGCAAGGAGGGCCGAGTCGTGAGACGATGGTCAACTGCCGCCGCAGCCGCTCTCATCCTCATGGCACTCCCTGCCTGGGCCGCGGACATATACTCGGTGCGCTTCGACGACGGAGGTGCGCTCAAGTCGCTCGAGACGTCGGGCGCGCGCGTTCGGCACATCGGTGACGGCGTGGCGCTGGTCGAATGGGACGGCGACGGCGCCCCGAGGGTGCTCTCGGACCTGCACGCGGAACGTCTGGCGGCTCCGGAGTCGGGTGAGCATCTGTATGCGTGCTATCCGGCCAGCTCCGCCACCGCCCTCTCGCCGTACGGACGAGTGCTCTACGCCGAGAGCGGCGGCGCGGTGCTGATGGCGGTGCGAGACGAGAGACTCGCCGCGCTCAGGAGCGCCTGCTTCCACGTCCATGAACTTCCCGCCTCGATAGACGTAGCGGGTTGGTTCGACGACGCGCCGCCCGCGGTCGTGGCGTCGAGAACGCCCGAGAGCGAGCTTGCGGTGCGAGGCGTCGTCGAGGATGTCATGTCGTCGGTGTCTGTAGACTCGCTCATGGCTTACGTCAAGCGGCTGAGCGAGTATCAGAACGGCTCGCTCAGGAGCCGCTACGTGCTGCGGGACGAGTGTCTCACCGAGGGCAAGTCCTACATCGTGGACAAGCTCGAGTCGTACCTGCCTGCCGGCGCGGTCGTCGACTCGCAGCGCTTCCACGTGCTGGGCTACTCGTGCGACGAGGACACGCTCGTGGTCAGCTATCCCGCCGACAACATAGTCGGCACGCTGCCGGGCTCGGGCCGCCTGCAAGGCTACTACATCGTCTGCGCGCACTACGACGCCATAGCGTCGCACTCGTTCCCCGGCGAGACGATGTGGTGGTGCGACAATCCCGCCCCGGGAGCCGACGACAACGCGACCGGCGTCGCCGTCGTGCTCGAGGCTGCCCGCGTGCTCTCGGGACTCTCGTTCCCCTTCGACGTGCGGTTCATACTGTGGAGCGGGGAGGAGCTGGGTCTGCTCGGGAGCCGGGCCTACGCCGACTCGGTCGCGGCCGAGGGTGACACTATCTACGGAGTCCTGAACGTCGACATGATCGCCTACAAGCCCGAGAGCAGCGCCCCCGACACGTGCCACATAGTCACCAACACCGGGAGCAAGTGGCTGGCCGACTGGATCGTCGACACGGCCGGGCTCTACCCGGAGCAGTTCGACGACTTCCACATCAGCCGCATAGACAGGGCGCTCGCGTATAGCGACCACGGCAGCTTCTGGTTCAAGGGCTACGACGGCATCATTGCGATAGAACACTGGAACCCGAGAGACCGCAATCCGTACTACCACACGACCGGCGACACGCTGGGCAATATCACGCCGTCGCAGTTCGACGGCGTGGGGCGAGCCGTGGCCGGCAGCGTGGCGCGGCTCGCGGAGACGGACGGCACCTTCAATCTCGCGGTCTTCCCGGAGGACCTGTCGTCGGATCCGCCCCGTCCCGACGTCGGCGACATTGTGCATTGCGACGTTAAGGTCCACGCGTTCGGGCCCGATGAGTCCGTTGACATGACGCTCAAGGTCTACGACGGCGACCCGGAGACCGGCGAGCTCCTGGAGACGTACGCCGTGTCACGGACGATGGGCGGGGGAGAGGTGTTCTACCACAGGTTCACCTGGCTTCCGGGCGAGGCCGACCTGGGCCTCCACGAGTTCACTGCGGTGGTCGAGGCCGATGGCGTCGAGGAACTGACGACGACCGACAACGAGGCGGTCTTCGAGGTCCGGGTCAACGACCCCGAGAACCTCTTCGTGATGAACCACTACGTCTACCCCAACCCCTCCGGCGCCTCCGGTGACCCTGCCTTCCGCTACGAGCTGTCGAAGGAAGGCGCCGCGGTGAGGATAAGGCTGTTCGACATCACCGGACAGGAGCTGGGCACCTTCCAGCGGGGACTTGGCGAGGGCAATCCCGGTGACGAGATCGGCATATCGGCGGGCTGGAACACCGTTCTCTCCGAGGAGTTCGAGGGACCGGCCGCCGGGCTCGCGAGCGGTGTCTACATCTATCGCCTCAGCATCTACGCGGAGGGCGCGTCCGAGCCGGCCGACGAGGTGAGCGGCAGGTTCGCGGTCGTCCGCTAGCGGGGAGCGAGCGGCAGCGTGCGGCGTGGCGACACAAGGGATCGGGAGAGAACGGTCTACCGCATAGTGGTGGGCTGCGCGAATCTGGCACTCGCTGCGATGCTTGTCGTGGGCGCCCTTCGCTTCGCGGAGCTCATCCCACCGAAGTACGGTGGCAAGTTCACCTTCTTTACCGCAGTGATGATCGGATTGGCCTGCTGGATGGCCGTGAGAGGCTTCGTCACCCTCTTCGGGAGGTCTCGTGGGACCAGCTGAGGGGGCGCCCCGCGCGTCTCACGGGGTCGTGGCCTTCGACGTCGACGGCGTGCTCCTGCGTGACGTCTTCCTGTCACACGTGGCGAGACGGCGCGGCCCGGTCGTGTGGCTCCGCAGCCTGTGGCTTGGGTTCCTCCTCAAGATCGGTCTGCTGGGCGTACGCTCGGCTGTCGAGTGCGCCTACCGACTTCAGAGGGGGATGTCGCTGGCCGAGCTCGAAAGCATCGGAGACTCACTCGTTCTCGTGGCCGGCGCCGAAGGCATCTGCGCGGACCTGCGCGCGGACGGCTACGCCGTCGTGCTCGTGAGCGCTGGAGTGCCCCAGCAGGTCGTCGAGAGGATCGCGGCCAGGATGGGCGCCGATCGCGCATCCGGCATCCTCCTCGAGACGGAGGACGGCCGCCTGACTGGCCGGCTCCTCGGTGATCGTCACTCCTGTGCCGGGAAGAGGGACGCGCTCGAGAGCATGATCGATGATCTGGGTTTCGGGTGGACGGACACGACGGTCGTCGTGGACGACAGGAGCAACGTCGACATCGTGGAGGCGGCCTGGAGGAGCATCGGGGTCAACCCCGAGTTTCCGATCCTCCGAACCGCGAGCTTCATTCTGCACACGCGCAACCTGATGGAGATACTCGAGTTCTTTCCCGAGGGCTACCGCGTCGGCATAACGCCGCAGTGGCTGTCGGTGCGCCACGAGATCTTCAGAAAGGGAGTGCACATCTGCGCCGTTGTCGTCCCACTGCTGGCGGCGTGGTCGCTCCCCTTCACGCTCTGGTTGGTCGGCGGCGTCACGCTGCTCTTTCTCGGGTCAGAGTTGGCGAGGCTGTGGGGGACGGCGGCGCCGTTCGTGTCCGCCGTCACGTGGAGGGCCATGCGTCCGGCCGAGGCAAGGGGCGTGGCCATGGGGCCTCTCTTGTTCGGGGTCGGGATATGGCTGACGCTTCTCGTCTTTCCCCCGAAGGCGGCGGCGGCGGGTGTGCTCATTCTGGCCGCCGGAGACACCGCGGCGAGCCTCGTGGGGCGTGCATTTGGCCAGACGGTGCTGCCGCACAATCCGGGAAAGACCATGCTTGGGTCCCTTTCGCTCTTCGCAGTCGGCGTGATAATTGCTATCTTCTATGTCCCGTTGCCATGGGCGATACTGGTGGGCGCCGTCGCGACACTGGTGGAGTCGCTGCCCGTGGGGGCCTACGACAACCTGCTCTTGCCGCTCTCGGTGGCCGCTGTGATCTCCGGCGTTGGTCTCGCCGGGTAGAGGCGTGAGAGCGGGCGTGCGTTGCGTCTACGTCAAGGAGGGGGCATGCTCAGGGACAAGCTCCGGTCCAAGGAGGCCAGGCTGGGGGTAATCGGCCTGGGGTACGTCGGCCTGCCGCTCGCGATGGAATTCGAGCGGGCGGGTTTCCGCGTGACGGGTATAGACTCGGACGCATCGAAGGTCGAGAAGCTCCGCTCGGGCAAGTCGTACATACAGGACGTCCCGGACGAATGGGTGGCCGGTGCCGTGGCGGGAGGTACGTTCGAGCCGACGACCGAGTTCTCCGTGCTGCGCGATGTCGACTCGGTCGACATCTGCGTTCCCACGCCCCTTCGCAAGACCAAGGACCCGGACATCTCATACGTGCGTGCGGCCGTCGTCGAGATCGAGAAGTACCTCCACCCGGACATGCTCGTCATTCTCGATAGCACGACCTATCCCGGGACTACCGACGAGGTGATCCTCTCGCGGTTGGAGCGAACAGGGCTCCGAGCCGGGAAGGACTTCTACCTGGCGTTCTCTCCCGAGCGCGTCGATCCGGGCAATGCGAAGTGGAACACGAAGAACATCCCGAAGGTCGTGGGAGGCGTGACCCCCGCGTGCACGGAGCACGCGGTTCTCCTCTACGAGATGACCCTCGGCCCCGTCGTTCCGGTCTCGTCGACGAAGGTGGCAGAGACGGTGAAGCTCCTGGAGAACACGTTCCGGAGCGTGAACATAGGTCTCGTCAACGAGATGGCGCTCATGAGCGACAGGATGGGAATCGACGTCTGGGAGGTCATCGACGCCGCCGCGACGAAGCCCTTCGGGTTCATGCCTTTCTATCCCGGCCCCGGTCTGGGCGGACACTGCATACCGATCGACCCCTTCTACCTCTCGTGGAAGGCCAAGGAGTCCGGGTTCGAGGCGCGGTTCATCGAGCTGGCCGGGCAGATAAACAGCAGCATGCCTTACTACGTGGTCGGCAAGGTGATAGACTGTCTCAACGACCGGTCGAAAGCGGTGCGGGGATCGAGGGTTCTCATCCTTGGTGTGGCCTACAAGGAGGCCATAGATGACGTGCGGGAGTCGCCTGCCATAGACGTGATCAAACTGCTCCTCGAGAGGGGAGCGGAGATAGTCTATCACGATCCGTACGTCCACAAGCTGAGCGACGTCGGGATCGGCATGAGCAGCGTCGACCTGACCCCGGAGGAGCTGGGCCGGGCCGACTGCATAGTGATAACGACGGCGCACCGGTCGGTCGACTACCACGCCGTGGTCGACGCCGGCGTTCCGATAGTCGACACCAGAAACGCGCTCAAGGGTTTCGACGACGGGCACATAAGGAAGATCTAGGGTCTCGCGGCATCACCACGTATCTCGGGGGAGTCAGATGTCTCTCATGCTCGTAACAGGTGGGGCCGGCTTCATAGGTTCGCACATTGTCGAGAGGCTGCTCGGGGAGGGCCACTCCGTGCGTGTGCTGGACAACTTCTCGACCGGCCGTCGGGAGAACCTGGCCGCCTTCGAGGGCGGTGTCGATCTGGTCGAGGGTGACATACGCGACCTCGGGACCGTCGGCCGCGCGGCCGACGGCGTCGACGTGATCTTCCACGAGGCGGCTCTGGCCTCGGTGCCACGTTCGGTCGACGACCCGGCCACCAGCAATCAGGTGAACGTCCTGGGCACTCTGAACGTGCTCCTGGCCGGACGGGATGCCGGCGTGCGGCGCGTGATCTACGCCAGCTCGTCGTCGATCTATGGCGAGAGCCCGGAACTGCCCAAGCGCGAGGACATGCCGCCTGCTCCGGAGTCACCCTACGCAGTGTCGAAGCTGGCGGGGGAGTACTACTGCAGGGTGTTCACCGGGCTGTACGGACTGGACTGTGTCGCGCTTCGGTACTTCAACGTCTTCGGGCCGAGGCAGGACCCCGAGTCGCAGTACGCCGCGGTAGTTCCTATCTTCCTGGCGGCCATGCTGTCGGGACGGCGGCCGGTGATATACGGTGACGGAGAGCAGTCGCGTGACTTCACGTACGTCGAGAACGTCGTCGACGCCAACATGCTCGCGGCGTTCGCGGAGGGTTGCTCGGGGGAGGTCATGAACGCGGCGTGCGGCAGCACGGTTACGGTCAACGAGCTATTCCAGAAACTGAGCGCGCTGGTGGGCGCCTCCGTGAAGCCGGTGTACGACAAGCCGCGCCCGGGAGACGTGCGTCATTCCTTCTCGGACATCTCGAAGGCCAGACGGCTGCTGGGGTTCGAGCCGGCCGTGGGCTTCGACGAAGGGCTCGTCAGGACGGTCGAGTGGTCCCGCGCGGCCTCGGATTGACCGCCACGACGTACCTGGTGCGGGTCTCTCTTCAGTTGTTCAGGGCCGGGTTCTCCGGCCTCGCTGGTTCATGAGGACTGCCGGTTTGAAGACCGTCTGGATACTCGACGACGGCGAATCGACGGCATCGGAGCTCGTCGACGCGCTGCCGAGACTCATGTACGAGACCCGGGTCTGGGGTGAGGGCAAGGCGCTCCTGTCCGCCGTGGACGAGACCGTGCCGGACCTGGTGGTCATCGAGCACGGACTCGGCGACGGCTCGGCCATGGATGTCCTCCGCGGCTTGAAGCTGAAGGCGCGCAGATTGCCGGTCGTCGTTGTGGCCCGGGAGACGAGCAGCCAGGGCGCGATCGACTCGATGCGGGAGGGCGCCTACGACTACCTCCCGAGAGGGACGCTGCCCGCGGGGCTCGAGGATGCGGTGCGCAGAGCGCTCTCGGCCGACGGCGGCATGATACGTACGATAGGCTCGCCGGGACCCGGGGACGTGGCGGAGTTGGGGGCCATCGTGGGCCGCACGCCCGAGATGGTCGAGATACACAAGCTGATAGGCCAGACGGCGGCAACCGACGCGGCCGTGCTCATCCACGGAGAGCCGGGCACGGGCAAGGAGCTGATCGCCCGGGCCGTCCACTACAACAGCGCACGCCGCGAGCGGCCGTTCGTTGCCGTCAACTGCGGGGCCATGCCCCCTGAACTGCTCGACAGGGAGCTCTTCGGCTGGGGAGGATCAGGCGCAGGGGAGCGGCAACCGGGGCGTTTCGAGCAGGCCGGCCACGGCACGATATTCCTCGACGAGATCCACACCGCCGGTCTGGAGGTGCAGGGTCGCATACTGTCCGTCCTCGAGGAGGGGCAGTTCGAGCGGCCGGGCACTCGTGCCAGGAGCCGCGTCGACGTCCGCGTGATCGCGGCCACCGGGCAGAGCCTCGTTGGTCTCATGAAGCAGGGCCTGTTCAGGGTCGACCTGTTCTACAGGCTCAAGGTCGTTTCGCTGTTCATACCGCCCCTACGTGACCGCCGGGACGACATCCAGTACCTTGCCGACTACTTCTTCGAGAGGGCGAAGGCCAAGCTGCAGAGAGAGGTGGACGGCATCTCGCAGCAGGTCTATGACCTCCTGTCCGCGTACCCGTGGCCGGGCAACGTCCGCGAGCTGGAGAGGTCGATGCTGCAGGCCATCGCGCTCAATCGTACCGGCGTGCTCGTGCCGGAGGACTTCGAGATACTGGATGAGGGGGCCGGCGCCTGGCCGGAAGCCGACACGGAGACCGGCGGCCTCGAAGCAGCGGTCAGGGCGTCGTTCGGCAGGCTGGCAGAGAGCGAGCCTGCCGGAGTCGACGAGGCAGTCGTGTCTGAGGTCGAGCGCATACTGGTCGACGAGGCGCTGGCCAGAACAGGCGGCAGCCAGGTGCAGGCCGCGAAGCTTCTCGGGATCAGCCGCAACACGCTCCGCAAGAGACTCAAGGGGAAGAGCGAATGACGTGCAGTCTCAGTTCCGGAGCGCGCCGCGCCGCGTGGGCCGCGCTTGTTGTTCTGCTCGTGGCGGCCCTCTCCGGTTGCTCGCACTACGGCTTCTCGGCGTCCGTCAAGACGCACATCTCATCGATCGTCATCCCGATACTCACCAACGAGACGCTCGAGTTCGGCGTCGAGCAGGATCTGACCAACGCGCTCATCACGCAATTCAGCGATGATAACACGCTGCGTGTGGTAGCTGAGAACGACGCCGACTCCATACTGCGCGGTGCCGTGGTCGTCTATGAGCGCCCGGTCGCCTCGTACGATGCCTCCGGCAATCCCCGTGAGTACAAGGTTCGGGTGATAGCCAGGTTGACCTATGTGGACCTGACCAGAAACGAGACCGTCTGGCAAGATGACATCGAAGGGTGGGCGCTCTACTCCGTATCGGGGGAGGGAGGCGACCTGACCACCGAGGAGGAGGCGCGCGCCAGCGCTCTCGAGAAGCTGGCGCAGGACGTTCTTGGCAAGACGGTCCAAGGTTGGTAGGAGCCTCCATGACGTTCGCGGAGTTTCAGAAAGCGCTCGCGGAGGGCAAGACGCCTCCGGTAGTTGTCCTGCACGGCGACGAGCCGTATCTCGCCAGGTTGGGCGTCGACCTTCTCAAAGCGACGCTTCTGGTGCCCGGCAGCGAGGCGTTCGACTTCGTGAGCCTGGCGGGCCGCGAGACGACGGCCGAGGCAGTCGCCGCCCAGGCATCGACCGTGCCGATGCTCTCTCCGGTGCGGCTCACCGTCGTCTACGATTTCGAGAAGATGAGTCCGCCGCAGCGCTCGAAGCTCCTCGACTACCTCAAGTCGCCTGTCGAGGGTTCGTGCGTGGCGCTCGTGAGCTTCGAGCGGCTTTCCGGCAGGAACAAGTTCGAGAAGGACGCGCTCGGGCTCCCGACGGTGGTCGAGTGCGGCCGGCTGTCGAGAGAGCTGTTGCTCGACGTGGCGCGCAAGATGGCGGCCGAGCGCGGCCTCGTGATCGCGGAAGATGCGCTGGAGGTGCTTGTCGACTGGACGGACGGGAAGCTGAACCTGATCGCTGGGGAACTCAGCAAGCTCGCTTGTTTCGTGGCGGCGCGGGGCGCCGCGGAGGCCGGACTGGAGGACGTGGAGTTCGTGGTCGGTGTCAGGGCCTCGGGCCTGCGCGACCTCGCGCTGTCCATCGCCGAGGGCAAGCCGGGCGCGTCGCTCTCCCTTCTGGAGGAACTCGTGGACGGCGGAGCCGACCCTGCTCAGCTGGTGAGCCAGCTCTACGGGCTGTGGACGGCCTTGTGGACGGTCAGGGCCGCGGGCGGCAGGCGACCGCGCGGCCATCCAGGGTCGGGGGCGTATCTGCTGTCGGGGCTCTCGAACCTGACCGACCTCGCGGCGCGAAGGACGTCCAGAGATTACGCGCGCGGCATTGGGTCTTTCTACAAGGCCGACACCGACATCCGACGCGGCATGCCCGCGCAGGCCACGGTCGGTCTCCTGGTCTACGAACTCGCCCGGGTCGGCGACTGAGGTGGGGAGGAGCGGGGGATGGGCGACGGGACCAGGAGCGCCGGACGGATGACGCCGTCCGTTGCGAGGCGGCGCCTCGCGCGCATCACCGACCTCCTGGAGCACAAGTTCGGCGTTCCACGATGGCACGGCGACCGGGACCTCGTCGGAAGTCTCATCGCGACCGTGCTCTCCCAGAACACGAGTGACACGAACTCGGCACGCGCGTACGCGAGCCTGCGGGAGCGCTTCCCCGACTGGGGTGCGGTCTCTCGCGCCAGGGATGCGTCGGTGGCGGCGGCGATACGCGGGGGCGGCCTGGCGAATGTGAAGGCGGCACGGATTCGCAGGATCCTCCACTCCATAGAGCGCGAGGCCGGTGGCCTCGACCTGGGGTTTCTGAAGGCGATGACGGACGACGAGGTGCTCGCGTACCTCCTGCGCTTCGAGGGCGTGGGTGCGAAGACGGCGGCGTGCGTCGCGCTCTTCGGGCTGGGAAGAGACGTGATGCCCGTTGATACGCATGTTCACAGGGTCATCGGGCGGCTGGGTGTCGTGGGACGGCCGCGGACCCCGGAAGCGACGTTCGAGGCGCTGCGCGGTCTCGTTCCAGAGGGCAGGTCGCTGTCGCTGCACGTGAACCTCATCAGGCTCGGCCGGGCTCTCTGCAGGCCGAGGGCCCCGCGATGCCCCGAGTGCCCGCTGAGAGCGGCCTGCGCGTTCACTTAGCGTCGGGGCCCCCGCAAGCTGAGGCCGACGCGCCGATGACCGGTCGGTTCTCGGGAGTGCCCTAGAAGCTCGGTAGAAATGCCTTGACGCCTTCATCTCGCGTGTGCTAAATCAGTTATGAGCAGGCTTCTGCTGGTGCGCCCGTGGGGCGCTCCTTTTGGATAAGTGCGCCGTATGTGACCAGGACCCTCCTGCGGCGCTACGATCAGGAGGAGGGGGTAGAATGCGTTTCAGCGGCAGGGTTATCTCGGCCTGCCTCGCCTTTCTGATGCTTGCGCCGGTTCTGGCCTCGGCCAACGGGTTCTACGTACCGCAGGTGGGAACGCAGGCGAGCGCGATGGGCGGAGCTTTCATCGGGTACGCGGACGACTACAGCGCGGTCCACTGGAACCCGGCGGGCATCGTGAAGGTCAGCGGCACTGAGGCCACGGTTTCTCTGCACGACGCGGTGCTGCTGGGGTCGAGGGACGGCCTCATCGAGTACGTCGACCGGGTGCACACGCCCGGCTACGTAGGGAAGCAGAACGTCTACGCCACGACGGTGACGCAGCAAGACCTCGCTCCGGGCTTCTTCCTCTATTCGGACGGGGGACCGCTGAGCGGACTCTTCAGCAAGGTCGGGATCTGCGGCTACACGCTCTGCAACTACGGGGCGAAGTGGGACGCGGCCGACGTGGCCGACGAGTTCATCAGCCACCCCGACAACTTCAACGAGATCACCAGAATGGGCGAGGCCCCCCGCTACGAGAGCAACATCCGCGGTTACGTCGTCTCCCCGGTTTTCGCGAAGGAGATTGGCGACCGGTTGAGCATCGGCGTCTCCGGCCAGGCTCTCTACGCGTCCTTCAAGCTGACCGACGGCGGTTGGGTGCCTACGGGCGAGTACATCCACAACCCGCCCGCGCCGGACCAGTACGTCCTGTTCCTCGATCCATACGAGATGAGCGAAGAACTCACGGGCTGGGGCTACGGTGCCACCCTGGGCATCCTGTACGACGCGACCGACCAGGTCCACGTAGGCGTCACCGCCCGCTCGCCGATCAAGGTAGCGCTGGAGGGCGATGTGAAAGTGACATCGACCCTGGAGGACTACGTCTCGCCGTCCCAGACCGAGACGTTCGACCTGACTTTCCCGATGTGGGCAGGCGTGGGGATCGCCTACGACAACTTCCTGTTCGAGGGCACGGTCCTGACGGCGGACGCCCAGTGGACGCAGTGGTCCGATGTGAAAGAGATCGTGCGCTCGGTGGACTCGGAGCTTCCTCATGATCTGGGCACGACGCCGCTCGACTGGGAGGACACCGTCGAGTTCGGCGTCGGCATGGACTATCGGTTGTCCCGCTCGACCTCGCTCAGGATGGGCTACAGGCTCATGCCATCGCCGGTGCCTGACGCTACGTTCGACTTCGTCATGCCCATGAGCACGAAGAGCGCCTTCAGCTTCGGCGTGGGTTATCGCTCCGACGTCTGGACGCTCGACCTGGCACTCGTCTACCAGACTGGTGAGAAGAGGCGAATCGAGGGAACGGACTACATGAACGGCAAGCATCTGGACGACATTCTGGTTCCGTCGGTTTCGTTCACGTACGGATTCTAGCGGGACGAGCGGAGCATCGGGTTCCTTACTGAGGGCCGGCACCGCGTTCCCGTGCCGGCCTTCATGTATTCGGGCGACGCTACAGCGGAGGCGTCATCGGGGGCCAATGAGCATGAAGCACTACCCATTCGATACGATAGAACCGAAGTGGCAGCGCAGGTGGGAGGAGATGGGGCTGTTCCGCTGTCCGACCGACGCGGAGAACCGCTTCTACTGCCTCGTGATGTACCCGTATCCGTCGGGCGACCTGCATGTCGGGCACGGCCGGAACTACATCATCGGCGACGCCGTGGCGCGTCACGCGATGATG
>CAZLTC010000018.1:0-44226 GCA_964562405.1 uncultured bacterium | reverse complement strand
GGCGCGCGGCCGGTCCCGGTCGACGACCCGCGCACGTTCATGGGCTTCGTGGTGCACATGCTGTGGAGGCTTCACCACAGGCTGGCGATGAAGACCCCCAAGCTGGGAGAGATGGTGGCCTTCCGCTCCTTCGTGCGCGCGATCCCACACAACACTGCCGTCGACGAGGCAAGCATCGAGGCGATCGTCGCCGAGCACGGTATGAGCCTGCGCTACGTCTCCGATGCCATCGTGAACAACAAGGGCGCGTCGACCGTTGCGGACTTTCTGAGGCAGAGACGCAGGATCTATGCCGGCCACCTGTGGCTGGAACGCGAGCAGGAATACGAGGTCTCCACTAAGAAGGTCGGCGGCATAGTCTCCGTCCTTCTCGACGACATGGACTGGTCGCCGCGTTCGGTCGTGTGGACGGCCGGAGGCATCTTCCTCGAGTTCTGGGGCAGGCTGCTCGGCATGATCGACTACCACGTCCTCAAGCGGAACCCGTTCGCCTGGGACATTGCAGAGACCACGAAGAACCTCGGAAACAGGACCGGCGCGTCGCCTCGAACGGCGGGCGCGCGGGAGAGCGGCGTCCGTGACCGCGGCATCGGACAGGACGGTTCCGGCGCATGATAGGCGTCCTCGCATCCGTTCCCCTTTACAAGCTGATGCGCAGCACCGGCTGGCCCCGCATGCTCCCGTTGAACTTCACCGTGAGCGTGACCTATCGGTGCAACTCGCGCTGCCTCACGTGCAACGTCTACAAGAAGGACGCCGAGGAACTGACGGCCGCCGAGCTCGACAGGGTCTTCTCCTCGCTCGGCAGCGCACCCTACTGGTTCACGATGAGCGGAGGAGAGCCGTTTCTCCGCCAGGACCTCCCCGATATCTGCGAGAGCGCGTGGCGCAGGAACCGTCCGGGCATCATCAACATCCCCACGAACGGACTCCTGACCGACCGCGTCACCTCCATGGTGGCCGACATCGTCCGTAGGTGCCCGGGCGCGCAGATCATCATCAACCTCTCGATAGACGAGGTCGGGGAGCTGCACGACAGGATAAGGGGCATCCCGGGGGCCTACGACAAGGTCAGGGCCACCTACGAGGGCCTGAGAGGGCTCGGGGCCTCCAATCTGACACTCGGCGTGCACACGGTGATATCGGTTCATAACGTCGATCGGATACCCGAGATCTACCACCACGTGACCGACGAACTGGGGCCGGACTCCTTCATAACCGAGATAGCCGAGGAGAGGGTCGAGCTGGGCACGGTGGGGGCGGGCATCACTCCCGACCGTGAGTCGTACGGCCGCGCCATCGACTTCCTCATAGACAGGATCAGGCACGAGGATCACAGCGGCATATCCCGCGTGACGCAGTCGTTCCGCATTCGCTACTACGAGCTTGTGAAGAGATTCCTGGAGACGGGGCGTCAGGAGATCCCGTGCTACGCGGGTGTCGCGTCGGCCCAGATATCGCCCGACGGCGACGTCTGGTTCTGCTGCATCAAGGCCGAGTCGATGGGCAACCTGCGTGAGGTCGACTACGACTTCCGTCGGATCTGGTTCGGGGAGAAGGCAAGGGCGGCCCGTCGCAGCGTGGCCTCGGGCGCCTGCGCGTGCCCGCTCGCGAATGCCGGATACACGAACATGCTGATGCACGTGCCGACACTAACGTCGGTCGCGCTGGACGTGGCCCGGCACGGCTCCAGGTCGGCGGATGCGGGACGACCCGCGCCCGACGGCGACGACTGAGGCGCTGAGGCCCGGCACGCACGAGGGGAGACGTCGGTTGGCGGTATTCCTCACAGAAGTGGCGCGCTACGACGTAGCGTCCATCGAGGCCGAGATCGAGCGTGGCATGGAGGCCCTCGAGCTTTCGCTCGAAGGCAGGCGGACGGCCCTCCTGAAGCCGAACATCGTCATGGCGGCCAATCCCAGAACGGCCATCGTCACGAACCCTGTCGTCGTGGAGGCGGTCGTCAACGTTCTCAGGCGGCGTGGGTTCAAGGAGATCGCGATAGCCGACGGGCCCGGAGTGGGCCTGGACGTGGACAACGTCTTCAGGGTCAGCGGCTACAGGGCGCTCGCCGACCGCCTCGGGGTCGACCTCATCAACTTCAACACGGCCGTGCGCCGTGAACGGGAATGGAAGTACGGCAAGTTGGGAGTCCCGGCCGTTCTGGAGGACGCCGATCTCTACGTCAATATACCCAAGCTCAAGACGCACGGCTACACCACCGTGACGCTGTCCATCAAGAACCACAAGGGAATGCTCTGCGAGTCGGACAAGAAGCTCGACCACCACCTCGGCCTGCACCATCCCCTCGTAGAGCAGGCCAAGCTCAGGCCTCCCGACCTCATCGTACTGGACGGCATCGTGGGTATCGAGGGTGACGGCCCGTTGAACGGAAAGCCCGTGCGCTCCCGAATGCTCGCGATGGGCACTAACATGCTTGAGCTGGATGCGACGGCGGCGAGGCACGCGGGTTTCGACCCATCGAAGATCAAGCACCTCGCGATCGCGCTCGAGGAGGGGCTGGGCTCGATGGACCCGGAGGTGATCGGGAGTGCCCCCGTGACCAGGTTCGTCCCGGCGAACGAGGAGTTCGGGCGGGTCATGAACATCTACTCGTGGCGCGACTGCACGGCGTGCTCGATGTGCATCGACTCGTTCAGCGCCGGCGTCAAGCTGGCCGCACACGACCCGAGGTACTGGTTCACGCTCGTCCCGAGGCTCGCGTTCTGGGGCCTCTTCGGGAAGCTCCACATCGTCCAGGGGCGCGAGGCCCGGCTGCCGGCCGTTCCGGGGCGGGTGATATGTCTGGGCAAGTGCACGGCCGGCCTCGCGAAGAAGGAAGGGCTCACGCACATCCCGGGCTGCCCGCCGAGCGCGCGCGACGTGGCGGACACCCTTCGCAAGAGGCTCTGAAGGAGAGACACACGCATGCCCGCAGTGAGAAGCGACACCGGACTTGGAACGACCTACGAGAGGATCGCAGTCGCGCGCATGCTCGAGCGGCTGGCCCGCAGGTATCCGATAGCGAGCGTGCTCGAGGGACCGACCGACGGGATCACCGGCATCCGCGGCCTCAACAGCGTGCCTCTGGCGCAGGCCGGCGCCCAGGTCGATCTCGTGCTGCGCGATGAGGACGAGGTCGCGCTCGCGCGGGAGGCCTGGCGGAAGCTCGGCGTCGGCGAGCGGCTGACCGTAAGAGCGAGCGCTGACGGCAGCCTCCACGCGCCCTCCCGCTCGTACGACCTCGTCTGGAACTTCAACTCACTCCCGCAGGCCGATGACCCCGATGCGCTCGTCTCGGAGATGTGCGAGGCGAGCCGTGACCTGGTCCTCGTCTTCACGTCGAACACGTGGAACTACGGCTTCCCGGTCCACAGGCTCCACCACAGGGCCGCCGGCGAGGCCTGGAGCCACGGCGACATATCCACAATGAACACGCGGATGATCGCGTCGGCGCTGTCGGCTCGCGGGTTCCGCGTTGTGGAGAGCCTCCTGGTCGATGTCCCCTGGTGGCCCGACATAGACTCGCCCATAGAGGAGGTGGCCGCCACGTTCGTGCCGTTCCTGAGCGGCCTCAAGGGCGGCTCGAAGCGGCTGGAGCGCTACACGTGGACCATCGACAACCTGCCCTACTTCGAGCCCGGCAAGCGAGCGCTTCTGGAAGAGCAGCTGTCGCGGCACTTCCTCATCGAGAACGCAAGGTGGTGCCCTCTGCGGGTGTTCTTCGCGCACCACAGGGGCGTCATCGCAAGAAGAGAGGTGGCCGCGTGAGGCGCGGAGCGAGGATAGCCCTCACGGTCGTCGTGGGACTTCTGCTCCTGGCCCTGGCGATGTGGGGGCTCGACCCGCGCGAGATTCTCGAGCGCATCTCGGACGCGAACGTCGCGCTCCTGGCCGCCGGCGCGGCGCTCTACCTGTTCTCCTACTTCGTGCGAAGCCTCCGGTGGCGGCTCATACTGAGGCCCGTGTCGCGCGTCTCCGTCGGCGAAGCCTACTCGATGCTGATGGCGGGCTACTTCCTGAACTACGTCATCCCCGTCAGGGCCGGTGAGGTCGCCAAGTCGTTCTTCCTGAAGCGGCTCAAGGGCATACCGATCGCCACGACGCTGCCGACCGTATTCGTCGACAAGCTGTTCGAGATGGTGTCGATCGTCTTCGTGGTCCTCATGGTCCCGATAATGTCGATAAGGATGAGCGGCGGACTCGCGACGCTCATCTACGCGCTGCTGGCGCTCTTCCTGATGGCGCTTGGCCTGCTCGTTCTGGCCTACGTGCGGGAGGACTCGACGACGAGGTTCCTTTGCGCCGCGTTCTCCTGGCTCCCAGGGCGCGTGCACGAGCGCATATCTGAGTGGATCGCCCTGTTCGTGAGGGGAATGGGCGTCGCCAGACAGAATGCGCGGGTGCTCCTTCCTCTTCTGGGACTGACCGCGGCCTCGGTCGTGATCGACGCGTCCTACTTTTTGCTGATGTTCAGGGCATTCTCGATAGATGTCGGTTTCACGAGGGTCCTTTTCGGGTATACTCTGCTGACGCTCTCCTACATCCTGCCGACCCCGCCCGCGCAAATCGGCTACAACGAGCTTGTCATAGGCCTCATCTTCGCGGGGGGACTGGCCGGGGCAGAGCTGGCAAGGGGAGAGGTCATGGCCGTCGTGGTCGTGGCGCACGCGATCACGGGCCTTCTCATAACCGTCGTGGGTCTCTGGGGCTTCTGGTCGATGGGCATACGCGTGACCGACAGCTTCAGAGCCGCCGGCCACCGGGTGCCGGCCGGCACCGGCGGGGCCTGCCCCGAGCCGACGGGAGCTGACAGCGGCGGGTCGGAAACGCCGCCGGAGGGACGTTGAAGGGCAAGATACTCGTCACGGGAGCCGCGGGGTTCATCGGTTCGAACGTCTCCAGAGAACTGCTGGAACGGGGCGCCGAGGTCCGCGGCGTAGACTCGTTCACCGACTACTATCCGAGGGCCCGCAAGGAGGAGAACCTCAGGCCGTTTCGGGACTCCGACGGCTTCGAGTTCGTCGAGGCTGACCTGGCCACGTGTGAGCTGGCCGGGCTCCTGGAAGGCGTCGGCGCCGTGTGTCATCTCGCGGCGCAGGCCGGCGTGCGCGCGAGCTGGGGAGACAGTTTCTCGATATACCTCGACTGCAACGTGCTGCCCACCCAAAGGCTCCTCGAGGCCGTGAAAGAGAGGAAGGTCGACCGCTTCGTCTACGCATCCTCGTCGTCGGTCTACGGAGATACGAAGGACCTTCCGATGCGTGAGGACGGCCGAGCTCAGCCTCTGTCGCCGTATGGCGTGACCAAGCTCGCGGCGGAGCACCTGGCCGTGCTCTACCACAGGAGCTACGGCGTCCCGACGGTGTCGCTTCGCTACTTCACCGTCTACGGCCCCGGTCAGAGGCCGGACATGGCCTTCTACCGCTTCATACGCGCGGGCCTGCGGGGCGAGCCGATAACCATCTACGGTGACGGCGAGCAGACTCGCGACTTCACGTTCGTGGACGACATCGTGGAGGGCACGATAAGGGCGCTCGAGTGTGGCCCGCCGGGGGAGGTCCTGAACATCGGCGGAGGCAGCCGCGTCACGCTGAACGAGGCGATCTCGGAGATCGAGTGCCAGCTGGGCCGCAGCATTGAGCGCCGCCACGAGGCGCCGGCGCGCGGTGACGTCACCGACACGCTCGCCGACACTTGCAGGATCGAGAGCGAACTCGGATTCAGGCCGCGCACGAAGCTCGCCCAGGGCCTGAAGCGGGAGTGCGAGTGGATGGCGGGCCTCGAGGACTGACGCGAGACGGCCGGGATCAGGAAGGACTCGTGTGAGCATGAACATCTCGATCGTGGTGCCCCTGTACAACGAGGAAGAGAGCCTGCGGAAGCTGTACGACGCCGTAGCCGACGCCGTGAAGCCGCTGGGTCGCGAGTGGGAGATCATCTTCGTCAATGACGGGAGCACCGACGGATCGCTGGAGGTTCTGAGAAGCCTCCACGCGGAGCACGGCAACGTCACCGTGATATCGCTCGGCCGGAACCTCGGGAAGTCAGCCGCGCTCGCTGTCGGTTTCCGCGAGGCCACGGGCGACGCCGTCATCACGATGGACGCGGACCTCCAGGACGACCCCGCCGAGATACCAGCGCTTCTGACGGAGATGGACAAGGGCTTCGACCTCGTGTCCGGCTGGAAGAAGGAACGCAAGGACCCCCTGTCGAAGAGGCTGCCGTCCAGGCTCTTCAACTGGGTGACCGGTCGGATGTCGGGCGTCCGGCTGCACGACATGAACTGCGGCCTCAAGGCGTACCGACAGGAGGTCGTGAAGACGATCAGGATCTACGGGGAGCTGCACCGTTACACGCCCGTCCTGGCCCACTTCGCCGGCTTCCGCGTCACGGAGATACCGGTAACCCACCACGCGAGGCCCTACGGCCGGTCCAAGTATGGTCCGGAGCGGTTCGCGAGAGGCCTCTTCGACCTGGTCACCATCCTCTTCCTGCGCAGGTACGTGACTCGTCCGCTGCACTTGTTCGGGATGGTGGGAGGCCTGCTCTTCCTGGCAGGCTTCGCGGTGGGCATCTACCTGACGGTCCTCAAGATCATGGGGGAGGCGATAGGACGCAGACCCCTAATGACGCTGGGGATACTCCTCATGGTGATAGGCGTCCAGATCGTCTCCGTGGGGCTCGTCGCAGAGATGCTGGCGAGCATGAGCGGCGAGCAGCTGTCGTACCCCATCCGTGAGAGGCTCGCCCGGCATGGAGGGAGCAGTGGAGCGTGACGCGGCCCGGCACGACACCCCAGGCACATCGTTCGAGAGAGGCTCCGGGGCTCGCGTCGCAATAGTCGGCCCTGCCTACCCGCTCCGAGGCGGAAATGCGCTCTTCGTGGCTCACCTCTACGAGAGCCTCAGACTCGACCATGACACGTACGTGGTCTCCTTCAAGCGCCTCTACCCAAGTCTGCTCTTCCCCGGCAAGACCCAGATGAACCTGAGCCGCGTGCCGGTCAAGAGCACTCCGTCGCGCCAGATCATAGACTCGATCGATCCCGCGTCGTGGGTCCGGGCCGTCAGGTGGATCACGCGTCCCAAGCGCAGGCCGGACATGGTGATCTTCGTGTGGTGGAACCCGTTCTTCGGGATCTGCTACGGCGTCATGGCCCGGGCGCTCCGCCGCCGCTACGGGATCCCGGTCGTCTTCGTGTGTGAGAACGTCGTATCGCATGAGAACCGCTGGGTCGACAGATTCCTCACGAGGTTCGCTCTCTCAGCCGCGGAGTACTTCATCGTCCTCTCCGACGTCGTAGGCAGGCGAATAGAATCGCTCTTCCCGACGGTCCCACTGCGCAAGGCGGCGCTCCCCATATACACGTGCTACCGCACGAGTGAGACCGACCGCGAGCCGGCGCGGCAGGCGCTCGGCCTGACCAGACCGACGATCCTCTTCTTCGGATACGTGAGGAAGTACAAGGGGCTTGCGAACCTCCTGAGGGCGATGCCGCGCGTGCTCGAATCGGTGGACGCAGACCTTCTCATCGTGGGGGAGTTCTATGACGACAGGAAGGGCTACGACGCGATCGTGACGGACCTCGGAATACGCGACCACGTGAGGATCGTCGCGGAGCACGTTCCCGATGAGGACGTCGGGCGCTATTTCTGCGCCTCGGACGTGGTCGTGCTTCCCTATCTATCCGCAACTCAGAGCGGAATAACGCAAGTGGCCTACGCCTTTGGCCTTCCGGTCATCAGCACCAACGTGGGCGGGCTTCCGGAGGTGGTCTCCGACGGTGAAACAGGATATATTGTGGAGCCTGGAGACGAGGAGGCTCTCGCGGGAGCCATCGTCAAGTTCTTCAAGGGCGGCGAACGCGAGCGCCTGACGGCCAACGTGATCGCGGAGTCGAAGCGCGACAGGGCCGGCGAGCTGCTGCGCAAGGCCGTGCAGGACTTCATTGACATGGAGAGGTCTTAATTGCCGGACCCGTCCATAGCAGCCGTCGTCGTCAACTGGAACGGCAGAGGGCTTCTCGCCGACTGCCTCGAATCGCTTCTCAAGTCGGAGTACCCGGACCTTCGGACCTACGTGGTGGACAATGCCTCCACGGACGGGTCGGTCGAGATGGTGATCGAGCGCTTCCCCGAGATCGAGCTGATACGGAATGCGCTCAATGAGGGATACGCGGCCGGGGCGAACGCGGGGCTCTCGCGGGCCAGGGCCGATGGCTTCCAGTACGCGCTCCTCTTGAACAACGACCTGGAGCTTGCGCCGGACGCAGTGGGCGCGCTCGCAAGGGTCGCGGCCGAGCGTCAGCGCGCGGCGTTCCTGGGCCCGATGATCTACTACCACGACCTGCCGGACGTGATCTGGTCGTTCGGCGGGAGGATATCGTACTGGAGCGGGGACATAAGGCACGTCGGTCTCAGGCAGAAGGACACCGGGCAGTTCACAAACGTTGAGAACGCCGACTACGTGACCGGCTGCGCCGTGCTCGTGTCGCTCGCGGCCGTCGACGTGATCGGCCCGATGGACACGGGCTACTTCATGTACAACGAGGACACTGACTGGTGTGTGCGCGCCACGCGCCTCGGGTACGAGGTGCTGGCGGTTCCCGATGCGAAGATATGGCATAAGGTGTCAATGAGCTCGGGCGGTGGGCTCACGCCCTTCAAGATATACCACCGCTTTCGCAGCACATTCAGGTTCTTTGCCAGATACGCCAGGTTCTATCACTGGCTTGGGATCGTGCCGGCCACGCTCGCCCGCACCGCCGCGTTCGCGGCGCGTGAGTTTCTTGGAGGGCGGCGCGAGAACGTGAAGGCCCTCTCCAGGGGGGCCATCGACACGCTCCGCGGTCGAGGGAGGGAGGCAGTTTGACAAGGTCGATGAGGGCACTCACACTTGCGGCGGTCACGCTGGCGCTCCTGGCCGCGGGCCTCTGGTCGTGCGGCAGTCCGGCGCCGGAGACGTCCACCAGGCTTCTGTTCTTCGGAGTCGATTCGGCGAACTGGAACGTCATGACTCCCATGATCGAAGCCGGCGAACTTCCGACCATCGCGAGTCTTGTCAGGGACGGGTCCTTTGGGATCCTGCATACCGGCGTGCCCATACAGTCGCCTCAGATGTGGACATCGATTGCGACGGGGGACGTTCCCGAGAAGCACGGGATCACCGGCTTCGTGGCCGAGATACCCGGAACCGACCGGCAGGTTCCCGTAACGAGCAATATGCGGCGGGTCAAGGCGTTCTGGAACATACTATCTGAGAAGGGCATCTCCGTCGGGATCGTGGGATGGTGGCCGAGCTGGCCCGCGGAAAAGGTTAACGGATTCATGCTGGCCCAGCGGGCCTGGCCCGTGAACTGGAGCCTGCACGGCGTGCCGTTCGGTGCCGCCCGTGACCAATCGGGTCGTCTCATGGTCCAGGACTTCCCGGGCCGTTCCTACCCGGAGTCGCTGTACGACGAGTTCGTTCCGTTCATAGTGACCGAGGAGGACGTGACCGCGGAGGAACTTGACAGGTTCTTCTCGGACTCGCGCTTCACCGACCCGCGGAAGCAGTTCAACGCCCGCTGGGTCTACGCCAAGGACAAGAGCTTCGCCGACGCGGGACTCTCCTTCCTCAAGCGCTACCAGCCGGACGTCTTCGCCATCTACTTCCAGGGCACCGACGTCGTGTCGCACTACTACTGGGGCTACCAGACCGAGGAGGGCTTCAAGGTAGACCCGGCAGACCAGAAGCTCTATGGCAACGTGGTCAGGAACTACTACAGGTTCATAGACGACGTGATCGCGAACTACCTCGCGGCCGTCGGTCCCGACTGCGCGGTAGTGCTGGTCTCGGATCACGGGTTCGAGACGAAGAAGGACCTCAAGGAGCGCTGGGAGAGGGGCGAGGCGGTCCGTACGGTGGAGGGCGGGAAGGACGTGCCGTGGGATCACGGAGTGAACGGCGCCTACATATGGAAGGGCCCCGGCATCAAGAAGGGCCACCGCGGCGCTGACGCCTCTGTCGTCGACGTAACGCCGACGCTCCTCACGTACCTGGGCGTCCCGACGGCCAGGGACATGGACGGCAAGCCTGCGACCGACATCTTCGAGCCGTCGTTCCTCGCTGAACACCCGATCGAGTACGTGGACACGTACGAGACGGGGGAGAGACACTGGGACGAGTCGCCCATGGAATCTCCCATGGACGAGGGACTCAAAGAGAAGCTGAGGGCCTTGGGCTACATAGAGTAGGGGAACCGCGCCGCCACGGCGCAGCGTGAAGGAACGACTGTGGCGGCGCCCGGACGCGGCACACGACATCCTTCGGAGCGGCGATGGACGATTCTGTGAAGCTCGACTGCAGGTTCTTCATGGGCGACCGCCCCTGCGCTCACGGCGGCCCGTGCGCGGGATGCGGATCCTACTCACCGATGGGCGTGAGAGTGCTCGTGGTCAAACTCGCGGCGGCCGGCGACGTATTGCGGGCGACTAGCGTGCTTCCACCTCTCAAGAGGAAGCACCCGCGGTCGCACATCACGTGGGTGGCCGACCCACAGGCGCTTCCGCTCGTCGAGGGCAACCCGTTCGTGGACAGGGCGATGCCGCCCAACTTCCCGACCTGGCTCGTGCTGTCGCGCGAGGCGTTCGACGTCGGCGTCTGTCTCGACAAGGAACCCCGCGCGGCGGCGTTCATGGCTTCGCTCGATGTAGCGGAGAGGCTGGGTTTCGGCCTGTCAAGATGGGGCGCCATCGAGCCCCTGAACGACGGAGCGCGCTACGACTACGCTCTCGGGCTATCCAACGAGATGAAGTTCAAAGAGAACGAGAAGACCTACCCCGAGATCTTCTGCGAGATAGCCGGACTCGCTTATGAGGGAGACCCGTACGCGCTGTTCCTGCCGGAGGGCTCAGTGCAGTACGCGCGGTCCTGGCTTTCGCGCTTCGAGGTCTCCGAACCGCTGGTCGGGTTGAACGTTGGAGCGGGAGGCGTCTTCGCCAACAAGGCGTGGACTGCCGAGGGGTACGCGGCACTCGCCCGGCGCATAGTCGACGACCTGGGCGGCACGCCGGTCGTACTCGGCGGACCCGACGACCGTGAGAAGGCGCTCGCCGTCCTGGAGCAGGCGGACGGCGCCGCGGTCGATGGCGGAACGCACGACCTGCTCGACTTCGCGGGAATCGTCGCCCTCATGGACGCGATCGTGACGGGCGACACGCTCGCCATGCACATGGCAATAGCCCTTGAGGTTCCGACGGTCGTCATAGTCGGTCCGACGGTGCCTCAGGAGATCGCATTCTATGGCGCGGGCCGCATCGTCGTCTCCGGGGCCGACTGCGCTCCCTGCTACAAGAGGTCCTGCGACGTGACGCCGTCTTGTATGGACATGGTAACGCTCGACGAGGTTCTTGCGAACCTCGAGGAGGTGCTCACCAACTCATGAGCGCACGCCTGGACAGAAGAGACCGAACCGCCGCGCGGAGCTCGTTCCGTAGTCTGGTCGCGGCGACGGTCGCGTTCACAGTGGCCGTGACGGCGTGGCTGGGACTGGCCGGGCTCTCCACGAGCGCTTTCACGTTCACGCTCGGCCCGGGGCAGTTGTGGCCCATCGCCGCGGTACTGCTTGCGGCGTACATCGTGGCGGGAGCCGTTGCGCTGCTCCTTCGGGCGGCGCGCCCTAAGCGGAGGCGCAGGCCGAGTCCCGATCGAGCGGTCCTCCAGGCGATGTTCGCGCTCACGATCTGGGCCGTGCTCACGGTGACGTTCCTTCCGCTGCAGGGGCCTGAGGGCTTCGCCGGGACGCGCGGGCTCACGACCGTCCAGTTGAATCTGATCGGGCTCGCGGCGGTGGTCGCTGTCGGCCTGGTCTTCGGCCTGCTCCTAGCCATGGGTGCGGAGGCGCTGGTCGACGCGCTCAGGCGGAGGCTCAGGCCTGCGGCCGTCCGTGTCATAGGCGTATCCGTGTGCGTGGTTGCGCTCGTGGCGGCCGCGGTGGGCGCGTCTTCCCACGCGGGGACCGTATCGGCGCTGGGCGGTGGAACGCGAGACATCCCGCGGGTCGTCATCATCGGTGTGGACGGGTGTGACTGGGAGCGCCTCGAACCGCTCGTCGCGGCGGGTCGGCTTCCGACATTCCAGCGGCTGATGTCCCAAGGCGTCTACGGACCGATGGAGTCGCTGGAAGAACTGGTGTCGCCCAGGATATGGACCACCATCGCCACGGGCAAGGACCCGGAGAAGCACGGCATCCTCGACTTCGTCAACGCGGACGGCGTACCGGTGAACTCGACCATGCGAAGAGCGGCGCCGGTCTGGACCATAGCGTCGGCGGCCGGAGCCACGGTCGGAGTGGTCGGGTGGTACGTGACGTGGCCGGTCGACGAAGTGAGCGGGTTCATGGTGTCGGACCGCGTGCACTCGCTCCTGCGCGGTCCGGTGCAGATGCTCCAGTCGCTCGAGGGAAGGCCGACGAACGAGCGCCTCGAGGCGTTCGGGGGCTTCACTTTCGACCCGGCCTACAAGTCGTACCCCAAGAGCGAGAAGCGGTATCAGCAGAACAGGATCGTGGACGAGCCCTTGCGGTGGGGCTACCTGCGGGATCACATCTACTCCGAGATGGCGGATCGTCTCTACCCGTTCTACAGACCGACGTTCGCCGCCGTGTACTTTCGCGGTGTCGACTTCACCGAGCACTTCTTCTGGAAGTACTCGGAGCCCGACCTGTTCAGCGACGTGACGCCGCAGGACGTCCGATCCTACGGCGAGGTCATCACCAACTACTACATCTATCAGGATGGACTGCTCGCGCGCCTGCTGGACTCTCTGGGCGAGGACGTGAACGTGATAGTCGTCTCGGACCACGGTTTCCAGGCCCGAACGGACCCGCCGCCGGAGCGGCCACAGCTGACGGGGAAGCACGAGCGCAAGGCCGTCCTCATCGCATCAGGACCCGCCTTCGCGTCGACCGGCCGGTTCGAGGGAGCACGGGTCGAGGACGTGGCGCCGACAGCGCTCGCGGTCATGGGTCTGCCGGTGCCCGACGACATGGACGGCCGCGTCCTGATGGAGACGATAGAACCGTCGCACCTGGAGAAGTACCCCATCCACACGATCGCTTCCTACGAGCCGCTGCTCGGTACCGAGAGGGAGGAGGTCGGCTCGACGATGGACGAGTCGATCCGTGAGCAGCTGAGATCGCTGGGCTACATAGAGTAGTCGCGACGCGATACGGCGGCGCTCTCGAGCAGCGGAGGGGAGTTGAGGACAGACACACGTCTCAACCTGGCATCGACGCTTGTCAACACGACCTCCACGCGGGTCGGTCGGGTCTTCGCGATCGTCCTCGCCTCGGCGGTCCTTCAGGTCGTGGGCCAGACCGCGCTCGCCAGAACGCTGTCCAAGAGCGACGTGGGCATCGTTTCGCTGCTCATGGGCGCACTCCCGCTCCTGTCCGCACTCTCCCTGCTGGGCCAGGACTCCTCGAGTGTCCGCTTCCTCACCCGTCCTGACGCGTCGGAGTTCGACGCGCGGAGACACCTGCGTAACGTGCTTCTCTTCGTGCTGCCGCTAGGCGTGGTGGTGGCGCTTGTGGCAGTGCGCTTCTATTCGCTTGCCGGTCTCGCGGCCGCGGCGGCGGTCGCGCTCGTGGTCTCGCAGAACACCGTGACCATGACCACGTCGGCGCTCCGCGCCCGGCACAGATACGAGCTGGCCATGACGGGGGCGCGAACCCCCGTGATGGTCACCGCCGTCGGGCTTGCGCTGCTGGCGCTCGCCGGCGCCCTCACGTTGGACCGCGCGCTCTGGACGATCATCCTGGGGTACATCGGCATCGCCGCGATCTTCGCCGTTCACGCGGCCAGAGTCGTTCCGGCCGGTGCCAGGCGGGTTCCCAGATCCGTGATCCAGAACGGGTTCTTCTTCCTCGGCATCTCCGTCTCTCTCTCGGTGATGGTGGCGATGGACAAGCTCGTGATCGGCAGGATGCTGCCCATGTCGGAGCTTGCCGTCTACGCCACGATCTTCTCGGTCATGCGTGGGTTCGACTTCATTTTCTACTCCCTGTCGTACGTGCTGCTTCCGCGCGTCAACGTCCTTGGCTCGATTCCCATGAAGCGGCTCAATCTCGCCATAGCTGCCATAGCCGTAGTCGTCACCATCCTCTACCTCACGCTCGGCAGGCAGGTCGTCCACCTCCTGTTTGGAGGCAGGTATGACGCGGGCTTCTACCTGATCGCGCCTTTCGCCTTGTCCGGAGTGCTGAAGCTGTTCTACTCTGTTCCTTCGAGCGTGATCGGCGCGAGACTGCCAAGGAAGGCGCTCCGCGAGTTCATGGTGTTCAATCTCGCCGGCATTGGCCTGAACGTAGCGCTCGACATCGTGTTGATCGCGTCCATGGGACTCCTCGGGGCGGCTCTCGCCACAGCGGTCTCGTGGGCGATTCGATTGCTGGGTGGCTACATGGTCCTCGCGCGACATGCCGCGCATGCGGGCCCCCGAGACGAGATTGGGGAGGTAGCATGAAATCCAGGAAGCGACCACCCAAGAAGAGGGTGAAGGCGGAGCCCAGACCTCCGCTGTTCGGACCTCGCTCCACGCTGATCTGCGTGCTCGCGATCATCGCCCTGGGACTCGTCTTCTTCAACCGCATCGTCTTCAGAGGAGACATCCTCACAGGTGGGGACGTGCTGGCGGCCGCCGCCATCTTCGAGCAGTATGGCAATGGACAGATAGCGGCCGGTCATCTCCCGCTGTGGAACCCGTACATCTTCGGTGGAATGCCGTTCTTTGAGAGCATGTCGTGGAGCGCCTTCGTCTATCCGAGCTACTGGATCAAGCACGTGCTCGAGATGATCCCGGGCGTTGAGCTTCCGAGGCTCTTCTTCCTCTTCCTTCACTACCTGCTGGCCGGCATCGGCATGTTCTTCTTTCTTCGCTCGCGGCGCGTCGGGCACGGAGGCGCCCTTCTGGGTGGTGTGTCGTACATGCTCACACCGCACCTCATCGGCCTGGCGTCGATCGGTCACGGCGGCAAGATCCTGACCGCGGCCTACATACCGATCATCCTGATGGCAGCGGAGAGACTCCTGGAGACCGGTCAGAGGAAGTGGGTGGCGATGCTGGCTCTGGTCGGAGGACTCCAGTTCCTCGCCCGGCACGTGCAGGTCAGCTACTACACGTGGCTCGCGGTCGGTCTCCTTCTGGTGCACTATCTCATCATCTCCTCGCGCAACAAGGAACCCGGCAGGGAGCTTGCGGTGAAGACCGGTGAGCTGGTGGCCGCGGGTGTGCTCGCCGCGGGACTGGCCGCCGTGCTCCTGCTTCCGGTGCGCGAGTACTCGACCTTCTCGACGAGGGCGGCCACGGGAGGAGGAATGGGGTTCGACCAGGCCACGATGTGGTCGATGCACCCCAAGGAACTACTGACCTTCCTCGTGCCGTCAGCGTTCGGTCTGGCCAACGAGACCTACTGGGGGACGATGCCGTTCCAGCAGGTCTCGCACTACGTGGGATACGTCGTCCTCTCACTTGCGGCCATCGGGGCGTTCGCCCGGACGCGTCGGACCTGGTTCCTCGTGGCGCTAGTGTCGCTCGGGGTGTTTCTCTCGTTCGGCAAATACATAGAGCCGATATACCGGCTCCTCTACCTGGCACTGCCGGGATTCAGCAGATTCCGCGTTCCGGCGCTCTTCCTCATATTCGTGCAGTTCGGGCTGGCCGCCCTCGCCGGGCACGGGGCGTCGATGCTGCTTGGCGAGGAGAGCGAGCGGGAGAGACGCTGGCTGCCGTGGGCCGTCGCCGCCGCCGCGGTCGGAATCGTGGTGGGCCTTGCCACGATGGGCATGAGGTCGACCATCGCCCACAAGGCCACCGCCGCCCTCCTTGCCAAGTATGCCGGAGCACAGACGGCCTTCGTCCGCGAGGCCGCGTACCGGGCCGCGAGGATGGCCCTCCGCGACGGCGGCATCCTGCTTATGTTCGCCGCCGCGACCGGCGTCGCCATCTTCGTCACCGGTACGAGGAAGCTCAAGGCCTGGATCCCGGCCCTGCTGCTCGTCGGACTCGTCATATGGGACGTCTCCATAGTCGACCTGCGGTTCCTCAAGCCGGAGCGCATGATGCCGCTCTCGTCCTACTACCCGACGACGCAGGCCGTGGAGTTCCTCAAGGACCAGGAGGGACCGTTCCGAATCGCCCCGGTGGGCAACGGCTTCAGCTCGAACGAGTGGATGTACCACAGGATCGAGTCGATAGGGGGCTACCACCCGGCTAAGCTCGCGGTAGTGGACGACCTGCTCCAGAAAGTGGGACTGGGCAACCTGAAGCTACTGGCGATGTTCAACGTCAGGTATATCGTCAGCCCTCAGCCGATCGATCATCCGGCGCTCACGAACGTGGCGCAGAACGTGTATGAGATTCAGGGCACGTTGCCGCGTGTGTTCCTCGTGGGTGACGTGCGTCACGATGCGAACGAGGCTGAGATGCTGGCGGAGTACGGGAATGCGCTCTTCGACCCCGCGCACACGGCGGCGCTCGTGAGCGAGCTGCCCGGCCCGGTTGAGAGTGTGGAGGGCAGCACCGTCCGTCTCGACGAGTATTCGCCGGCCGGTCTCCAGGTCAGCGCGAGCATCAGGCGACCTTGTCTGCTCGTATTCTCGGAGGTATACTACCCGCCGTGCTGGAAGGCGTTCGTGGACGGTGAAGAGACCGAGATCTACCGCACGAACTATGCCTTCCGCTCGGTCTATCTTGAGCCCGGCGAGCACACGGTACTCATGAAGCATGTACCGGGAAGCCTGCGCACCGGTCTCATCCTGACGTTGGCCGCGTCCATCCTCATCGCGCTGCTCTGGGCGTTTCCGTTCCGGGTCAGAGGCTAGAGGGGCAACACCGATGAAGATCATGGTCGTCGTACCCACCTACAACGAGCGTCAGAACATAGAGGAGCTGATACCCCGGGTGCTCGGCCAGATGCCGGGTGTCGAGCTGCTGGTGGTCGACGACGGGTCGCCGGACGGGACGGGCGCGTACGTGGACTCGGTGGCAGCGCAGGATGCGCGCGTTCACGCGCTCCACAGGAAGTCCAAGATGGGGCTCGGCTCGGCCTACGTCGCCGGGTTCGGCTACGCGCTGGACGCGGGAGCCGACCTAATCGTGCAGATGGACGCGGACTTCTCCCACGACCCGGACGAGATACCGAAGCTCGCGGAGAACGCTCAGCGCTACGATCTCGTGCTGGGGTCGCGGTACATAACGGGAGCCAACGTTGTGAACTGGCCGCTCCGCCGCCTCTTCCTCAGCTACTTCGCGAACGTCTATACGCACATTGTAACGGGACTACCTCTCCGCGACTCCACCGGCGGGTTCAAGTGCTTCCGCAGGCACGTCCTCGAGTCACTCGACCTGAGCTCGATACGCTCAGACGGATACTCGTTCCAGATCGAGATCAACTTCAGGTGCTGGAGGAGGGGATTCTCGATCCTGGAGATACCGATCGTGTTCGTCGACAGGCATTCGGGCACGTCGAAGATGTCCAGACGAATCGTGTGGGAGGCCATGTGGTTGGTGTGGCGGCTACGGATGGCGAGGATCTTTCAGACATCGTGAGATCGCCCGAGACGCCTGACCTGTCGATCGTCATCGTGGGGTACAGGAGCCTCGAGCCCCTGCGCGAGTGCCTGCCGTCGATCAGAGAGACCGCAGGCCCTGGCGTCGAGACGATCTTGATCGACAATGCTTCGGGCGACGGAACGGCCGCGTTCGTCGAGCGAGAGTTCCCGGAGGTCAGGTACTTCCGGAACTCAACGAACGTCGGCTACTCGAGAGCGGTCAACCAGGGGATACGTGAGGCTCTGGGCAGGTACGTCCTGGTCCTCAATCCCGACATCAAGGTCCTTCCTCGCGCGCTGGAGCGGCTCTTGCGCTTCATGGACGAGCGCGGCGACGCCGGCATCGCCGCGGGAAAGCTCCTGAACGCCGACGACACGGTGCAGGACTCGTGCAGACGCTTCTATACGTTCTGGACGCTCATTCTCAGGCGAACGTTCCTGGGCAGGGTCTTCAGTCGCTCACCTGCACTGCGGCGTTACCTGATGGCCGACTTCGACCACGACCACTCGCGAGAGGTCGATTGGGTGATCGGCGCCTGCATGATGGTGAGGAAGGAGGCCCTCTCGGACATCGGCCTGATGGACGAGCGGTTCTTCCTCTACTTCGAGGACGTCGACTGGTGCTACAGGACCTGGAAGAGCGGCTGGAAGGTCTACTACGTCGCCGACGCGGTGATGAAGCACCGGTACGCGAGGGAGAGTGCGAAGCGAGGCCCATCCAAGCAGCTCGTGGCGCACATGATCTCGCTCTTCCACTTCTATGAGAAGTGGGGGAAGGTCGCCTACCTGATGAAGAGACACAGGACAGCCATCCGGCGCGGCGTGCTTCTGGTATCGGACGTCGTGGCCATCAACGGGGCCTTCACGTTGTCGTACCTGCTCCGCTCGAGCCTGAAGGGGCTGCTCTCGAAGCCGATGTTCGGTGTGAACGTCTACGCGCCGTTCATCGTCTTCTCCAACATCGTCCTGCTTGTGTCGTTCGCCCTCGTGGGTCTGTACGACCGCAGGACCGAGCGGGAGGACGGCCCCGACATACTCCTCCGCGCGACGCGGGCGACCGCCGTTGCCGCGGTGATGTTGATGGCCAGCACCTTCCTGGCCTCGCAGACGGTCTACTCGAGGGTGCTGGTGGGCGTCTTCTGCGTGCTCACGATCCTCATCGTCACTCTGCTCCGCATGGCACTGCGGGCGGCGCATCGGGCGGTCCAGGCGGGCAGTTTCGATCTGCGGCGCGTGGTGGTGGTAGGGCAGGGCCCGGACGCGGAGCGCACGGCCGGACGCATCCTGGGACGCCACGGCGCCGGATACGATCTGGTGGGTCTCATCGAATCGGATGGGGGCCGAGGCTCTGGATCCGGCGTGCCCGTGGTCGGGACGCTCGACGCCCTGCCGTCGCTCCTCGAGGAACAGAGGATAGACGAGGTCATATTCGCGGACCCGACGCTGTCGAATGACCGGATAGCCGACTTCCTGCTGCGAACGAGGCACAGCCAGGTGGACGTGAAGATGCTCTCGGGCTTCTCCGACATCCTCACGCTCAGAGCCCGCGTCGAGGAGTTCCTGAGCCTGCCCATCGTGTCCTTCGAGCGCGAGGCGCTTCTGCGGGCGGGAGCTGGTCTCAAGAGGACCGCCGACGCAGCAGGGTCGGTCCTGCTGCTGGCGCTCTGGGCACCCGCGCTTGGTGTGATGTCGGTCGTCACGGTCGTTTCCGGGAGAGGCGCCCCGCTCGAGACCGTCGAGCGTGTTGGGCGGAACAGGGCTCGCTTCGGAATGTACGTGCTCAGGCCTTCGGTCGACGGCGGCGCGCTGCGGAGGTTCGCCGTGCGCCACGGCCTCTCGACGTTCCCCCAACTCCTCAACGTGCTCGTGGGAGACATGAGCCTCGTGGGGCCCAGACCGCTCGCGCCCGAGGAGGAGGCGGGGCTCGGCGAGAGGGACGCCATGAGGCTCGACGCAAGGCCAGGCCTGACCGGACCCTCCGTGCCGGTCGGACCGGACGAGCGCGAGGCGGGTGGTGCGGCCACGCGGGACATCGAGACCTATTACGTGCAGAGCTGGTCGTTGGGCGGAGACGTCAGGATCCTGCTGCGCTGGATCGGCAGATGTTTGACAGGCCGGTGCTCGGCCTGAATCCGGAAGGAAACGAGATGCGCACGACGACACTGATGGCACTCGCGATGTCGGTTCTGGCGTACCTGCCCGCGGCGGCGCAGGACTGGAGCGTCGTGACCATACCCAACAGCCCGCGCGTGCTCGACATGGACATCGAGGGACAGATCGTGTGGATGGCTACCGAACACAGCGGGCTCATCGGGTACGACGACGGCACCTGGGTACTGCACCTGTCCGCGGACGGCGGCATCAGGAGCGACCATTGGAACAACGCCGTCTTCGTCGATGCGTCGGGAGACAAGTGGATCGGCCGGGATCTGCCGAATGCCGTCGACCGGCTCGACGACGCCGGAACCTTCTACGACAAGAGCGACGATACCTGGACGTACTACACTTATCAGGTGGAGCTCGAGAACAAGCGCCCCTTCTCGATGACGGAGACGGCGAGCGGAGACATGTGGTTCGGGATGCGCGACGAGTCGCACCTGAACGCGGGAACGGTGGAGTTCTTGATCCAGAATGACCCCGACACGACCTCGGATGACGTGTGGTTCCACTACGACAATGCATGGACTCCCGACTCGACCAGTTTCTCGGACGATGACGTCCGCTCGGTGGCGGTCGACGGCGGAGGCAGGCTCTGGATAGGCTACTACTCCAGCGGCGTCGACGTCTGGGACTACGGCGACCCGGCGGTCTTCTCGGACGACGATTGGGTCCACTATTCCGCTGAGAACGGGCTCCCCAGCGATCTGGTGCAGGCCTTGCATGTGGATGCCAAAGGCAGGGTCTGGGTGGGGACGGCTTCCGGCCTGGCTGTCTACGAGCCGGCCTCCGGCTCCCTCAGGGAGGTCAACGCGCTGCAGGGCCTCGCTGTGTCGGCGCTTGACGCCGACGCGCACGGTCACATCTGGGCCGCCACTGACGAGGGCGTGGCCATGCTCTACGGCAACGGCACCGTCGCGGCGTTGTACGGCGTGTCGGACGGCATCCCCGGAGAGAGCGTTTCGGAGATAGGAGTCGACAGGGGCTCCGGAATCGTCTGGGCGATCGTCATCAACGATAACACGCAGGCCACGAATCTGTGCAGATTCGAGTCCGGGTACGGCTCCAGCATAGGAGATGTCTTCGTCTATCCGAACCCGTGGAAGGAAGGCGGAGACGCCTCGGAGGTTACGCTCTACGGGGTGCCCGAGGGTTCCAGAGTGACGGTGATGGACATCCTCGGTGAAGAGGTCAGGAAGCTGAGGCCGACCGAGCCGTATGTCTGGGACACACTCGACTCCGCGGGCTCCGAGGTCCCGAGCGGCGTCTACGTCATTCGCGTGGAGGCCACGGACGGCGCCGTTTCATTCACGAAGGCGGCAGTCATACGATGAAGGTGCAGGACAAGAACGTGAGAACCCTGATCGTGGGAGCCGGTGCGGCCGGCAGGATGGTCGCCACCGAGATGGCGACCCGTCCGGAGCAGGGATACGTGGTCGTAGGATTCCTGGACGACGATCCCGCGAAGGTGGGCGAGATCGTGGCGGGCTCGCCCGTGCTGGGCCCGGTTGGCGACCTCGTGTCGGTGGGTGCGGAGCACGACGTCCAGCACATCATAATAGCCATCCCGTCTGCATCGGGCCGCACGATCAGGGAGGTCGTGAGGCTCGCGGAGGAGGCCGGGACCTCATTCATGATCGTCCCGGGCGTCTGGGAGATCCTCCTCGGCGACGTCCAGATAAGCCAGATCCGCGCTGTCGAGCTGGACGACCTGCTGGGACGCGAGACGGTCGTCCTCGACACGGCGGAGATGACCGACTACATTCGCGGGCGCGCGGTTCTGGTCACCGGCGCTGGCGGCTCGATAGGCTCCGAGTTGGCGCGCCAGGTCGCGTCGTTCGGACCCGACCTCATGGTGCTGATGGGGAGGGGCGAGAACAGCGTCTATGAGATCGACCTCGAGCTTTCCTTGTCGCACCCCCGGCTTCGCAAGGTCCCGGTCGTGGGCAGCGTCGCCGACCGCGTCGCCCTTGAGAACCTGTTCAGGGAATACCGCCCCGACATCGTATTCCACGCGGCAGCGCACAAGCACGTTCACCTGATGGAGGCGTTTCCCGAGGAGGCGATTCGCAACAACGTCACCGGGACGCGGTCGCTGGTGGAGGCGGCCGTGCTGCACGGCGCGGAGCGGCTCGTCATGCTGTCTACGGACAAGGCCGTGAGACCTCACGGGATCATGGGGGCGTCGAAGCGCCTCGCAGAACTGATCCTGATCGACAAGAGCAATCAGGGCTGCGACACGAAGCTCGTCGCGGTCAGGTTCGGGAACGTCCTTGGAAGCAGAGGAAGCGTCGTTCCGATGTTCAAAGAACAGATAAGGCAGGGCGGCCCGGTCACCGTCACTCACCCTGACGTCACACGCTACTTCATGACGATAAGGGAGGCCGCCATGCTCGTCCTCGAGGCGGGCTTCCTGGGCAGGGGCGGCGAGATATTCGTACTCGACATGGGCGATCCCATAAGGATCTCCGAACTCGCCGAGCATCTCATCAGGTTGTCCGGGATGGAGCCGGGCCAGGATATCGCTATTGAGTATTGCGGCCTCCGTCCCGGCGAGAAGCTGCATGAGCAGCTCTGGACGACAGACGAGGAACTCGACGCGACGGGATATGACAAGATATCGGTGGTCCGCCCGAGTTCCCGACTCGAGACGGAGAACATGAGAGAGGTCACGAAGGAGCTCGAGACCCTGGCGCACGACGGCGACCGCGACGGGATCGTGAGGGCGCTGGCGCGCGTGTTCCCTGACATATCACCTTCGAGGAGAGATGACGAGACAACTGCCCGCGGCTGAGGGAGGGAAGCCGGTACGCAAGCAGTTTCTTCCCTTCGCCAGACCTTCGATCTGTGAAGCCGACATAGAGAACGTCGTGAAGACGCTCCGGTCCGGCTGGCTGACGGTGGGGCCTCAGACGAGGGAGTTCGAGCGCTCCGTTGCCTCCTACGTGGGCGTCCGCACGGCCGCGGCGGTCCACTCATGCACGGCCGGTCTGCACCTGGCGATGATAGCGCTCGGCGTGAAGCCCGGCGACGAGGTCGTGCTGCCGGCGCTGAACTTCGCGGCCGGACCGAACACCGTGATCCACGTGGGGGCAGTACCGGTCCTCGCGGACGTCGGTCCCGAGAGCCTGAATCTGACGGCCGAGAGCATCGAGCCCGTGCTGTCCGACAAGACCGCGCTCGTCGTCCCCGTTCACTTCGCAGGCCGCCCCTGCGAGATGGACGACATAATGGCGCTCGGCCGCGACCGTGGCTTCAAGGTGCTGGGGGACGCGGCTCACGCCATAGGAGCGGACATCGGTGGCCGGAAGATAGGGTCGATGGCGGACGCGACCTCGTTCAGCTTCTACGTGACCAAGGGGATCACCACGGGCGAGGGCGGCGCCGTTACGTCGCACGACGAGGAGCTTATCGCCAGGATCGGGCGTCTGAGCCTGCACGGCATGAGCAGCGACGCCTGGAAGCGCTACAGCGACCGTGGCCCCTGGTACTACGAGATCCTGGAGCCCGGCTACAAGTACAACATGAACGACCTGCAGGCATCCCTAGGCGTCTGCCAGATCGAGCGGGTGGACGAGTTCAGAGAGTCGCGCGCCCGGATAGCGGCCGCGTACACGGCAGGGCTCGAGGGTCTCTCTGCTCTCAAGCTGCCGCGTGGTTACGACCGCGGACATCACGCGTGGCACCTCTATCCCATACAGGTCGACCCAAAGGCAACGACCATAGGCCGCGACGACGTGATAAGAGCCCTCCTCGACGAGGGGATAGGCGTGAGCGTCCACTTCATCCCGATCCACTATCACCCCTTCTACAGGGACCACCTTGGGCTTCCCCCGGGCACGTTCCCCGTCACAGAGAGCTACTTCGAGAAAGCGATCTCTCTCCCGATCTACCCCGACATGACCGACCAGGATGCGCAGGACGTCGTGACGGCCGTCGACAAGGTCCTTGCGTACTACGGGAGGTAGGCGGGTGGACGTCCAAGTCCTGCGTGCCGCGCCTCAAGGCTGGGACGACCTCGTGGACGAAGACCACGGGGCCTCGTTCTTCCACAAGGTGGGATGGGCCGCGGCGCTCCGCGAGGCAGGCAAGGGCTCGGAGACTCTCTACCTGACCATCCACGTGGAAGGCAAACCGGCCGCGGGCATGCCGGCGGTCGAGGTCGAGCGTGGCCCCGTCCGGATTCTCGCGTCGATGCCCGTGGGGACGTACGGCGGCCTCGTTCTGCCTCCGGACTCGCCCGCGGGAGCGTCCGAGGCGCTGCTCGAGACCTTCTCCGGACTGGCGCGTGGCGCGGGGGTGGCGGCGGCGTACGTGACGGACAACGCCGGAAGGCTGCCCGCAGAACTTCCAGGGTTCGAGGTGCACGTCGAACAGGCGCACCGCATATCACTCAAGGCCGGCTACGAGAGTGTGTGGGCTGGGTTCCGCCCGTCGGCGCGCAACAAGGTCCGCAAGGCCCGCAAGGCGGGCGTGACCGTCCGGCGAGCCCGTTCGGAGGCGGACTTCCTCGAATATCACGACATGCTCGTGGAGTGCAGCGCGCGCTGGGGGGAAGCCTGCGAGTTCGGCCCCGGGTTCTTCTCGTTCCTGTCATCGCTCGACGGCGACGACGTCCAGATGTGGCTGGCCGAGCACGACGGGACCGTCATAGGCGGCGACCTCAACTTCGCGCTCCACGGCAGGATCATGAACTGGGGCAACGTATCGCGCGACAGCGCCCGCTCGCTCGCCCCCAACAACCTGCTTCACGCGGCCGCGATGGAAGCGGGCGTCGAGGAGGGATGTGTGGAGTACGACCTCGGCGCGAGCGCCGGCATCGAGGGCGTCGACGCGTTCAAGTCGGCGTTCGGAACGTCGCTCGTGCCGCTCAGGCGATACGGCGCGACGAAGCCCTGGTACAGGGCGCTGCGGGCGACCGCGCGGCTCACCAAGCACGGAGGTATGCAATGAGAAGGAACGCGCTCCTGCTGCTCGCGTTCGCGGTGGCGGTCCACGCCGTCTTCATGGCGTCGCTTATCGAGCCGGGGCACTTCTTAAACCCCCTGTTCGTAGAGGGCGTCCACAACCTCGGAGAGGGGCAGGGGAGCGACTTCTACGCCTTCTACCAGGCCGGTCGCTACGTGCTCGATGGCGACGACATCTACCGCCGCCCGATGGAGGACCCGGACAGGGTCGTGCCCTACGCGTATTTCTACAGGTATCTGCCTTTCGTGGCGTACACGATCGGCGTTGCGGCGAACGCCGTTCCGCCCCGCGTGGCGTACTGGCTGTGGGTCGCGATGGTCGAGGCGGTCCTGCTTGCCTGCGTGGCCTCGACGCGAAGGATGACGAGGGACTTCTGGCTCTTCGCGCAGCTCGCGGCGATGTGGCTTGTCTTCACCCCATTCTACCTCGAGCAGTACATGGGTCAGCTCACGTTCGTCATGGCCGCGCTCATTTTCGCGTTCGCGCTCGCGCACGCACGCGGAAGACGAGCCGCGTTCGAGTGGTCGTGGATCTCCTCACTCCTGATCAAACACCTGACGATACTCTTCCTTCCGATCCTCCTGCGCATGAAGCGCTACCGCACGATCGTGCTCGGACTCGCGCTCCTCTTTCTTACGAGCGTCCCGTACCTGTTGCTGCGGCGGTCCGGTGTGGGGGACTTCACTCACGACAATTTCAGCTTCAACCTCAATCCGATGCCGGGCAACCTCGGGTTCCTGTCGCTCCTCATGGTGGTGAAGTACCACTTCTTCCCGAACGCTTCGGAGTTCTTCGCCCGGATAGGGCCTATCGGCATCTCCTGGACGCGCATCATGCTCCTTGCGGCGGCCGGGCTGCCGACGCTCGTCTGTCTGTGGGTGACGTTCCGGAGGCGGCCCTTCGACTTCCTGGAGTCACTCGCCCTGTGGACGATCCTCTTCTTCTTCGTCTTCAGAGAGGTCTGGGAGTACCACTATGTCGTCCTCATGCCCGTGCTCGTCCTCTTGTACGCCAGGACCCGCTCACGCACGCTGTGGGTAATCTACGCGCTCCTCGCCGCCCCGACGTTCTTCGTGCTCTACGACGTGCCGGGGAGTGCCCTGGATGCGCACTGGACCACCTTCCAGCACGTGTTCAATCATGCGTGGAAGATAGCGCCCGTGGTGTGGCTGTTCGTGTGGGTGGCCGCCGGGCACTTCAGGCGCCGGGCGAGGCTGGCCGACGAGCGCGCTGACGGGTCGCTGGCCATCACATTCTGAGGAGTGACGGAGTGAGGATCGCCTACCTCTCGATCGGGGGCCACATCCATACGGAGCGCTGGCTCGGCTACTTCGTCGAGCGGGGCCACGACGTCCACCTGCTGACCGTCCAGCCCGCTCCCATCGAGGGAGTGACGGTCCACGACATCCGGACCGGGATACCGTTCAAGCCGCTCCACTACGCGGTCGCCCTTCGTCGGGTCAGGAAGATCCTGAGGACGATTGAACCGGACCTGCTGCACACGCACTTCCTCACCGGCTACGGGTACTGGGGAGCGTTCTCGGGATTCCACCCCTTCATCATGACCGTGTGGGGCGACGACGTCTACCTGACGCCCCACCAGTCGTTCCTCAAGGGCCGCCTGGCCGAACACGTTCTCAGGACGGCCGACCTGGTGACCGGAGACTCGCGCGACATCCTGGACCATGCGATAGCGATGGGCGCCGACCCAGCCGAATGCCACGTCGTGCTCTGGGGCGTCGACCTCGACGTCTTCCGACCCGACGCTCCCACCGACATCCGACGGCGGCTCGGCATCCCAGAGGACGCCCCCGTCGTCCTGAGCATAAGGAGCTTCACGCAGCCCTACTACAACATCGACGTCATCGTCGGCATCATACCCGCCGTGCAGGCGGCGAGGCCCGACACCCACTTCATATTCGCCGGCAACGAGGGCGACGACGCCCGGTTCCGCGAGCTGGCCGGTGCGCTGGGCATCGACGAGCGGGCGCACTTCGTCGGGAGGATCCCTCATGAGGAGCTGCCCGCGTACATGGTGGCGTCCGACGTGTTCGTCACCGTGCCCTCCGTAGACGCCACCGCCGTGTCGCTCCTGGAGGCGATGTCCTGCGGAAGCGCGGTCATCGTGTCGAACCTGGCCTCCTCGCTCGAGTGGGTCGATGACGGCGAGAGCGGCCTCGTCGTGCCGCCGAGGAACGGGCAGGCGCTCACGGAGGCCATCATGAACCTCATCGAGTCGCCCGAGCTGAGACGAAGGCTCGGGGAGAAGGCGGTGCGTGACATGTCCGAGCGCGCCGACCACAGCAAGCACATGGCCAGAATGGAACGGCTCGCACTCGACCTCGTCGAGCGGTGGAGGCAACGTGGAGAGGCCTGACACGTCGGTCAGCGTCGTGGTGCCGACCTTCAGGAAGAAGGAACTTCTGGCCGCCACGCTGAACGCCCTGTGCGCGCAGACCTATCACCACCAGTTCATCGAGGTGGTCGTGGCAGACGACTGCTCGTGCGACGGTACGCAGGAACTGCTCGATGGGGTCTCCACCTCGTATTCGCTCGTGAGCGTGCGGCACGAACAGAACCGCGGGAGGGCCGCCGCCAGGAACAGCGCCATCAGAAAGGCGACGGGAGATCTCGTGATCTTCCTCGACGACGACATGCGGGCCGAGCCCAGGCTCGTGAGCGCCCACGTCAGGGCGCACCGGCTCTATCCGGGTTCGGTCGTGATAGGGAACGCACTAACTGCCCCCGAGCTGGGGACGTCCAACGCATTGCGATACCTCGACACGAGGGGCGTGCACAAGCTCGGGGCGGGCGACGAGGTGCCTGCCAGGTATTTTCTCACGAACAACTCGTCCGTTGCGAGGAGCGCGCTGGTCGACGTGGGCCTGTTCGACGAGACCTTCCGCAACTACGGCTTCGAGGACACCGAGCTCGCGTTCAGGCTCGAGCGCGACGCCGGGCTCGCCTTCCGCTACTGCCCCGACGCCGTCGCGTACCACATACACTTTCACTCGCTCGACCAGCTTCTCGAGAAGCGCTACGAGAGTGCCAAGGGCTCTCTGCGGCACCTGCTCCGGAAGCACCCCGATCGCGCTGCGGAGCTCTCCGTCGACCTGCTGCTTCCGGCGAGCGGGGGAGAGGACGCCTCGCAGCGCCTGCGCCGAGCCGCCGTGTCGGCGGCCATGAGCCCGCCCGCGGTCGCCGCGGCGCGCGCCATCGCTTCGGGCCCCTTCCTCGGACGGCTGACGTTCAAGGCCATAGACCTCCTGATAGCGGACTCGTACAGGCGAGGCCTCAGCGACTCGCAGGATGAGGCATCCTGAGGCCCGACGTGGCGGGACCTCTGCCCGGATTGTAACAATCGCCGTTCAAACACGAACTAGCCCTGGCACGCTTCCTGCTTGTACAGGAGACGACGACCGGATTTGGGGTATGCGTCTCCTGTCATGCTCGTGAGAAGTCTCCAGGTCGTGGGCTGATCCCCAATCCAGAGAATGAGTCGTACCGTACCTGTAGCACGGCATTCGCGGGGACGCATCCCCAGTATCAACGGCCCGGCCTCCATGAGGCCGGGCCGCCGCATTGGGGGACCGAGGCCGGCGCCGGCGGAGCACGTCTCCCCGCAGAACGCTGATGAACTCTCCTCCTTCGGCCGCTCACCCCGCAAGTCCCTTTCCGTTGACAGTTTCAGTGCCCCCTGATAGACTCACGCCGGTTCGGCTGGCGGGCGGCTCCGCGAAGAGTGGGGGCGCCGCCGGGTTGTTTGTCGACCGCTGGCGGCGGAGGGCACACGTGGACGAGGTCGAGAGGATCGCCCAGGAGGTGCTGAGGCGGCTCCAAGGAGACAGGCCGGGCACGCCCGCCGCGGCCACCGCGCCCTCGAGCGGCATACCGGTCAACGTGTCGGCCAGACACGTCCATCTGGCCCGAAGTTCGATCGAGAGCCTCTTCGGCGAGGGTGCGGAACTCACCAGGATACGCGACCTCAGCCAGCCCGGGGAGTTCGTCTCCGGCCAGCGGGTGACCGCCGTGGGTCCGTCGGGCCGCGCGCTCGAGGTGGTGAGGGTCGTGGGCCCCGTGAGGAACTACACGCAGCTGGAGCTGTCAAGGACGGACGCGGTCAGGCTCGGCATAGACCCACCGGTGCGCAGGTCAGGTGATCTGGCCGGAAGCGCTCCGGTCACGCTCGTTGGTCCGACCGGGACGGTCGTCCTCCGCGAGGGTGCCATCCGGGCGATGCGCCACATTCACATGACCGACCGCGACGCCGGCGAGTACGGCGTGAAGGACGGCGACCTGGTACGCGTGAGGTTCCCCGGCATAAGAGCGCTCGTCCTCGAGAACGTGCTGGTGCGTGTAGGGAAGAGCGCGGCGCTGGAGATGCACCTGGACACCGATGACGCGAACGCGGCCGACATCAGGCCGCCTGTTGCTGTAGAGATCCTGAAGTAGTTTCCCGGACACGCGCGGACCGCGCGGTGGAGGTCTGATCACTTGCCAGGTGAAGCGCTAGGCATGGTCGAAACCAAGGGCATCGTGGGGCTCATAGAGGCCGCCGATGCCATGGTCAAGACCGCCAAGGTGAAGCTGACCAGGTACGAGAGGATAGGGGGCGGATACGTGACCGTCCTCGTCCGCGGCGACGTCGGAGCCGTGAAGGCCGCTGTCTCGGCCGGCGCCGAGGCCGCGCAGAAGGTCGGCGAGCTCGTTTCGTATCACGTGATCCCGGCACCGCACGAGATGCTCGAAGGCGTGCTGCTGTAGGCCGGACCCGCCCCGGTGGAGCCGGGGAACAGACGCATTGTCTCGGTGGAGCCAAGCGCTCCCATGCCAGGAGGATGAGATGGGCGATGCCCTGGGCATGATCGAAACCAGAGGTTTCGTAGGAATGGTCGAGGCCTCCGACGCCATGGTCAAGGCGGCGAAGGTCGTACTCGTGGGATACGAGAAGGTCGGCGGTGGGTACGTCACCGCGATAGTCCGCGGAGACGTGGCGGCCGTGAGAGCGGCGGTCGACGCCGGTGCGGCGGCGTCAAGCAAGATCGGAGAGCTCATCTCAACGCACGTCATCCCGAGACCGCACCTGAGTCTCGAGGACGTTCTCCCGATAGGCAAGACGCCGAAGTCCAAGTAGCTACGCTCAGTCTGTCGCTCGCGCCTCCCGCGCGCTTCCGCGCGTGTGGGGGCATGGGCTGTCCCTTAGAGAGAGCAAATGAACCTCGGCAAGGTCGTGGGCACCGTCGTCTCGACGCAGAAGGACGAGAAGCTCATCGGTGCGAAGCTCCAGATCGTGCGCCAGATCGATCTCGACGGGTCAGAGACCGGATCTTTCGTGGTGGCGGTGGACGCGGTGGGCGCCGGACCGGGCGAGGTCGTCCTATACGCCAGCGGCAGCTCGGCCCGCCAGACCCTGGCAACGAAGGACAGGCCGGCCGACGCCGTCATCATGGCGATCATCGACTCCATCGAAGTGGACGGCGCTCTCGTCTACACGAAGGCGTAGGAGGTCGCGGAGGTGCGACCGGCGCCACAAGGCGCCGCCCGGCCTCGCGGTCCTGCCGTTTCTCTCTGCGCTGTGAGGTGATCCGTGGCGAACGGAGAACTCGCGATACAGACGATCGTGGGTCGCGTCGTCGATGAGTTGACGTCGCAGTCCGGTCGCGCCAGCGAACCGAAGGCGCCCCCTCCTTTCGACGGACGAGGCATACTCGAGGACGTCGACGGAGCCGTGAGCGCCGCCGGCAGGAGCTTCGCCGAGTTCGCCGAGATCCCCCTCGAGACTCGCAGGGCCGTGATAGCGTCGATGCGCAGGGCCGCGCTCGCCAGCGCGGAGCGTCTCTCGAGAATGGCAGTGTCCGAGACGGGGCTGGGGCGCTACGAGGACAAGGTCCGCAAGAACACGCTGGTGGCCAACGCGACACCAGGCACCGAAGACCTCCGGCCCGTGGCTTTCTCGGGCGACCACGGCCTCACGCTCATCGAGAGGGCGCCCTACGGCGTCATAGGATCGATCACCCCATCGACGAACCCCACCGAGACGATCATCTGCAACGCGATAGGGATGGTCGCCGGCGGCAACGCCGTCGTGTTCAACCCGCACCCGAGCGCCCGCGTGGTCTCGCTCACAGCGATCGACATCCTCAACCGCGCCATCGCGGAGGCCGGAGGACCTCGAGCGCTCCTCTATTCGGTCGACGACCCGAGCGTCGCAAGCGCGCAGCAGTTGATGTCGCACGCCGGCATCAGGCTGCTGGTCGTGACCGGAGGCCCGGCCGTCGTACGCGCGGCCATGCAGTCAGGCAAGAAGGTTATAGCGGCGGGGCCTGGCAACCCACCGGCCGTCGTCGACGAGACGGCGGACGTTCCCGCGGCGGCTCGCGACATCATCGCGGGGGCCACGCTCGACAACAACATCGTCTGCATAGCCGAGAAGGTGATCATTGCGGTGCGTGCCATCGCGCCGGACCTCAGGAGGGCGCTCGTCGAGGCCGGGGCCGTGGAGCTGAAGGGCATGTCGGCTGACCGCGTGACGTCGACGGTCATAGAGGAGAATCTCGGGCCACGCAGGGATTCGCGCCTGAACCGCGGCCTCATAGGCAAGGACGTGTCGGTGATACTCGGCCAGGCCGGAGTGCCGTGCCCGTCGGGCGCCCGGATGGCCTTCATGGAGACCGACAGGGACCACCCTCTCGTGTGGACCGAGCAGATGATGCCCGTGCTTCCGCTCGTGACGGTGGAGGACGGCGACGAGGCCATCTCCTTCGCGAAGGCCGTCGAGGGAGGCAAGGGACACACGGCCGTGGCCCACTCGAAGAACATAGAGTTCCTCTCCAAGATGGCTCGCGCAATGAACGTCTCGATCTTCGTCAAGAATGGTCCGTCGTACGCGGGACTCGCCTTCGGCGGCGAGGGATTCACGAGCTTCACGATAGCCAGCCCGACCGGCGAGGGCCTCACACGCCCGACCACGTTCACTCGCGAGCGCAGGTGCACGCTGGTGGACTACTTCCGCATAGTCTGACGGGAGCACGATGCCTCCTTCTACGGCAAAGGCCATTGAGAAGGCCGGCGTGGTGGGCGCCGGCGGAGGAGGTTTCCCGACTCACGTGAAGGCGGCGGCGCACGCGGACACGCTCCTCGCCAACGGAGCCGAGTGCGAACCGCTCCTGCGTGCCGACGGCGAACTCATGAGGACGCAGGCCTCCCGGGTGATGCGAGGCATCACCCTGATGGGCGAGGCGGTCGGCGCGTCCAGGATCGTCCTCGCGGTCAAGTCCAAGAACGCGCAGCACGTTGAGCGAGCGCTTCCCGAGAACGGGTCGGTAGAACTCTCGGTGCTCGAGAACGTCTACCCGGCAGGTGACGAGTTCCTCCTGGTCTTCGAGACAACGGGCAGGGTCGTGCCGGAGAGCGGTCTCCCGCTCGATGTCGGAGTGGTCGTGAGCAACGTGACCACGCTGGCGCAGGTCGCCGATGCGGCGGACGGAAGACCGGTGACGAGCCGCATGGTGACCGTCCAGGGAGAGGTTCCGGAGCCGGGCACGTTCGTTGTGCCGCTGGGCACTCCGTTGCGCGATGTGCTCGGACTGACGGGCTGGAGCGAGGCTGCAGGCAACGAGGTCCTTGTGGGCGGACCCATGATGGGCCGCCTGTCGGACGACCTGGGCGAGCCGACCACGAAGACCGTCGGAGGCCTTATCGTGCTGCCGCCCGGCCACCCGATGGTGACGGCGAGACGTGCCACCGAGGCGGCTGTGCTCCGGTTGGCGAGGGCGGCGTGCTGTCAGTGTCTCGCCTGCACGGAGCTCTGTCCCCGGGCCCTGCTGGGGCACGACCTCGCGCCCCACAGAACGATCCGCGCAGTGCAGTACGACACGATCGACGTAGACCACGCGCACATCACGTCGGCCTACCTGTGCTGCGAGTGCGGAATGTGCTCGCTCTTCGCGTGTCCGATGGGCATTCAGCCGCGCCGGGTACTGGCAGACCTCAAGGTCGAGTTGATGGCGAGAGGAGTGGAGAACCCGCACAGGAGAGACGACATAACGCCGGACGAGGTAAGGCAGTATCGCCAGATACCGACGTCCAGACTCGTGTCGCGGCTGGGGCTCAGCGATTACGACGTCCCCGCGCCTCTCTCCGAAACGCGGCCGGAGCCATCAAGAGTGGTCCTCACCATGAAGCAGCACGTGGGGGAGCCGGCGGTTCCTTCGGTGCAGAGAGGCGACAGCGTCCTGGAGGGAGACGTGGTGGGCGAGAGGCCGGAGGGACGGCTCGGCGCGCGGGTGCACGCTAGCATAGCAGGCTCCGTCACCGCGGTGACGCCTGACTCCGTTGTCATAGAGAGACGCCAGGAGGCATAGGTTGGCCGAGCGCGAGGCCATAGGGCTCGTGGAGACGATCAGCATCGCGGTGGGCATACGCGTGACCGATGAGATGGTCAAGGCGGCGCCCGTCGAGGTGCTCGAGTCGACCGCGATCTGCCCCGGCAAGTTCATGGTCCTCATCGCAGGCAGCGTGTCGCCCGTGGAGGCGGCGCTCCAGCGAGGCGTGGCGGCCGGCGGAGAGGTGGTGGTCGACACTCTGTTCATACCGAACGTCCATCCCGGAGTGTTCCCCGCCATACTGGCGGCGAGCAACATAGATGAGGTAGACGCCCTGGGTGTCGTAGAGACGTTCACCGTCGCTTCGGCGATAGCCGCGGCGGATGCGGCGGCCAAGACCGCAAGGGTGAGGCTCATCGAGATAAGGCTTGCGAAGGGCCTCGGGGGCAAGGCGTTCTTCACGATGACAGGTGAGGTGCACGAGATCGAGGCCGCGATGGAGGCGGCCCTCGAGGTCGCGAAGAGGGGCGGCAATCTCGTGAGAAGCGTCGTGATCCCGAGACCCCACGACGAAACGATAAAGAAGCTGCTGTAGGACCCGGCGCGCGACGCCGGGCTCGGAAACCGAACAGCGCGGACCGCTCCGGGCATCCGGCGCTCGGAGAACGGGAAGCCGGAGGACGCATTGCATCTGGCGAAGGTCATAGGCGCCGTCTGGGCGACGCAGAAGGTCGAGTCTCTCAGGGGCGAGCGACTGCTCGTGGTCCAGCCGCTGACGCACGAACTCGAGCCCAAGGGGCGCCCGCTGGTCGCGGTGGACACGGTGAGCGCAGCGCCCGGCCAGCTCGTCTACTTCGTCAAGTCGCGCGAGGCGGCGAAGGCCCTGCCCGACCAGTTCAACCCGGCGGACGCCGCCATCCTGGGAATCGTCGACGACGTGCATGTTACCGGCGGGAAGCGTGACTGAGGGCATGAGACACCGCCCATCGGGGGAGATGCTTGTTCCTTGCGAGAGTCATAGGCGACGTGGTGTCCACGGTCAAGCACGAGTCGCTGCGCGCCCGCAAGCTGCTCATCATCGAGCGCGTGGGCGAGTCGGGCGAGCCGCTTGGTGACACGCTCCTCGCAATAGACTCGGTCGATGCGGGGGACGGTGACATCGTCCTGGTCATCGATGAGGGAGGTTCTGCGGCCATGATCACCGGCCAGAAGGAGCCGCCCATCAGGACCGTGATCGTCGGCATCGTGGACAGGATCGACGTGGAGGAATAGGCGTGTCGGCCGATTTCCGGATCCGAAACGACATCGTCGAGGTAGGGCGCCGCATATGGGAGCGCGGCTACGTGGCGGCGAGCGACGGGAACCTCAGCGTGAGGCTTCCCGACGGCCGGATACTCGTCACGCCGACCGGACGGTCGAAGGGCTTTCTCGCGCCGGAGGATCTAGTGCTGGTCGATGCGAACGGCAGGAAGGTCGCGGGCTCGCTCGCGGCTACGTCGGAGCTTCCGATGCACCTGTTCGCGTACCAGGCCCGGCCCGATGTACACGCCATCGTACACGCGCATCCACCCAAGGCAACGGGGTTCGCGGTGGCCGGCGAGCACCTGGCCCAGTGTGTGCTGCCCGAGGTGATACTCACGCTGGGAGGCGTGCCGCTCACGGAATACGCCACGCCGTCGACACCGGAGGTCCCGGCATCGATAGAGCGCTACATCCGAAACTACAACGCCATGCTCCTCCGCAGTCACGGAGTCCTGACCCTGGGCAGGGACATATACGAGGCCTACTTTCGGATGGAGACGGTCGAGCACTTCGCAGAGATCACGCTCGTGGCCAAGGCCCTCGGAGGAGCCCCGCCGCTGCCCCGCGAGGAGGTCCAGAAACTCCTCCATGTCAGGGAGGCGCTGGGCGTGTCGGCGCCCGCGGGAAGCTGCGTGAGCTGTGGGGCGTGCTCATCGGGCAGCGAGCACGACTCGACCGACCCGGGGCAGCCGTGCGCGTCCGCGAACGATGCGCACGAGGCCGCTTCTGAGGACGATATCATCGAGGAGGTGCTGGCCCGGCTCCGTGTGACGCTGGCCGCCGGCCGACAGTCCCTTGTGGACGAGAGGAACGAAGAATGACCCGCAGAACAGTGATCTGGGCGTGGCTGATCGGCGCGGCCGCTGTCCTCGCCATCTTCCTCATGACCCTCGTCGCCATAGAGTCGATCCTGGGCGAGCACGTCTCTCTGCCTTCCTACGGTGCCCGAGTCGGGCTGGTCAGGGTCCAGGGCGTACTCGCCGACGCTGAGCCCGTGATCCAAGACCTCAGGCAGATGGAGTCGGCGGGGGTGCAGGCGCTGGTCCTCCGCGTCGAGAGCCCCGGCGGCGGCGTGGCCGCCTCGCAGGAGATCCACGACTACCTCACCAGGATCAAGGACTCCGGCATCCCCATCGTCGTATCGATGGGCGCGGTCGCGGCGTCGGGCGGATACTACATATCGTGCCCTGCCGACAGCATAATCGCCAACCCGGGCACGCTCACAGGCAGCATCGGGGTCATCATGTCCTTCAGCAACCTCGAGGAGCTCTTCGGGAAGATCGGCGTCGACTTCGAGGTCATCAAGAGCGGGAAGTTCAAGGACACGGGCTCCTGGAGCCGCCCCATGACCGACGAGGAGCGGGCGATGCTCCAGGCCACGATAGACGACATCCACAGCCAGTTCGTTGAGGCAGTGGCATCCGGCCGCGGAATGACCACCGAGGACGTGGCAGCCATCGCCGACGGGAGGATCTTCTCGGGGCGTCAGGCGCTCGAGGCCGGGCTGGTGGACGACCTGGGAACACTCGAGGACGCGATCGCGACGGCTGGCAGGATGGCCGGCATAGCGGGGGAACCCCGAATCCAGGAGCCGGTCAAGTCAAGGAGGTTGACGCTCCTCGACCTGCTGACCAACGCCGCCTCACAGGTCCTTGAGCCCGACGCCGGTTCGCGGGGCGCGCTCTACCTCTATAATCCCGCCAAGTGACCTTCACAAAAGCATTTGACAGCACACGCCACCCCTGCTACGATTTGCAGGAGGCAGAACGTCCGGATCGGGAAGGCTCTCTCTGGGGGCCCCGTGCCGGCTCGATGGCAGGGTCCGAGCGTGAGCCGTTGGCATAATGCACGACGGAGGTTCATACCCATGACCAAAGCGGATCTGGTTGATCGCGTGGCCGCCAGAACGGACCTGACCAAGCGCGACGTCGCCCTGGTCGTGGAAGAGCTGCTCGAGTCCATAAAGGAATCCCTCGGACAGCACAAGCACATCGAGATACGCGAGTTCGGGACCTTCAAGGTCAAGCGGCGCAAGGCGAGCATGAAGTACAACCCGCGCGACAGGTCCCAGAAGGTTGTCGTTCCTGAAAAGATGGTGCCGGTGTTCAAACCGAGCAAGTTCCTCAAGGAGAGGGTCAACTGGTCGGGGCCCACGGAGCCGCGCGATGCGACGCCGGCGACCCCGCCCGCGGATGTCGACCTGTAGGGGAGGATCATGTCAAGCCTTAAGAAGAAGCGCAGAAAGAAGATGGCGAAGCACAAGCTCAAGAAGCGCCGGAGGAAGGATCGCCACAAGAAGAAGTCACGCTAGCGGGGCACGCCCTCTATGGCAAAGATACCGCTCGACGTTGCGAGGATCGCCAGGCTCGTGAACCACGGGCCGACGGTCCTCGCCTCGTGCTGCCATCAGGGCATACGCAACATCATTACGTTGGCCTGGGCCACCCCCGTGAGCATAGATCCACCCATGATGGCGATAGCGGTGGCTCCGGCACGGTTTTCGCACCATCTCATCGAGCAATCCGGGGAGTTCGTCGTGAACGTCCCCGGGGCGGTCTTGCTACCCGCGGTCTGGTACTGCGGGACGCACTCCGGCCGATCGGGCGACAAGTTCGAGGCGGCCGGACTCGCGAGCGAGGACGCGACGGTGTCAAGCGCGCCCCTCGTAGCGGAGTGCTTCGCTCACATCGAGTGCAGCATCACGGATTCGCCGACGGAGGGTGACCACACGGTCTTCGTCGGCAAAGCGGTCAGCGCCCGCGTCGAGGAGGGGGCCTTCGACGGCCACCTCAGGCTCGTCGAGCCGTACCACACACTGCATCACCTGGGCGGACCGCGGTTCGTCACGTCCGAAGGTCGTGTTGTCATGGCGGAGTGACGTCGCGGGTCCCGGGACGATGGAGCGGAGGTTTGATGGCTGACAAGAAGCCCTCTGAGTGGGGCGGGCGAGAGCGGCGCCAGTCGGCGCGCGTGGATGCCCAGGTGGCGCTGCAGCTGTCCGGGAGCGATGATGGATTCCCGGTAGAGTCGCTAACCACCGAGAGCATCAACGTTGGAGCCGAGGGCGTCTACTGCCACGTCGGGCACTTCATCGCACCGCTGACGAAGCTGCAGATCACGATGGTACTGCCCCTCAGGGACAGAAAGGGGCAGGTGAGGAACGAGGTCGTCAAGGCCCAGGCCGTGGTGGTCCGCTGCCAGCCTGCCGGCACCACCCAGGGCGGGTACCGCATTGCGTGCTTCTTCACGGGACTTGACGCCGCGATCAAGGAGGTGCTGGAGGACTACGTAGACCAGCACTTCACAGACTGACCCGCGTTCCGGGTGCGCCGGCAGGGCGACGCGGCGCTCGTCAAGACGGAGGCGGATCAAGCAAATGAGAGGCCCCGCGCGGTAGCGCGGGGCCTCTCTCTATCGCATGCCGTGCGTGCCACGCCGTGCGCGTCAGAACCTGTAGGTCGCCTCCAGGATCATCGCTTGATCCGTCGTATTCTCCACGAACGCATACTCGCTGTCCGAACGTTCTGAGGTCGAGTGCATCCAGGCCAGGTCGAGGGCAAGGACCGTATCGACAAGAACACCCGCCCCGAGCGTGAAACAGGAACGGTCGGTCGTGATGTCGAGCCCCTTGTAGGCCAGCGGACGGGACGCGTATCCGGCCCTGAGGCGCAGCGGCCACGTCGGGACGATCATCTCGACTCCGACAGCGTAGTCGAACGTCTCTCCATAGAGAGTTTCTCGAGTCAGAACGCCCGAGTCGTAAGCGGTGTCCGAGAGCGGCCCCTCGTACTTCATCTCGGACCAGTCGGTGTAGCTCACGTCCGCGCCCACAAGCAGGAAGTCGACCGGGGCGTAGGCGGCGCCGGCACGGAACGAGAAGGGTAGCTCGACCTTCTCCTCGAAGTCCGCGGCCGTGTCGTACACGTCGTCGTACTCGGGCGAGTCGCCGACGATCTCCTCATGGTCGCGGCCCGTTCCGCTGAAGGTGAGAGTGAAGGGCGTATCGACGGCGATGCCCAGGGAGAGCTGGTCCGAGACGTAGAAGATCGAACCGACGGTGGCTCGGAGGCCGGAGACGTTGGTGTCGTACTGCTCCAGCTGGTGCACCTCGGCGTAGGCATCCGAGAGCGCTTCGTCATCAACAATATCCCACCTGAACGTGTAAGCGTAGTCTCCCGTCATGTACGAGAGCGCCGCTCCCAGCGCCACGTTGGGGGACACGTCGAACGCTGCACCGGCCGACCAGGCGTAGATGCCGCCGTCGGAGATGTAGTCCTCCGTCTGCGCCCAGTCGCCGATCGATTCCCCGCTGTCACCCGGCTCCGTCCAGGTGATGGGTCCGGTGTACGCGGCCAGCCGGTCGTCGGCGAAGTCGTACACTCTGTCGACGGCAAACCCCACGACCATACTGCCGCGAAACGTCGGGAACGGATAGGCGGCGCGGACCGACGACAACTCGGTGTGCGAGAAGGACGACTTGAACTCGCTGCCGGACATCTCACCGTCGATGTCCCTCGACCGTCGGGCGAACGCCCCGGAAACCTCTATGCGTCTCAGACGGGCGAGCCCCGCTGGGTTGATCGTCACCGCGGTAGCGTCGTCGGCAACCGCCACACCGACACCACCCATCCCGAGCGACCTCGCTCCGGTGGTCAGGGGCGACGTCAGTGGTATCTCCTCCCTTGGAGAGACGAACCCGGAGTCGGCCGCCGCGGGAACCACCGAGATAGCCAGCAGCACTGAGGCGGACAAGAGAAGAGGCAGAGCGTAAGGCAAGCGTGTGACGTTCATCCAGTGTACCTCCCTAGAACCCCTTCTTCTTGTCCTTGTTCTTCCAGAGACTCGGCTGCTCCTCTGTCTTCTCTGAGTCCTTCGAGTCGTCCGAACCGGATTCCTTGCTGTCGTCGACCTTCCCATCCTTCGGACGCGTCGGCGTCGACGGTGTCGATGTCCCGCTCGGCTTCGTGAACCCCCATCCGCCCGAGGCCCATCCACCAGAACTCCAGAGGTGGCGCTCGCCGGTCTCGACGTTGCCCGGCTGGCTTCCGTCGTCATGATGCTCGTTGCCGTGGTCCCACCACCAGTAGTCGTCGTACCACCACGGGGATCCGTAGTAGTCATTCCAGCGGTAGTAGGAACTCCCGTACCTGTAGTAGGGATGATAGAACTGGGCGTCCGCGTGGCAGTCTGAGCACGTCCTCCCGTAGGAGTCCTGGCTCACCACGTCGCTCCCTGTCGGATGCCTCAGGACGGTGTAGCACCCGCTCGCCATAAGCACCGCGAGCAGCAGGAGCGCGCCCGCTACAAGCTTGAATCGCCTCATGGTCTCTCTCCTTGCGGCTCCAGGCTGCTAGGCACTGCGGACATGCCGATCCGCACTGGTTTGGACGCTCTCACAACGTACGACATTCACGTTAGCACAGGAACACCCTCAGAGCAAACTCGCGGATGCTTGTTGCGGAGCCCGCACCGTGCTAGACTGACCTCCATCCGGCGAGTGTCAACGGAGCCGGCCGGTCCCTTCTGTGCGTGTGACCGGACCGAGTGGGCCCCTCAGGTCCCGTGAACGGAGCCGGCCGGGTCGCTTCAGTTTTGCGGGGAGGCACTGGACAAGTGCTACGTTATCACAGGGTGGCACCGATCATGGCCCTTTGTATACTCTGCGCGGCCGCGGGTTCGTCCCGGGCGCAGCCCGAGACGAGCTCGCTGGGACGCCGCGTGGGAATGACCGCGGAGGCCTATCTCAAGTACAGCGTTGGGAGACTCATGGAGCTTCAGGGGGCGCTCCCCGAAGCCCTCGTGCAGTACCGGCGGGCCGCGACCCTCCAGCCCGACGAGTGCTCGATCCAGACGGCAGTCGGGCGCGTGCTGTTCACGCTCGGCCGCCTCGACGAGGCCCTGGAACCCGCGGCGGCCGCTGCCGGCGAGTGCCCGGACAGCAGCGAGGCCGTCGCGCTTTACGCTGCCGTTCTCCTGTCGTCAGGGAGGGCTGCGGAGGTGGAGGCTCTCCTGGGGGAGGCCGCGTCGCGGGGTGATGCCCCCGTCGAGCTGGTCGTGCTGCTCAGCCAGTCGCTTCTGGCGCAGGGCCGGGTGTCGGAAGCGGAGGAGCTTCTCCACACCCGGGCGGAGTCGGACACGCTCTCTCCCAGGATCGCGTACATGAGGGCCAGGGCGCTGCTCGACCTCGACCGGCCCGAAGATGCGGTGGCGGAGCTGGAACGCGCGAACAGCCTCGACCCGGAGAACGCCGCCGTCGTAGAGCTGTGCACCACCGTGCTCGCCTCGTTGGATCGACAGGAGGAGGCCGCGAACATGCTCGAGTCGTTCCTTCGAACGACCGGTGCCCGGGCGAAGCACGCGGCCGCTCTGGCCCGCGCCTACGGCCTGCTGGGGCGCAACAACGAGGCACTCGAGGCCGCGCGAGCGGGACTCGAGCGTTTCGGCGAGTCGCCGGAGCTCTTGAGAGTGCTCGGCACGGTGCTTCTGGAAGAGAATGACGTGGAAGGAGCGCTGAACGCGTACGAGCGCGTGCTGGAGCTCGAGCCTGACTCGGTTCAGGCCCTGAACTTCATCGCCTATACGCTCGCGGACAACGACATCGACACGCCGCGGGCGGTCGAACTTGCCGAGCGCGCCGTCGAACTCGAACCCGAGAGCGGGATGATCCACGACACGCTGGGGTGGGCCTACTATAGAGCCGGCAGGTTCGACGATGCCGTACGCGAGATCAGGGAGGCCGTCACTCAGGGCGAGCTGGACCCCGTGATCCTGGAACACCTGGGCGACGCGCTGGCGGCCGACGGACGGCTCGAGGACGCCGTGGTCGCCTGGCAGCAGGCGTTGTCCCTCGACCCGACGGGGGGACCCGCGGCCAAGATCGAGCAGGCCCGTGCACGGATGGCGCCGGGACGGACGGACGAGGGGAGCGGCGAATGAGTTCACACCACCACGGAGTTCGGAACTACGACCGCGGCCCTCTGACCTCTCTCGCTCTCTGTACCGCGCTCGCAGGGCTCCTTTGGCTCAGCGGATGTTCCGTCCCGCCGCCCTCGGGTACCCCTCTTAGCACGGACGACATGCGGGAGCTGGCCACAACGCTGACCGTCGAGACCGACGCGCTGCAGGCGCTGCGCGCATCCGGGACAGGAACGGCCAAGGTCGCCGGAAGGAGGGTGTTCTTCTCGTTCGCCCTCGTCTACGATGAGCCGGACTGGCTCAGGGCCGACCTCAGACCCGACGTCGGTTCGCTGTCGAGCACCTTGACGGCCCTGATGCTCTGGAACGAGCAGTGCGCCCGCACGTACTTCCCCGCCAGATCCGTCGTGGTCCGCGGATGTATGACGCGAGCCGACGGCGCGCTGACCGGCCTCGACATGGCCTCGGCTGCGCTCGGAGCCCTCGACCGTCGGGCTCTGGCTGAACTCAAGGATGCCACCGTCGAGACCGACGGCGACGTCGTGCGGCTTGCCGGACGCTTCCGCACGGCCGACGTCACCGCCGAGTTCACCGACACACCCGCACGCCTAAGGTCGCTCACGATCCGCGATGGGGAGAACACCCTCTCGCTCGAGTACCGCGGTCACGGATGGAGGCCGTTTCGATGGTTTCCCAAGACCGTCAGCGCTCAGCTCGATCGCGGCGGAAGGGAGGTCATGACGTTCGAACTGGAGTACGTCTCGGCCAAGCTCACCGGACACGTCGATAGAAACGAGTTCACGTTCGATGTTCCACCTGGCGCCCGGATCATGAGTTGGGAGGATCTGGGTCTCTGGAGGTCGGAATGATGAAGATGTTGCGCATGGCCGCCTGCGCGGCCGTACTGCTGGCGCTCTCCTGCTCAGGTCCCATGGTCTCGGCCGTGGGGGAGAGCGACGATGTAGTGATCGTTCGGGGCACTGGAGCGGGCGAGGCCGTCGGGGCGCTCGACGACGCCCTCAGCATGGAAAGCTCGTGGCTGGTCGGTGAACCCGATTTCAAGACGACGATCACGGCCGTCGACCGCTTCGACGACGTGGCGAACAGGCGGCACATAGTGCTCCTGGGCACCTGGGATGACCCGCAGATGTCGCGCCTCGTGAGGTCGCGAGTCGGCGAGATCTCCCCGGGGGACCCGCCCCGCCCGCGCCTGGTGGAGGACATCTGGGCCAGGGGCCAGGTCGTGCTCGCCGTGATGGCGGACACTCCTGACGAACTCACGCGCTACGTCTCGGAGAACGCGTTCGATCTGAAGGACGCACTCGACGAGGCGGCCCGTGACAGGCTCGCCGCCAGTCTGCGCGCGCTCGTCGACGACACCGATGTCGTCAAGGACATGAACGCCCGCTTCGGGTGGTCGCTCTGCCCGCCGTCGGGTTACGACCTGTTCACCGGCGACGAAGGCGAGGGACTCGTATTCTTCCGCCGCGTCCAGCCCGACCGGACGATCTTCGTATACTGGCAGGACGGGACCGCCGCCGATGTCACGGAGGAGTTCGTCGTAACGAAGCGCAACGAGATGGGCTCTCTCCACTTCGACGGCGACGAGATCGAGTGGCAGCGCGACTTCACTGTCGAGCGCGTTGAGTTCGCCGGCGTTTCCGCGCTGTGCGTGTCGGGCTGGTGGGGCAACCGTGCGCTCGTGGGCGGCGGCCCGTTCAGGACCTACTGCTTCTTCGAACCGTCGCAGGGTAGGGTCTACCTCGTCGACGCCGCTCTGTTCGCGCCCGGCCTCGACAAGGTCGCCCTCATTAGGAACCTCGACGCGGCCATGCACACATTCCAGGCAGCCGGCGCCTGACGCGATCTCCGACCGGCGCGGGGGCGCGGCAGAATCGCGCCGCCTCCCACCGGACAGCATGCTTGACAGCGCGGGCGCGCATGAGCTAGCGTGCAGTCGTCCCGACGCGGCCGGGCACATGCGCGCTGTGGTCGTCAAAGCGGTGACGAGGATCTGGGTCGATGGCCGAACCCCTGAACATCCCGGACGAAGTCCTGGACTCCCTGGAGAAGCAGTGCGAACGGGGCGGGTCGCCGCGCGCCTTCGCGCCGCTCGCCGAAGCATACAGGCTCGCGGGCGGGCTCGATGCCGCGCTGACCGTGGCCAGGCGTGGGCTCGAGGCCTTCCCGGACCACCTCGGCATCCGCCTCGTCCTTGCGCGCATACTCATGGACGTGGGAGATCAGGGGGCGGCGCACGAGCAGTACAGGTCCGTGCTGTGCAGAGACCCGGGGAACCAGGAGGCGGCGGCGAGCCTCGGTGAGCGGGAGCCGGACGTGGAGGCCGCGACGGCCATTGAGGAACCGCGTCGCGAGCACACCACGCTCTCCTCCGAACTGGCGCACCTGGCCGACCTGTTCGCGACGCCCAGCGGTCCGAAGGACGCTCCGCCGGACGCCATCGCGACACTGACGCTCGCCGAGATCTACGCAAGGCAGGGCGCGACCGAGCGGGCGATCGAGGTATGCGAGGCTATACTGCGCCGCGATCCTGACGACCTCGAGGCATCGGCCAGACTCGAGAGATATCGCAGCGAGATGGCCTCGCTGGCCTGACAGACGTTCCGATGAGGGGCCACGGACGGTTCCGGTCGGCGGAGAGCATGACCGCCCGAAAGGGCGTGCCGCCCGCGGCAAAGGCCCCTGGAGTGGGCGTCCCCGTGCTCGAAGGCACCCGGGCGCCGCGTAGAGGGCCCGTCTAAAACCTGGGTGAAGGGGCCGCGGCCGTCGTCGTCGCGTCCGATGATGCGATCCGCCGGCTGGGCATCGACCGCGCCCGCTCGGTACGGGTGCTGTCCTCGGTGCTGCGTACGGAACAGGCCGGCGGAGGCAGTCATGCGGATGCGCAGCTGACCCGGCTAACGGCAGCCGCCGCGCTTGCCGAAGCAGAGACGGACGCTGCCGAG
>CAZLTC010000017.1:0-44237 GCA_964562405.1 uncultured bacterium | reverse complement strand
CCACCGGCAGAAGGTGCGTCAGCACCACCGGGCCTCTGAGCTGGCTCCTGACGGCCTCTGACTCGGCGCCGGAGATCGTGTCCTCGACCGCCGACGCGATGGAGGCGAAGTCCGGATGGTGCATGACGGTGTAGATGATGATGGGGACGAAGAGCACGAAGAGACCCTGCGGGAATCCCTTCCAGTTTCCGAGCACCCCGGCCATCTTGGCCTCGTGGGCGCTCTTGGCCGACGTGTTGTAGGCCTGCGTGCCCTGCCACGAGAGAGCGCCGTAGATGACGCCGAAGACGCCTATCAGGAAGTACCAGAAGTTGAAGTCCTCGACGTGTCCGGTCTTGAACGGGTTGATGAGCGACGCGTCCGTCGGCGCGGTGGAGAGCGCCTGGATGATCTGCGACCAGTCCACGTGGTAGTAGAGGTAGAGCACGATGGCCACGAACACGACGTTCACGAAGAGGCCCTGGGCGAAGTCGGTTACGAGGACGGCTATCTGCCCTCCCTGGAATACGAAGAAGAGCGCGAGCGAGAGCAGGACGGCCATGACCAGAGGGAACACCGGTACGGCGAGGCCGAGCACGGCCACGTGTTCGGGCAGGCCGCAGTAGTGTATGAAGAAGCGCGCCCCCACCGCGGGGAAGATGCCGAAGTTGATGAGACCGGAGAGGAAGGCGATCATCCCGCCGAAGACGCGGAAGTTCCGGCTGTACCTGCGCTCGAAGAACTCCGGAAGCGTGAGCGAACGCGTCTGCCTGAAGCGGTAGATGACCCAACCGGACACCGTTAGGATGAGGACGACGACGCTCATCGTGAAGCCCCACCACGTCATCGAGAAGCCCGCGATGTAGTTCATTTCGAGGAGGCCCACGATCGTGATGGCGCCGAGACCCGCTATTCCGGACGCAACGCTGATGAGGTAGCGTCCACCCGTGCGGCCGGCGGCCAGGAAGTCGGCGACGCTGCGCATCTGGCCGCGCGACATGAGCACTCCGGCGATCATGACGGCAAGCACGGCGACGAGGATGGTCCAGTCGAGCGGTGCCATGTTCACGGTGCGCTCCCCAGATAGTGTGTTCGGGCGACTCGGTCTTGCACGCCGGCGAGTTGTTGCGCTCTCGGCGACGGGGCTTCCCCGCGGAGCTCAGACATGCCTCGCTTCGCTCGACAACTCGCCAGCGGGGAAGACCCGCCGCCGCAGCGCGACATGTCTGAGCCGCCGTGCAAGGCTGAGCGGACCCGCGCACGGTCGCCCGCGGCGCGACAACTCGCCGGCAGGCGAATCCCCGACCGCCTCAGCGTGTATCGGCGGGCCGCTCCGTGAGAATGCGCCCGTCCTGCCTGATCCAGACGCGCGTGCCGTCGTCGGTCGTGACCCACGCCTCGAACCCGCGCGGCGTGACCGCGACCGAAGGTGGCCAGAGGAACCCTTCGCGGGCAGCTGCCGCCAGTCCGAGGGCGTCCACGTCGCTGTTGAACGAGCCGGTCCGCGCGTACAGCTCGCGCTCGGCATAGTACACCCTTCGGAGCGCCCACGCGGCCGCCTCGAGCGCGGATGGGGGCGACGGGACGGGAGACGAACCGGACGCGTTGACGGCGGCGACGTTCGAGAACTCGACGAACCCCCACATCTCCGGGTAGTGCATCGCGACGATGCCCTGCGGTGACCACACCCAGTTGTCTTCTGGGAGTCGCTCACCGGTCGTCGGGTCGAGCGACTTCACGTACGAGCCGTCCGCGTCCTCGACGTGCCACTCCACCCTGGAGAAGTTGACGCGCCACCGGTCGCTGTCGGAGGGCGGCGCCGGACGGTGGGCGCAATCGTCGAGCACCTTCCAGGGTATCGCGATCTCGACGGTCCAGCCCACGTCGACGTCGTCGGGTTCATTGAGCGTCCCATCGAGCGAGGCGGCCGTCCGGAGCCCCTGTATGTCCCACGCGTCGACCGCCGGACCTCCGTCGCGGTAGGGGCGCACGAGCAGAAGGTCCCACTCGGTGCCGAGCGCGTTGACCTCGAGCTCGTAGTACTCGTGCGTGTCGCCGTCCGGGTCGATGAACACCTCGAAGTCGTTGTCGTGATAGATGACCGCATCCCGCTCCGTCAGCGTGGCCCACAGGTCAGGCTCTTCCATTTCGGCGGCCACGTAGAAGTAGTCGTCATCCCACAACATTCGCACGTGCGTCAAGAAGCGGGGCCGTGGAGCGGCTGCCCCTCTGATGTCCGTGAACGGCTCCGTCCAGGCCGCCGCCGCCCAGTCCGGCTCATTCAGCTTGCCGTCGACCGCGATCGGGCCGGAGGCGCGAAGGCAGCTGTAGCCGCGCGGGTCCCAGGCTATCGACGGTCGGGGCACCGGGCCCAGAGAGGCTTCAGCGATGGCGAAGGGAGCCGCCAGCGCAAGACCCGCGCACGCAATGGCACCGGGGACGGTGGGGAACACTCGACGGCGTTTCGAGAGAGGTGGTCTCACAGGAACTCCACTTGTCGCGTTGACGGTGTCAGAGCCCGATGATAGCTCGCGGAGTGCCCGTGGCCAAGCGGTTTGGGGGAGGAAACCCGTGGATTGGCGGTCCCCCTTCGGGTAACCTGTGTCTGACTGGCAGCGAAGCCCTTTTGAGGTCGGATGGCGTGAACGGTCACCTCACCAGCCACGCGGTCCGAGCGCCTTGGGCGTGCGTCTCGGGTGATTCGGAGGTCTGATGGTGGGAACCGGGGTCCCGGGCAGCCGCGACGTCGGCCGGGCGGAGACCGGCGATACAGGAGGGTGCTGTCGAGGCCCGCGGCGAACCAGCGCCGTTGCGGCGCACCGACCATCACTCGATGCGACAGCGAGGTGTGGCGCATGAAGACCAACCCAACCATAGAGCTCATGCTGGGTCGGAAGTCGATTCGTAAGTACAGCGACAGGGACGTCGGAGAGGACGTCCTCGAAGCCGTCGTGCGCGCCGCCTTCCAGGCGCCGTTCGCCGCGCAGCTCGGATCGCTCCTGCTGTCGCGCGATTGCTCGACGAACCCGTTCGGCGCGCCCCTCCTCTTCACCGTGTGCGTGGACTGCCACAGGCTTGAGCTGATCATGAGGGCTCGTGGATGGAGCCTCAGGACGAGTGACGCGTCGCTGCTCACGTTTGGTGTTCAGGACGCCTGCTACGTGGCGGAGAACCTCGTCGTCGCCGCGGAGAGCTTCGGAATGGGAAGCTGCTTTCTCGGGATGGCGCCCTTTGCCGCGGAGAAGATAGCAGAGCGCTACGGGCTTCCTCAGAAGGTGTTTCCGATCGTGCAGCTCACCGTCGGATACCCGGACGAGTCGCCGCCGTCCCGACCTCGTTATCCGCTCTCCTTCTCGCTCTTCGAGGACCGCTACCCGGAGTTTACGGAGGACGATGTGGCGGAGGCCATGCGGACGATGGACGAGGGATACATGGCGCAGGACTACTACCGGCGCGCCAACTACATGATCGAGCTGGAGGACGGTCGCGAGGAGAAGCACACCTACGATGACTACGGCTGGACCGAGCACATGTGCCGCAAGTGGGGACAGTGGTTGGCCGACCCCGAGAGGATACTGGGGCCCCTCAGGCAGAGGGGATTCGATGTCGTTGGAGAGGCCGGAGGTGGGGAGGTGGAGGACTGAACACTCCGGAGGGAGGCGCGCCGCCCAGGGCTCGCGGCGGGAACTACGTGGGCACTGAGCTGGACGGCAAGTGGTGGAGGCGCTACAGAGCGAACGGTTTCTTCGCCAGGGGTAACGGCAGATACTGGTGGGACGAGGAGGCGTTCTACTTCCTGCGCCTTCTTACGAAGAGCCCGCTCAGGATACCGTTCGACCGCGTGGTCGGTGTCAGGACGGGAAGGAGCCACGCGGGGCGATCCGGCCTGCGGCTCAGGATACTGAAGATCGATTGGACTGACGGCAGGCACCGGCTCTCTTCCGGGTTCTTCGTATCGAAGAATGCCATGGAAGTGGAGAACCTGGCTGCCGAACTGCGCGACCGCACCTCGGGTCTCGCGAGGGAGATCTCATGAATAGCGGAACTCGTTCCGGCGCGCGCGTGACCGCAGCCGCGTTGGCGGCAGGCGTGACGGCGCTCATGTTGCTGACGTCGGGTTGTGCCCTCGTTCCGATGACGGGCAGGCAGCAGCTGTCTCTGGTCTCTCAGCCGGAACTCGCGAGCCTGGCGGCCGACGACTACGCGACCTTCCTGAAGGACGCGGACGTGGTTACGACGGGCGATGCCGCGACCTCGCTGCAGCGCGTCGGGAAGCGTGTGGCCGACGCCGCGGAGGCGTTCCTCCGGAGTGAAGGGCTCGCGTCGGAGCTGCAGTACTACAACTGGGAGTTCGCCCTCGTACGGGATGACGAGACGGTCAACGCCTTCTGCATGCCGGGCGGAAGGGTGGTCGTCTACACGGGCCTGTTGCCCGTGACTCGCGACGATACGGGGTTGGCGGTCGTCCTGTCTCACGAGGTCGCGCACGCGGTGGCCAATCACAGCGGCGAGAGGATGAGTCAGCTCCTGGTGGCCAATCTCGGCGGCATGGCGCTCTCCCAGGCGATAGAGCAGAAGCCCACGGAGACGCAGGATCTCCTGATGGCGGCGTACGGGTTGGGCGCCAACGTCGGCTACCTGCTTCCCTACAGCAGGCAGCAGGAGAGCGAGGCCGATCGCATAGGACTCACCATCATGGCCATGGCAGGATACGACCCACGGGAGGCGATACCACTGTGGGAGCGAATGGAAGAGGTCAGCGCGTCGAGACCCATCGAGTTCCTGTCGACGCATCCCAACCCGTCTTCGCGCATCGCGGGAATAAGGAAGTACCTGCCAGAGGCGCTCAAGCGATACGAAGCGAAGTAGAGGCTCCGGCGTGGGTGACGCGGATGAACATGCACGAGCGGGCCGCGGCAGCAGAGCGGCTCATACGTGGACAGGCCCGGGAGACCCCTCTCGAGAGGTCGGAAGCGCTCTCTGAGGCAGCCGGCTGCGAGGTGAGCCTCAAGCTCGAGAACTTTCAGGAGACCGGTTCGTTCAAGCTGAGGGGGGCGCTCGCGAAGCTGAGTTCGATGGACCCATCCGAGCTGTCCGCGGGGCTGGTGACGGCCTCGACCGGCAATCACGGTCTGGCCTGCGCGTACGCGGCCTCGCTCATGGGTGCGCGCGTGGAGATCGTGCTCCCCGAGGGCGTCCCCGCCTGGCGCGTCGACAGGCTGCGCGCGACGGGTGCTACGATACATGTGCATGGGAGCGAGTGCACCGAGGCCGAGGCCTGGGCGCGCGCGGAGGCAGAGCGCACCGGACAGGTGTACCTGCCACCCTATAATGACATCGACGTGCTCGCCGGTCACGGCACCATCGCTCTCGAGCTTCTGCGGCAGTCGTCGGGTGTCGATGCGCTCTCGGCCTCCGTCGGAGGCGGAGGTCTCATCTCAGGCGTGGCCGCGACGCTCAAGGACTCAGGCCTCTCTCCGCTCGTGCTGGGCTGCCTGCCCGAGAACTCACCCGCGATGTACGAGTCAGTCAGGGCCGGCCGCATAGTGAGAGCCGACGTCAGACCGACGCTCTCGGACTCGACCGCGGGCAACGTGGAAGAGGGCGCCATGACGTTCGACCTCTGCCGCCGCTACGTAGACGACTGGACGCTCGTGTCTGAACGTGAGATACGGAACGCCATGGAGCTCGTCTACCGCGAGCACCATATGGTCGTCGAGGGCGCGGCCGGCGTGGCCGTGGCAGGCTTTCTGAAGGCCGTTCCCGGGCTGGGACTCAACCCGGGCTCGCTCGCGGTCATCATAGTCTGTGGAGGGAATGTGAGTCCCTCCGATATCGCCGATATCGTCGTGCCCCGCGAGAGTGAGGCTCCCGGCCGCTCATGACCCACGGAGGTGACATCGATGGCCGACCCCAAAGTTGTCAGAGAGTCAAGGCCCGTTGCAGGCTTTTCGAGAGTAACGCTGGCCGGCACGGGGACGCTGCGGATCTCGCAGGGCGAACGTGAGAGCCTGACCGTCGAGAGCACCACGGAGATGTTGGAGAAAACGACCTCAGAGGTCCGAGATGGCGAGCTGACGCTCGGACTGAAGCGGGGGGCGTGGCTCTCTGGGGTCAGGGACAAGTCTTCGACGATCATCTTCGAACTCACCATGAAGGAAGTGAACTGCATCTCGCTGTCCGGCGTGGGCGGCATCGAGGCCGGGCCCGTCCGGACTGGGAAACTCAGTCTCGTGGTCAGTGGCTCCGGTACGCTCGTCGTCCACGGGCTGTCGGCCGACGGTCTTGATGTGACGCTGAGCGGCGCTGGGAGCTGCGAGGTCGACGGCAAGACGACCAGTCAGGACGTCATCGTGTCGGGAGCTGGCGACTACCGAGCCGGTGGTCTCGAGAGCGCGACCGCTAAGGTGTCGATATCCGGAGCCGGAAACGCGGAGGTGCGGGTCGCGGACACCATCGACGCCGTGGTCAGCGGCGCCGGCAATGTAACCTGCTGCGGGGAGCCGACGGTGTTCAGGAGAGTCACGGGAGTGGGAAGGATAACCTGTGTGCGCGAGGACGAGGCCGGTCCGCGCGCCTGTGGTTCGGAAGGAGGAGAGCGGTGAGGTCACTGGTAGCAGCCATGCTGGCGGTCGCGGTGGTCGCGGCCGCCGGGTGCAATGCGCTCGTGGTCGAGGGTTCCGGAAACGTGATCTCGGAGCCCAGGGAAGTGAGCGGAGTACGCTCGGTCTCCCTCTCGTGTTCCGGCGAGCTTGTGATCACGCAGTCGGGCACCGAGACGCTCGTGATCAAATCCGACGACAATCTGCTCGGGCACATCACGAGTGAGGTCAGCGACGGGCGGCTCTCGATAGGTCTGACCCCTGGGGCAGTGCTCAGACCGACCGTTCCGATGCGCTTCGAGCTGTCGGTCGACGCGCTTGAAGGCGTAGCTGTTAGCGGCTCGGGACTGGTATCGGTCGATACCCTTGCCACGCCGGTTATGAACGTCGCGGTGAGCGGCTCCGGCGACGTGACGATACGCTCCCTGGACACAGGCTCGCTGGCGGTGGCGATCTCCGGCTCCGGAACGGTCTCGCTCGCGGGGAGCGTCGATTCACAGAGCGCGGCGATAAGCGGGTCCGGCGACTACGACTGTGGGACTCTCGCGAGCAGGACCGCGAGCGTGGCTGTTTCAGGCTCGGGCAACGCCGTGGTGTGGGTCACCGACAAGCTGGAGGCCATCATCAGCGGCTCCGGCTCGGTGTCGTACTACGGCGATCCGGTCATCGACGAACGCGTTACGGGGAGCGGGACCGTCCGCGCGCTCGGGGCTAGAAGCATCAACTTGTAGCAGAGGCACGACATGGACCGTGGTCTCCACAAGCTGGCCGCGCGCCTGCGGCCTGAACTCGAAGGGTTGCCGGCGGAACTTCGCGATATCGCGGTCGCTGACATCTTCGCGTTCGCCTACACGCTTCCGATCGCGCTGGTCGGGCTCATCTGGCTCTCCCGCGTGACGGTCCCCGACGTCGTCATCAGCGAGTGGCCGACGTTCGCGGGGATGCTCGTGCTTGTCTACGCACTCCGGAAGCTCGACTTCCGGTTCTTCATGGAGGTCAAGGAGGGCACGTTCGGTGACATGGGCGGCACGCTCGAACGCGTGCTCGTGTGGGCGGCCGCGCTCGTGTTCGGTCCCACGGCGCTGTGGCTCGTCGTCCTGTGGCGGATCGCGAGCGCGGTGAGACAGTCTCTGCGCGCCGACGGGCCCGACATCAGGTGGCAGGTCCTGAGGGGGCTCTCGATGAGCGTGGCCGAGGACACGGTCCCCCCGCTGGCGGCGCTCGCGCTCTACAGGGTGTGGGGCGGCGTCATCCCGCTGCCCGGCCTATGGCTGCGCGCGGTGCGTCCGGCCTTCTTCGCAACGCTGGCGAAGGTCGCCATCGCATCTCTCCTGGGTGTCCCTTACTTCGCTTACTTCGCCAGGTCGAGTGCGTTCGGGTTCGGTCCACGCGGCCGCAGGCCATTGGCCAGGTTGTGGGCGAGCTCGTCCTCATGGCCGCTCCTGGTCGAGCCCTTCGGGGTGCTCGCGGCGGGCATATACATACAGGACGGTCTGTGGGCGTCGCTCTTCCTGGTGGCCGGTGCGGTGCTCGCGAGCGTGCTTGCCCATGCGCTCAGCAGGGCCGTGGAGCACGCCCAGCACCGCTCTAGAGAGCTGGAGCGACTGGAGACCCTGAGCCGCGAGATCATTCAGGCTCCGCCCGAGGTATCGGCACTCGTGAACATCCTCGAGAGCCACGCCGCGACGATGTTCACGCTGTGCCAGCTGGAGATTCGGATATTCCCGGACCACATCGTCGTGAGGAGGCAGTACCGTGACCGGGCGGTGCCGGACGAGGCCTGGGAGTGGCTGGCGTCGCAGACGACGCCGCGCATTCTCAAGCCCGGCGAGCGACTGCCGTGGGGGGAGGACCCCACGACCTCGGCTGTCGTGATGGTCCCCATCCTTGACGCCGAGTTCGGGGAGACGGTGGGCGGGGTGTCGATCAGGAGAAGACAGAGCCCCGAGCGCGCCGCGGAGATGCTGCCGGCCGCGCAGTCGCTGGCCGCCCAGATCGGCTCGGCGTTGAGCGCCGCGAAGCTGCATACGCGTCTCCTCGAACACGAGCGGGTCGAGCAGGAGCTTGCGGTCGCGGCCGAGATACAGGCGAGCTTCATGCCCCGCAGGGCGCCTGACATTCCGGGTTGGCAGGTCAGGGCCATGATCGACTCGGCCCGCGAGGCATCAGGTGACTTCATCGACATCATCCCGCTTCCGGGGGACCGGTGGGCGTTCCTCGTGGCCGACGTGTCGGGCAAGGGAGTACCGGCGGCGCTCTACATGGCCCTGGCCCGAACGCTCATACGCACGTTCGCCTTCGAGCACCCGGACAGGCCGGATGCGGTCCTGGCTGCCACGAACCGCCGCATACTTGAGGACACCGACGACGAACTCTATGTCACCGCGTTCTACTGCGTTCTCGATCCGCGGACCGGAGAGCTGCACTACGCCAACGCCGGCCACAATCCGCCGTATCTGCTCCGCAACTCAGGTTCCTCCGACGTGGACGAGCTGACGAGTACCGGGATCCCCCTCGGGCTGCTGAGCGATGCGACGTGGCAGTCCGGGCGCGTACAGGTGGCGCGCGGCGAGGCCGCATTACTCTACACTGACGGCGTGACCGAGGCGCAGAACCTCGAGGAGGATTTCTTCGGCGAGGAGAGACTGCTGCATCACGCGCGCGCCAACAGGGACCGCTCCGCGCTGGACATAAGGGTGGCCATCTTCGAGGCGATTCAGGAGTTCGTAGGCGAAGCGCCGCGCTTCGATGACATCACGCTGGCGGTCCTCAAACGAGACCCACAGGAACCGACCGGAGAGAGCGCTTGAAGCCGTTCGAGGAACTGACGCACAGGGGACAGGTATCCCGCCTGAGGGCGCTCGGGGCCGAGGCTCTCAGGGGATTCGGGATCCGCTCACCCACGCTTCGGCACATCGCGCACGCCGAGAACACGACCTTCGAGGTGCGGGCCTCGAAGGGCGGGCGGGGAAAGGGGCCGGGCGAGCCCTACGTGCCGGGACGGTATCTCCTCCGCATACACCGACCGGGCTACCAGACGCCGAGCGCGGTCGAGTCGGAGCTCTCGTGGCTCGTGGCCCTTCGGAGCGACCTCGACCTGCATGTTCCGGAGCCCGTGCGCGCGCCGGACGGGCGTCCGGTGGTGATCGTCGATGACGAGGGCATTCCCGAGGCGCGCGCGTGCTCGCTCCTTCGCTGGATGGACGGTACCTCCCCCGGGCGCAGGGGCGAGCGCCCTTCGCACCTCGCCGCGGTCGGACGGGTCATGGCGACGCTTCATGCGCACGCGGCCTCCTGGGAGCGGCCCGAGGGTTTCGAACGGGGGCGGTGGGACTGGGACGGCCTCTTCGAGTCGCCCGGCACCACGGGCATCGACGAGTCGTGGGTCTGGGAGACGCTGCCAGTCAAGGAGAGGCGTCTCTATGAGGCCTCCGCCAGGGGCGCGGCGGATGCGATGGAGCAGCTCGGCGACGGTCCCGACGCCTTCGGGCTCATCCATGGAGATCTGCATCTGGGCAACGTCCTGTTCGGGGGAGGAGAGGCGCGGCCGATAGACTTCGACGACTGTGCCGACGGGCACTGGCTCTACGACATCGCGGTCGTGCTGCATGACTACCGCAGGAAGATCGATTGGCCGGTCTGGCGGGACGCGCTGCTCGGCGCCTACCGCGAGGTGAGGCCTCTTCCCGATGGCGTGACCTCCTACCTGGAGCCCCTCATGTGCGCCCGCTGCGTCACACAGATGCTGTGGGCGCACGCGAGGGCGAAGGAGAATCCGCTCTTCAGGAAGCGCATCGGTGAGTGGGTCGCGTGGGCGACCGAGTATCTCAAGGACTTCTGCTCTGAAGGACTTCTGCCCTGAGTGACACGCTCGACCGGTATCCTTGCTGCACAACAAACGTTTTGGAACTGAGCCCTTGGAGGTCACGTGTCTTCTGTCAAGTGGAGCGATCTCGCGCGCCGTTCCGGCGCCTCCGCCCTCGCGGCGGCCGTGTGTCTGTTCGCGATCTCCGGCTGCTCGGGAGGCGGGGATGAGACGGTGGTCAGCCCCGGCGTGGGCGAGGCCGTCGACGGCTACCTCACCGCTGTCACGCCCTACGGCTTCTCGGGAGCCCTGCTCGTTGCCAAGGACGGCGATGTGCTCCTGGAGAAGGGTTACGGCATGGCCGACGCGGAGTCGGGAGTTCCCAACACGGCATCGACCGTGTTCACGACGGGTTCCATCACCAAGCAGTTCACCGCCGCGGCCATTCTGACCCTCGAAATGGACGGGCTGCTCTCGACCGAGGACCTCCTGGCCGACCACATTGACGGAGTGCCCGATGACAAGAAGACCATCACCCTTCACCACCTTCTGACGCACACATCGGGCATCGTTCAGACGACGGGGAGCGACTTCGAGGAGCTGGGACGGGACGAGATGGTGAGGCGCGCGCTGCAGGCGCCGCTGGCGTTCGAGCCAGGCACGCAGATGCTGTACTCCAACGCCGGCTACAGCCTGCTCGCCGCCGTGGTGGAGGTGGTGTCCGGGCAGTCATACGAGGATTACCTGCACGAGCACATCTTCGGACCCGCGGGGATGAGGCGCACGGGCTACAGACTGCCGGATTGGGATCCGACGGCAGTCGCGCACTGGTACGCGGGTGACACCGACAACGGCACCCCTCTCGAGAAGGCCTATCCGTACTGGAACCTCGTTGGCAACGGCGGCATCCTCTCAACCCTCGGTGACATGTTCCTCTGGTACGAGGCGCTCAAGGGAGAGAAGGTGCTGAACGAGGCGGAGAAGCGCAAGCTGTGGACGCCCTTCCTGAACGACTACGCCTACGGGTGGGACGTGCTCGACACGCCCAGGGGAACTCTCGTGCAGCACGACGGCGGGAGCGATCTCGGTGCCAGCGCCGAGTTCAGATGGTTCGTCGACGAGGACCTTGTAACGATCCTCTTCTGCAACAGGGATTTCAACGGCGCGCCGCTCTTCGAGGTCGTGAGGAGCGAGATCGAGCAGCTGACGTTCGGAGGAGAGGTGGTCACTCCGCCGGTGCCGATTGACGTCGGGGAGGAGCAGCTCGAAGAGCTCGCCGGCAACTACAGGCTTCCGAGCGGGGGCGGGATCCTCATCGAGCGCGAAGGCGCGCTCCTTCGATTCATCACTTTCGATCAGGACGTCATCAACGCGATCTTCCTGCCGGAGGCCGCTCCAGACACGTACGACGACCTCAACAGGCGGACCAACAAGCTCATCGCTGCGGCGGTGTCTGGTGATGCCGAGACGTTCGTGGACGAGTTGGGGGACGCCGGGCTTGCCGAGAGAGTTCAGGCCATGCTCACCAACGAGATGGTGATGTTCACGCAGGCCACCGGCGCGCCGCCTGCCGCGGCTATCTCGCTGGGGAGCATTCCTGTCGACGACATGGGGACCGTGATGACCGGAGTTCGTGTCAGGAACACGTCCGGCGGGTCGGACGACATGAGCCTGTGGTGGCGCGACGGCAAGCTCGTGGGCCTGGACCAGCAGGGGTTCCAGATCGACATTCCCGCGGCGCCTGTGACGAGCACGGTCTTCGTGGGCTATCATCTGGCGTTCGCAAGGCTGCTGCCGATGAGCTTCGAGCTGGACGCGGGCGGCAAGGCCGCTTCCCTGCGAATGGGTTCGCACGTCGCGGCAAGAGTGGGAGGTGCCGGTCACGGCGCTCACGACGGCGGTGACGAAGGGCACGACCACGGGACCGAAGCCGGGACCGACTGAGACCGGCGGCCGGAGGCACCGGGAAGGAGAGCGGGGGGAGCGGGAGATGGCGATGGAGTTCTCGATACGGGCCATGGGTGATGCGGACCTGGCGGCGGTAGCGGAGATCGAGGCCGGCGTCTTCACCGACTGGTACAGGGTCCACAGGCGTGACCCCGAGCCGCTGCCGGAGCGTTCGCTGGAGGAACTCCGCTACTCGACCTCGATGTGCCCCGACGGAAACCTCGTGGCCGTCTCGGCCGAGGGTGCGATCGTGGGGTTCGTGCTGGCACGCGTCTGGGGGAGCGTCGGGTGGTTCGGTACGTTCGGCGTCCCGACGCAGTTCCACGGACTCGGCATAGGGAAGACCCTCGTCGCCTGCGTGATGGAGTATCTGCGCAGTCGGGCCGCGTTTGTGGGGCTCGAGACGATGCCTGAGAGCGGAGCGAACATAGGGCTGTACGTGAAATCCGGGCTTGTTGTAGACCGTCCCACGGTGATGCTTGAGTACCCGCTTCTGCGTCAGGCCGGCGCTCTGGGGCAGGCCGGGCCCGACGAGACGTGCGCGTGGAGTTCGCAGGGGCCGCTGGCCCGCCGTCGCCTCGCGGCGGGCGTGAGGGAGATCGGGGATGACATACTGCCGGGTCTCGACCATACGGCCGAGATCAAGGCCGTAGAGGCTCACGGTTTCGGCGAGACGTTCTTCAGTCTCGACGGAGGCGACGTCGACGGTTTCGCGGTCCTGAGGACCAGGCCCTTCCGCGTCAGCGACACGTCCGGCAGGGCCTACGTTCACGTCCTCGCCGTGCGGCCCGGTGCCGACTCGTGGACGGTCGTTCGCCGGCTGCTCAGGCAGATGCTCGGGACGGCGGTCGGGTCGGGGATCACACGCGTCGTGACGGGTGTCTCGGCGCGCTACCCGTCAGCGCTCGAGATGCTCCTAGCGAACGGGTTCAGGGCGATGCGCACCGCGATACGCATGGTGGACGCTGGCTCGCCACCGGTCATCTTTGACACGAGTAACGCCGTCGACCTGTCCCGATGGGCAGGTTAGCCGAAGCAACTCATGTCGTCGATGTGTCCTACTTGATGATGTGGAACAGGTCGGCGAGCAGGAAGTACAGGCGGCCGATCAGAAGGGAGACACGAGCCATCAACGTGTAGCCGAACGACGCCCCGAACGACACCATGATGAACACGACCCCGATCTTGGCCGTCCAGGAGTACAGACCCTTCTGGGGCTTGGAGAAGTAGAAGTAGAGTATCGTTGTGATCACGCCGACGAGCAGGACGAGGTTGTTCAGCGTCACGACGTTGAACCCGCTCAGGGGCAGCATCGTGGCGGCCACCTGGGGGATCACATAGCCCTGGATGTTCGCCGTGATACCGAGTCCGGCGCCGACGCCGACGGTGAAAGCGATCGGCCAACGCGACAGCCACGCCACCTTGGGGAACCACCTGGAGAGCATGATCACGCCGAGCGCGCCCGGAATGAGAATGATCCACTTCTCTATGCCGGTCTCGCTTACGAACGTGTCCCAGAGCATCGGCTTGACGTCGAAGAACGCCACGTAGATGAGCCAGTATCCGGCGGAGATGCCGACGTAGAGGTGCTCGGCGAGCTTGTAGAACGGATTGTCCTTGTAGAGGAACGAGAATATGGCCAGCGTGAGGAAGCCGGCCAGCCACGTCCCTATCATCACACCGAGCGGACCCATCGAGCAGTCTCCCGTTCCAACCCGCCTACACGCCTCTGGACTTCTTCCCTCGCGTGAAGAAGTAGCCCAGGTTCCCTACGATTATGAAGCCTATGACCAGAAGATGCGCCCACTGCTGGGCGGGCATGCCGCGCGTGCCCAGGCCCGGGACGCCGATGAGCGTCTCGTACTCGGCCGCGCCCTTGAGCCCACCGACGAGCCCCTCTATCTGTCCGGACTGGAGGTATGGGTAAGCGTCCGGGGCCATGACGGCCGTGGTCCCGAAAGCCATCCTCTGCCCGAAGCGGGCCTGGGCGTACCGCACCCAATAGTCGATTACGGCGCCGTGCTCGAACCCGAACATCAGCTCGAAGTCCTCGTACGAGTGGAGGTCCTTCGTGATCTCCATCTCGTCGAGGCTCTCTCCGCGGTAGTCGGTCGAGAACACGTCCCTCAGCTCTCGCCCCATCGCTATCATGACGGCGATATACCCCGGCCTGTATCCGAGATCCACGTAGTCGACCCCGTAGACCTTGTCGTACTCGGCCGCGACCATCTCGAGCGCCATGTGGCCCAGGGGCAGGCCGATGGCGATGTGCCCGAGCATCACGACCTTGACGTCCTTCTCGAAGGCCTGGCGCAGGACTGACTCGAGCATCGGCATGAGTTCCGGCGCCGACGTCGCGTCGAAGTCGATCGAGATCAGGAGGAGATCTCCGGGCTGGAGCGACGCGACGGCTCTGTATGCGCCCTCGACGGGCGCCGTCGGCGGTATCTCGCCGCCGACGCTGATGATGAGAGGGATGGTCACTACGATCAGAAGGATCAGGAAGATGATCCTCCTGTCGATCGTCTCCATCTGCTCCCAGAAGCTCTTGCCCGGTCCCGCCTTGGCCAATCCGTCCGTCCTGCCCCCGAATGGGGCCGCCCGGCCGGTCGAACGGCCGAGCGTGTCGCGGCCTTGGGCCGCTCACCGCCTACGAAAGGTAGTTCCTCTCAATCCCGAGCATGATGCGAAGCGACATCGATACCGCTCCCAGGGCGGCGCCGATCTGGATGCCGCGCTTCGCTGCAAGCTGCGGGTAGTTCATGATCCACTCCTGCGCCGCGGGAAAGAAGTGCGAGATCGCGGCGCCTATGGGGATCCTCCCCAGCATCACGATTACGGCCGACACGAGGAGGAGAGTGGCCACCATGTTCCTGGCCCGGAAGGCGCGGTAGGACGCCGAGGCGATGAAGAACGCCAGGAGCGCGAACATCGTGCCCTGGAGCGGCACGATCGAGTAGGTGTAGATGAACATGAACGGGGACTGGAGGTGGAAGGGGCTCCCGTACTTCGTGAAGCCCACGACACCAAGGACCACTGTGATCAGCAGCCCGAAGATGAGCGCCACGCTGTGTCCCCAGCCGCTGGGGCGTCTGGCTATCTTCCTGACGTGTGCCCGGATCAGGTTGTCGACGCCCAGGAGCATCGTGAACCCGGACACGATGGCGAACCAAACCAGCAGCCGCTGCTCCAGCTCCCCGAACGGCTCGTGGGGGATGAAGAACGACACGACGAGGAAGAATCCCGTCAGGAACGTTATCGCCAGCGGCACCGCTCGCTTCATCGGCGGCAATCTCCGGTCAGTTGTTGAACCACGCCCTCATCGCCTCGAAGACGCTCGTCATGTGTGATCCGCCGCTCGGATCGATTATGTATCCCACGCTTCCCATCACGAACGCGAACAGCATCATGATGACGAGCACGATCTTCGCCAGATCCTGAGCCTTCAGGCTGCCGAGCATCACGGGTTCCTTCGAAAGGTAGCTCGACGCGGCGAAGATCTCCTCACCGATGAGCGTATAGTCGCAAGCAGCGACGAAGAACGGAAGCTGCGACGTCTCCTTGGTGCCCGCGATCTGTATGGCGCCTATCGAGTGGCCGGTCTCGGCCATGATCAGGGACTCGGCGTAGAACGTTCCGATCAAGAAGACGGCCATCGGGCGGTCCCTGACCATCATGCCGTCCACTCCTGCCGTGTACCCGAACTGGTCATACGTGAGATAGGCAACGCGATTCGGCTCGTAGTTGTCCAGCCGCCCGGCCTCGGTGTAGGACTGCCTGACGATCTCCTGCGCGGTGGTCATGACGATCGGATCGGCGCAGGGGACGTCGAGCGCCGTTCCGTGCTCTGCCACCGTCTTGGCCACGTGGCCAAGTATGGTGAGAGCCGCCAGCGTTCCTACCTCGCTCACCGTCTCGATGCCGGGGATGTACAGGACGGGTCGGCCCATCTCCGTGGCGCGTCCGACCGCTTCGTCGACCGCGTCGAGTCCGGGTATCTTCCTTATGAATAGCTCGGTGCCTGCCTTGGCTCTCTTGAGGAACCACAGGACAGCCAGGCTGAACAGGATCGAGATCAGGAACGTCGGTGCGCGTCCCACGGCGAACCACTGAGCGCTCGAGCTGACCGCCTCGGAGGGGGACGAGTCCACGGTGCCCGCCGGGGACACGGTGCGGACGAAGTACTGGTAGAGAACTCCGATCTCGGCCTCCGTGTCGGTGTAGGCGCGCTCGGTGCGGAGCGCCGCGCCGACGACCGCCGGCTCCTCGCCCGCGCCGTATCGCAGGACCTCGAACAGAGTGACGTCAGCCTGCTCGCCCTCCAGCTCCCAGGTGACGTGCAGCGCGCCGCCTCCGTCGTCCCGAACATCGGACGCCTCGACGCAGCAGGCCATCGGGGCCGCAACGGTGGTGTCCGGAGGAGTCAACGACTGCAGATCGGCCAGGCCGGTTTCGGCGGGGCCGGTCTGCGCAAAGGCGTCCCCGCCGCAGACGGCGAGGACGCCCAGTATGACGAGCGGTATGTGGACCCTGATACCACGGGTCGCGTTCACGCGGTTGCGAAGCACAGTAGGGTCAACCTCTCGGGCAGCGGTCTCGCCACGTCCCGCCGGCGGCAGGTTCAGGCACCGACCGCCTTCCGGATGGCGGCGACGGCCTCATCGACCTCGTCCGCCGATATCGAGAGCGGCGGCCTGAAGCGAACCGTCTTCGGTCCGCAGGGGAGTGCCATCACGCCCCGGCTCTTCAGCCTCTTCAGATACTCGCCGCGCTCCTCCGTCGAGGGCAGGTCGAACGCGCACATGAGACCCCTGCCCCTCACGTTGCTCAGAAGACCCGAGGACGATGCCGCCGTGTCCGTGAGTCCCTTGATGAGACGCTCTCCCATAGCGGCCGCGTTGTCAACGAGATTCTCCTCGTCGATGATCTCGAGGTACCGCTGGCAGCGCACCATGTCGATGAGGTTGCCGCCCCACGTGGAGTTGATCCTTGACGAGATCTGGAAGACGTTTCCCTCGACCTCGAGGACGCGGTCGGAGACCATTATGCCGCACACCTGCGACTTCTTGCCGAAGGCCGCGATGTCCGGGACGACACCCAGCTGCTGGAAGGCCCACATCGTACCGGTGATGCCCATTCCACACTGGATCTCGTCGAAGATGAGCATGACGTCGCTCTCGTCGGCGATCGCACGCAGCCCCTGCAGGAACTCGGGCCGGAAGTGGTTGTCGCCGCCCTCGCCCTGTATCGGCTCTATGATGATGGCGGCGATGTCGTCCGGGTTGTCGCGGATCGCCTCCCGGACGAGATCGAGAGATCTCTTCTCTCTGGCCTTGACGTCGTCGAGGTTGGCGCCCTCGAGTGGGAACACGATCTTTGCGTTCGGGATCCTGGGCCAGTCGAACTTGGGGAAGTACTGCGTCTTCCTGGGGTCGAACGTGTTCGTGAGCGACAGCGTATAGCCGCTGCGACCGTGAAAGGCCTGCTCGAAGTGGATGATCTGCGTCCCTTTGAGCTGACGATCGTGTGTCGACTTGGAGTTGACACCCTTCTCCATGTTCTTCCGGACCTTCCAGTCGAAGGCCGTCTTGAGCGCGTTCTCGACCGCCAGGGCGCCCCCGCTTACGAAGAAGAGGTGCGGGAGTTCCGGCGGCGCGGCGAACGTACCGAAGGCGTCGACGAACTCGGCCATCTCGACCGTGTAGAGGTCCGAGTTAGACGGCTTGTTCACGGCGACGCGCCCGAGCTTCGCCACGAACTCCGGGTCGAGCATTCTGGGATGATTGAACCCGATGGGCGAGGAGGCGAAGCAGGTGAAGAGGTCCAGGTATCTCTTCCCGCTCCTGGAGTCGAACAGATACGTGCCCTTGCTCTTCTCGAGGTCGAGGACGACATCGAACCCGTCGGCGAGCATGTGCGCCCCGATCGTCTCGTGGACCTTGTCGGGCGATACGGTCCTGGGGTTGGCTCCAGTCCGCATTGGAGAACCTCCGTGTGAAAGGAGGAAGTGCCCCGAGCTGTCGCTTCCTTCACCCTCGTGGCGCGAACTCGAGGCGCGCACGCCGGTCGAGAGGATCAACGACGGTTAACCGTCAGAACCTCGATTATATCGCTCTCCGGGGCGGGCTGTCCACACATATCGCGCGGGTCAGGCCTGCTTTTCGGCGGTGTCTGGGTGGGCGAACAGGACCTGGAGCAGGGCCGGCGAGACGGGGCGCTCCCTCAGCATCTCCGGAATGCGCTCAACCGTGACCGGACCGTCCTCAGTTACCACTGCTCGGATGAGCGCCAGCGGGACCGTCTCGAAGTAGCGGTTCACGACGGTCAATCCGGCAGGAGGCTCGGCAAGCACCTCGGCGCCGTCCCGCGGCCTTCCGGGGTCACCCCGCAGCGCGCCCGGGATGAACTTGCTCCTGAGCGCGGCCGCGTAGGTTGGGACGTCGGCGTCCCTGGCGGCCAGAGCCGCGGCGTACGTGCCGGTCTTGTTGACGAGGCCGTTCTCGGACACGCTGTCCGCACCGACGAGCAGGATGGATGCTTCCGAGATCATCCCCGGCAGTGCCGCGTCGGTGACGAGCCGGGTCGTCACGCCCAGGCCTGCCAGGTGCCTCGCGAGCGTCACGCCCTCGAGTCCCGGGCGCGACTCCGACACGAGCGCCTCGACGCGCGTTCCAACAGCGACGGCCGCCTGGATGACGGCGCGCACGCTCTCGCCGTCGCTGAGGGTCGCCACGACGGCACCGTCATCCAGGAGTTCCACACCGCGCGAGCCGAGCTCGCTCAGATGCTCCTCGCCGAAGTCAGCCACGCGGCTGCACTCCAGGCGTACCGCCTGCGCCGCTACCTCTGCGCCCCTGCCCGAGAGCACGACTCTCTCGGCGGCCGAGAGAGCCGCCCCCACGAGGTTCAGAATGGGAGCCATCTCCCTCTTGGCTGCTACCAGCTGAGAGCAGGCCGAGACGAACTCCTCCCAGAAGGTCCCTGGGTCCGAGTCCTTGAGCGAGTCCGCCACCGCGGCCAGCTCGAGGGCCGCCAGTCTGGCCAGCCTCGACGCGCCGGACGTCGAGTCGTTTGTGATCTCCTCGAACACGTGGCCTCCCTGGCAGCTCCGTCGTGTGCGTCCTTAAGGACCCCAGTCTACCACGCGGGCAGCCGCCCGGCGAGGCCGTTGACGCCGCGACCGGCCGGTTGAACTAGGCGTAGCGCGATATGGCGTCGATCGGGTCCAGGCGCGACGCCTTGAAGGCGGGATAGAGACCGAACAGGAAGCCGACGGCCACCGCGAATGACATCCCGAGGATGGCGCCCTTACCGGACACTGGGATCACCATGTTCTGTCCCATCTGTGCGGCGCCGAACGTGATGAGCTCGCAGAGGCCGGCGCCAAGCGCCAGTCCAACGAGGCCGCCCACAACGCTGATGGTCACCGACTCGATGAGGAACTGCTGGAAGATCGCGCCGTCCTCGGCGCCGACGGCCTTGCGGATGCCGATCTCCCTCAAGCGTTCGTTCACCGAGATGATGAGCACGGAGAGCAGGCCGATGCCTCCCACGAGCAGCGCGACGGTGGCTATGCTCGAAAGGATGGTGTTCCACGTCTGAGTGATCTGCTCGACGCCCTGCTTCGCCTCCGCGATCTGCTGGGCGACGTTCTCGATGTGGAAGTCCTCGATGCCCCTGTGCTCACGGAGCAGCGTCTGGTGGATCTGCTCGTAGGTGGCCGCGATGTCGGCGCCGTCGCGTATCCTGACTGCGAAGTAGTCGATGTCCTTCGAGCCCTTGAAGTAGTGGATGCCGGTCGTGACAGGGATGTACACGCGTTCGTGGTTCTCGCTCTGGCCGTTGTCACCGCCGAACATCTGGCTGAACTCCTTCATGCGGAGCACGCCGACAACGGTGAAGCGCTGGTTACCGATGAGCATCTCCTCGCCGACGGCGTTCCTGTCGCCGAACAGGTTCTCCTTGGCGATCTGACCGAGGACGGCCACCCTTGAGTGCCTCTCCACGTCGGTCCAGGTCAACAGCCTCCCGGAGCCGAGTTCGAGCTTGAGGATCGGGAACCCGTCCGGTGTCGCGCCGAAGAGCTCGAAGTGCATCGCCTGGTTGCCGGCCCGCCCGACCACATAGGTGGCGACGGTTGGGCACAGCCAGTCGATGCCATCGACCTCGTCGCGCAGGACCTCCGTGTCCTCGAGCGTCAGGCCTCTCGAAACCTTGAGTGAGGCGAGATTGTTCGGGTTGTCCGGTGGCCTCGACGCGATGAAGAAGACGTTGTCGAAGCCAAGCTTGTCGAAGTCGTCCATGATCCTGTTCTTGATGCCGCCGACGAACGAGAACATGGCGACCACGGACGCCACGCCGACGACGATGCCGAACAGCGTGAGAGCCGAACGCAGCTTGTGCGACCAGATGGACTGAAGCCCGCTGCCTATGCTCTCCAGCACGTTCATGAGGTCTCCCGCGGCCCCGCTACTCGTAGCGAAGCGCCTCGACAGGACTGAGTCTGGCCGCCCTGACGGCCGGGAACATACCGAAGACGAGGCCGATGCCAACCGCGCACAGGAAGGCTATCACCAGGATGCCCGGTGTGATCGCTGTCGGCATGTTCAGGAACCGGTCTATCACCGCCACCATTCCCAGGCCGACGAGCAGTCCGGCCGCCCCGCCGGCCGCAGTCACCGCCACCGCCTCAACGAGGAACTGGATGAAGAGGTCGCGGTCGCCGGCGCCGATGGCCTTCCTGACTCCGATCTCGCGGACCCTCTCGGTTATCGACGCAAGCATGATGTTCGCTATGACGACGCCGCCCACGAAGAGCGACACGAAGGCGATCGCCCAGAAGACGATGTTGAAGAACACCATCTGTTCGGCCTGTTGCTGAATACGCTCCGTCTTGGCGTCGATGTTGAAGTCCTCTACGCCGTGCCTCCGCTTCAGGACGGTCCGGGCCTCTTCCATGAGCGTGGGCACCTGGTCGACCGATGTCGCGGCGATCTCGAGGCCACCCAGCTGGTCGTCCGTGGTGAACCTCTTGATCATCGTAGTGATGGGAATGTAGTGGGACCGGTTGAACCACTCGAGTACGTTGCGGTCGCCTCCAGGACCCTGGCCCTGGAAGTAGAACTCCTTCTTCGCCATGATGCCGATGACCTCGAAGGGAACGCCGTCCAGCAGTATCGTCTTGCCTATGGCGTCCTCGTCTCCGAACAGGTCCTGCTTGTAGGTGGGACCCAGCGCGACGACGTTCGCGTAGGTCTCGATGTCCTTGTCGCAGAGGAACCTGCCCTCTGCAAGCGGCATGTCGTCAGCGTAAGGATAGTGCCCGGTCGTACCCAGCACCTTCATCTGGTACGTGATGTCCTTGTACGTGACCGTCAGGAACCGCGTGATCTCCGGGTCGACGTAGGAAACGCCCGGGCACTCTTCGCCGATCGCGATGGCGTCGCGGTAGGTTAGCTTCTCGGAGGCCTTCTCCGCGGCCGTCATCATGAGAGGGTCGATGCGCGTGTTCGTGATGCGGAGCTCGCGCAGGCCTCCCAGCTGCTCCCAGAAGGCGAGCGACTGCTCCTCACCCCCGCGCATGAGCGCCAGCACGGCCACGACCGATGCGACGCCCAGCACGACGCCGATCACCGTGATCACGGCTCGCCCCTTGTGCGACGCCATGTCCCTGAACCCGGTCTCGATGCTCTCGAGGATGTTCAAGCGGCAGCCTCCGGCGTCTTCCTTCCGTTGTGCCGCTCGCGCGCCACGCGTCCGTCCTCGATGTAGATCGTCCTTCGCGCGTGGTCGGCCACGTTGGCGTCGTGCGTGACTATGACAAGCGTGCGTCCGTCGGCGTGCAGCTCGTCGAGTATCGACATGATCTCGCGGCCCGTCTTCTGGTCCAGGTTGCCGGTGGGCTCGTCCGCGAGGACGATCGCTGGCTCATTGACGAGCGCGCGCGCGATGGCGGCACGCTGTCGCTCTCCTCCGGACAGCTCGTTGGGCTTGTGCCGGAGCCTGTGTTCGAGCCCGAGCGACTTGAGGAGGTCCGCCGACCTCGAGGACCGCTCCGCGCGTGATATCGAGCCCTGATAGACGAGGGGCAGGGCGACGTTCGAGAGCAGATCCACGCGTGGGAGCAGGTTGAAGTTCTGGAAGACGAAGCCGATCTTCTTGTTCCTCACGCGGGCGAGCTCGCGTGCCTTGAGGGCGCTGACCTCCCTGCCGTCGAGCACGTAGGAGCCTGAGGAAGGCGTGTCGAGGCATCCCAGGATGTGCATGAGCGTCGACTTGCCCGAGCCTGACGGCCCCATTATGGCGACGTATTCGCCCTGTTCGATCCCGAAGGTGACTCCACGGAGAGCGTCGACCTTGACCTCCCCAAGGTCATAGCTCTTCGTCAGCGCCTCGGTCGATATGAGCATACTAGCCCCTCCTGCCGCGGCGGGCCATCTGGGCGCGGCGCTGCTCGTCTTCCGACGTCTCGGTGTTCTCGAGGTCGGGGTCGTAGAGCGTCACAGTCTCACCCTCGGAGAGGCCGTCTATGATCTCGGTCTTCGATATGTTGCTGATCCCCACGGTCACGTCGCGCTCAGCAGGCTCGCCCGTCGCTTCGTCGACCACGTAGACGACGTACTTCCCGTCCTTCTTGAACACGGCTTCCACGGGGACGGTAAGCACGCCCTCACGATGATCGCCCTGGATCTCTATGTTGGCGGTCATGCCGGGCCTCAGGCGTTCGTCGGAGTCGGTTATGTCGATCTCGACGTCGAAGATCTTGACTCCCTGCTCGTCGCGGGCGGCCGGCGCGATGTGTGTGATGGCGCCGTGGAACGTGGCGTTGGGGTAGGCGTCGACGTCGATCTTCACGTCCTGACCGTCCCGTATCTTGCCCACGTCCACCTCATTAACGCCGGCCTTGATCTGCATCTTGGTGAGGTCGGCTATGGTCATGAGCGTAGATCCGCTCGTGTACGAGACGGCGCCCGACGTCACGATCTCGCCCTCCTCGATCTCGACCAGGATGACGGATCCCGATGCGGGGGAGAGGATCTCGAGGAGCTCTCCGGAATCCGCGTCGGCGTCCATCGTGACGCCGTCCTCCTCGGCGAGTCGCATCTGCTCGTGCGCCGACTGGTATTCGATCTTGGCGATGTCGTAGTCGTCCTTCGAAAGCTGGAACTCCTCGTCGGAGATGTGACCGGCCTTGTGAAGCTCGATGTCGCGCTCGTAGTCCTGTCTCGCGCGCTCCATGTCGACCTTGGCGCGGCCGAACCCGGACTTGAGCGTGGCAACCGTGCGCGCCTGCGCCATGTCGGGCTCGACCCTGGCGAGCAGGTCGCCCTTGTGAACGGTGTCGCCTTCCTCAACGTTGAGGAGTCTGATCTTGCCGCTCACCTTCGACTTGACCTGGACCATTGTCTCCGGCTGGATCAGGCCGACCTCCGTCAGCAGGACCGACACGTCGCCCGTCTCACACGTCCCCGTCCGCCCTCCGAGTATCCCGGACGCGCCGCTCGGCGGGTCGCCCGAATTCTCCGCCCCTCCGCGACCGCTCAACCCGAGCGCGACCACGATCACTACGACCACGACTGCGACCGGGATTGCCCACTTCAAGTGCTTCTTCATGGTACCTCCGTGCGGCGTACACGTCCGTTGAGGGCGATGGCGCCCGTGTCGCCCATTTGACACCGGCAGGCGCCCTCAGGTTTGGGCTGTTTGGCGGGCTCGTGTCATAGTATCCTATTGGTGCAGGTTCACGCCGCCGGGTACCGTCGGGCGGCTGGCTCGAGACCGGCTCGCGTTGGGCCGGTTCGACTTAGTGCGGCCGCGCGGAGGCGGCGTCCGGTACAGAGGCGTCGTTCTCGCGTGGCCGCGCCCAGGCCGCGTCCCGCGACGGGGCGCGGCACATCCGAGGTCCACCGATGGTCCGGCTAGACAACGTCAGCGTCTCCTTCGGCGGGAACACCGTCCTCAAGAACGTCTCGTGGCAGATAGGCGACCGGGACCGCGTGGGCCTAGTCGGCCCGAACGGGTCCGGCAAGACCACCCTCATGCGTCTCATCAATGGCGACAGGTCGCCCGACACCGGGAGCATATCAGCATCCAAGGGGTCGACATTCGGCTATCTGCCACAGGAAGAATTGACGATGTCGGGCCGCACCGTTTTTGACGAGGTCATGACGGTGTTCCAATCCCTGTCCGGGCTCGAGGACCGGATGCGCGAGCTTGAGCACAGAATGGCGGATATTCCCGAGGAGGGACCGCTTCACGATCGGGTAATGAGGGAGTACGCGGAGGCGCAGCACGAGTTCGACGTAAGGGGTGGGTTCACGGTTGAGACGAGGATCGCCGAGGTGCTGGCGGGACTCGGGTTTGAGGAGGGCGACCGCCTGAGGCACACCGAGGAGTTCAGCGGCGGGTGGCAGATGAGGATCGCCCTTGCGAAGCTGCTGCTGAAGCAGCCGACCGTGCTCCTGCTGGACGAGCCGACCAACCACCTCGATCTCGAGTCGATCATCTGGCTGGAGGAGTACATGGCCGCCTACCCCGGCGCCGTCGTGGTCGTGTCTCACGACAGGTCGTTCCTCAACCGCGTCGTGTCACGCATCAGCGAACTCGGGGTCGAGGGGCTCGTCGACTATCACGGCGGGTATTCGGCCTACATAGAGCAGAGGGAGAAGCGGCGCGACGTACTGATCGCGACCAGGCGCCAGCAGGAGCAGAAGGTCGCGCACCTGCAGAGATTCGTCGACAAGTTCAGGGCGGACAAGGCCAAGGCAGCGATGGTCAAGAGCCGTCTCAAGATGATCGAGCGGATCGAACTCGTGGAGGTCCCGCGTGACCACAAGCACATAAGGTTCCACTTCCCTCAACCTGGCCGCGGGGGCGCGGTGACGGTCTCGCTGCGGGGCATCAAGCAGTCCTACGACTCGAACGTCGTCTTCGACGGCATCGACCTCGAGGTGTCGCGGGGCGACAAGGTAGCCTTTGTGGGGCGGAACGGAGCGGGCAAGTCGACGCTGCTCAAGATCATCGCGGGAGCCATTCCAATAGACGGTGGAGAGCGCAAGCTCGGGCACAACGTCACCGTGCAGTACTTCGCGCAGGACCCGGGGCGCAGCCTCAATCCCGAAAACACGATCCTTGGGGAACTCGAGGCCGTGGCTCCGAACGACATGCGACCAAGGCTGCGGAACCTCCTCGGTTCGTTCCTGTTCTCCGGGGACGACGTCGAGAAGAGGGTGAGGGTTCTCTCGGGAGGGGAGAAGAGCCGGCTGTCGTTCGCCAAGATGCTGCTGAGGCCGGCCAATCTCCTTCTGCTTGACGAGCCGACGAATCACCTCGACGTGTCCTCGCGTGAGGTCCTCGAGGAAGCGCTGGCGCACTTCTCGGGGACGATCTGCTTCGTATCGCACGACCGCTCGTTCATGGACAGTCTGGCGACGAAGGTGCTAGAGGTCGAGGACGGCAGGCTCAGGATGCACCTGGGGTCGTACAGCGACTACCTGTGGACCAAGGAACGCGAGCAGGCCGCGGCCGCGCGGGCGAGGGCGGACAGGCCGGAGGTCGAGACGCCGGAGACCTCGCGGGACAGGGGCGGAGGTCCCAAGACGAAGGAACAGAAGCGTCGTGAGGCCGAGGAGCGCAAGCAGCGGTCCAGGGCCAAGCACTCGTCTCGGGAGGAGCGCAGGCAGGTGCAGGACGACATCGCGCGTGTCGAGGCGCGCCTTGAGGAACTGGACATCGCCCTGGCCGACCCCTCCATCTACGCCGACGGTGTCAGGGTCAGGACGCTGGTGAACGAACAGAGGGATCTCCGGAGCCGCGTGGACTCGCTGTACGAACGGTGGGCCAAGCTCGAGGACTAGCGGAGCCAAGTCGCAGGCACGGACGCTGACGCTGCGTCGCTACGGCGACGGCGCGATGGCCCGCGCGTGACGCGCGCTCGGAGGCGGACACCAGGAAGCCGGGTGCTTGGAGCACCCGGCTTCGTCACGTCGCGGAGCGTCTGCGGTCCACCTGAACGGTTGGCGGCGGGCCTACTTCAGCAGGATCATCTTCCGTTCACCCGACGCCATCCCCGGGGCCTCAAGCCTCACGAAGTAGACGCCCGACGCCACGCGCCTGCCGGACGCGTCCCGGCCGTTCCACACGATGCTCTGCCTGCCGGCCGATACCGGCCCGTCGATGAGCTTGGCGACTCGGCCGCCCGCGAGGTTGTACACGGACAGCGTGGCTCTCTCGACGCCCTCCGGCACGGAGAACGCGATGGTCGTCACGGGATTGAAGGGATTCGGCACGTTCTGCTCCAGCACGAGGGAGCGTGAGACCGTCAGCTCGCCCTCCGGCACGTCGACCGGAACCTCGTAGTTGTAGAAGCCGTTGCGCTTGAAGCTGTGCTTGAACGTGCTCCACTCGATCCCCGCCCCGTCGTCGTAGTCGCCGTAGCAATCCCAGATGTAGAGTTTGCGATCCATGCCCGCGAGCAGGACGTCCACGTCACCGTCGAGGTCCACGTCGTCCAGCGTCGCGGTGCTGTAGATCTCCGCGCCCGTCTGAATGGGCCAGCCCGGGATCAGGTTGCCGTTCGTGTCGAAAGCGTAGAGCTTGCCGCTGTTGCTGCCCACCACGATCTCGAGGCCCGGTTCACCATCTACGTCGCCGACCACCGGGCTCGAGTGCGAGTCCAGGTTCTCCGACTCCACGGTCTTCGGCCAGCCGGGGAGCAGCGAGCCTTCCCATGTCCATACCCTGATCTTGCCCTCTGACGAGACCGCCACCACCTCGAGGTCGTCGTCGCCGTCGAGGTCCGCCAGAGCGGGGGAGGGCGTGAAGTCGCTGACGGTCTTCATCTCGAGAAACCTGGGCCAGCCGGGGAGCGGGACGCCGGAGGCATCGAGCACCCAGATGGAGTCGGCGTTGCTGACCGCCACGATCTCGGGGGCGCCGTCGTTGTCGACGTCTCCTATCGCCACGGAACTCATGATGTAGCCGCCGGTCTGGAACGGCCAGCCCGGCACGTCAGAGCCATCGGGATTGAGGCACTCGACCTTGCCCGACCGCGAGCCCATTACGATCTCGAGGTCGTGGTCGCCGTCGATGTCGGCCATCGCCGGCGAACCGTACTGGTACTGAGTGCCGAGGTACTTGAACACGCCGGTCGTCGACGGATTGGAGTCTCCGTCGATGAGCTCCGTACCGTCTCCGTGGAAGACGTAGAGGTAGCCGTCGGCCGATCCGATCGCCACTTCGTCGAGCCCGTCTCCGTCAAGGTCGCCCATGGCCGGCGTCGACCAGCAGCGCTTGCTCGTTGTGACCGGCCAGCCCGGCAGCATGCTCGAATCCTCGGCGTTCCACGCGAAGATCTCATAGCTGGAGACCTCCGGAGTCCCGACGTCGCCCCAGGCGGCTCCCACGATCTCGGGGTATTCGTCTCCGTCCAACTCGCCGACGGCCAGGCTCGACCAGTAACCGCCGTAGCCGTCGTCGTTGTAGATGCCGTTCGTGCGCGGGTCACCGTCGCCGTCCTGGTACTCCGCGCCGTCGTCGCGCCAGCAGTAGACGTCGCTCGCGCCCACCAGCACCTCGTTGTGCCCGTCCATGTCGACGTCGCACACGACCGGAGTGCCGTGCATGCCCGCGCCGCCTGTCAGCGGCCACCCGCCTTGGCTCGGGGGGTTCGTGCTGATCGCGAGCACCTCTGACTGAGCGCTCTCGTTGCCGGAGTCGTCGACCGACGTGACCTTGTAGAAGTAGAACTGGTTCTCATCTAGCCCCGCGTCCTCGTAGTACGCTATGCCCTCGACGAGGCCGTCGTTCGCCATCGTGTAGGTCCCACCCTCGGTCTCACTGCGGTAGATGTTGTAGCCCCAGAGGTCAGAGGCATCCACCGGGTGCCATGCGAGGTAGATGGTCGTGGCCTTCACCCATCCCGTGAGCGTTTCAGGAACGTCCGCGGCGAACAGGTCGAAGCTGCTCGTCCATGTCTTGCCGTCACCGTCGGAAAGCTCGAGCTCAAAGTAGTCCGTGATCGCGGAGTTCACCGTGAACGTGAATCCTCCGGTGCCGTCCAGCGATTCCCCCTCGAGTATGTCGCCCCAGGTATCGACGCTGTCGGTCACGGAGACCTCGGCGCTCGGGTAGCGCAGCACGCCGGATACGGCATCCGCGTCACCGTTGCCCTCGTTCAGCAGGGTGATGGTCAGGTGGACCGTCTCTCCGGCGGACGGAACGCCGTCGTTGCCGTCGTCCGGATCGTTGTGGAGCTGCACGAGTTCGGGACGCGAGACCCTCAGCGTGAGATCGCTCGTCCACGTTGTACGCGCCGTGCTCGTGAACGTGATGGTGAGCGGTATGTCGTAGTCGTTAGGGCAGTCGTTGTCGATCGACAGCGCGAACGCGTCCGTGAATTCGACCACGCTTCCGCCGGCTATGGTGCCCAGCGTCTCAGTGCTGTCGACGAGAGTGGTGTACGCGTCGGCCGTCGACAGCTCAGCGGTGACGCCCGTGGCGCTGCCTCCGCCCCCGTTACCGACAGTCACGTCGAGCTCCACTGTCTCTCCCGCTTCGGCCCGGCCGTTGCCGTTGCCGTCGCTGACGCCCGTAGCGTCATCGTCCACCGTGCTCGAGCGATAGGTGATGTGCGCTCCCGGAGAGGAGAGGATGCCTATCGTGTCCTCGTATGGGTAGCGGTTCTGCGCGGTCACAGTGATAGTCATCTGCCCCGTCGTCTGCGGCGTCACGTTCAGGGTCGCGTGGCCCGAGGCGTTCGTGTAGGCGGTCGCGTACACCTCTCCGCTCTTCGCGAGACACACCAGAGCGCTGTCGACCGCAGCAGGGTCGGTCACCGTCACATTGACCGACGCCGTACCCAGCGGAACGGTCGCGCTGTGCACAACGGTCAGGGACTTGGGCCTGCCCGTGAGCAGCCGGGTCTCCGGGTCGCCGAGGAGTATGTAGCTCATCTGCGTCCATCTGTCGGTGTTGTCGTAGGACGATATCTCGACGAACGGACTTCTGCTCGCGGCGCATATGACGCCCGTCCTGGTTATGCCCTCGGTGTAGAACCTCTCGAACCACTTCGCGAAGTAGTCCTTGGCCGTCGTCGGAAAGCAGAAGCGCGACGGTCCCCACAGCGCCGAGGCGCCTCCGTCCGGGTCGTTGATGAAGCGCTCCGAGATGCAGTCCGACTCGATTGCCGTGGACGTGCAGTCGAGCATCCACATGAAGCCGGCGCGGTCGACCCCGTTCGTGAGCGAACTCACGTCCTCCAGATAAAGGTACTGGTCCTTGCTGGTCCTGAGGATATCCTTGTTCCCGTGACCGACGTGGGTCGTTATGTTGTAGCCGAGAGCAAGCGAGTCGAGCGCCGCCTCCCTCCCGAGCTGGTAGGACCCGGGGAAGGACGTGTAGTTCTGGTAGAGCAGGCAGCTGCGTATCGGCGAGTATGCGAGGGAAGGCTCCACCACGTCTCCCGCGCCGTCGGAACTTATGACCTGCCCCGGCTCCCAGTCGTAGGGAAAGAGGACTTCGGCGAGATGCAGATTCCTCTCGGCGAACGCCGCGTTCGGGCTCTTCTCGTACGTCATGACCTTGTCGACGAACGTCGCGGCCTCCAGAGGCGTCGTGGCAGGAGCGCGGCCTACGAACACGTCCGCGTAGAGGTCCAGACTGTCACCCCTGTCCTGGTAGCCCGCGTAGCCCTCGCCGAAGAGGTCGTCTCCGTCGTCGTTCCAGTTACCGTCCAGGTCGCCGTAGTACAGGTCCGTCGTCACGTCCCAGCCGCCGTAGTAGTCGGACCATCCGAACCTGGGCGGCACCACATCCGTGTCGCCTCCCAAGAGCACGAAGGCGGTGCCCCACGACGTGTAGGCGTCCTGGATGAACAGCCTGATCCGCTCAGCGTCGTCGCATCCCCCGGGGTAGTTGGAGTTGATCCAGTCGACCGTCCGCACGACGGCCGGCACGCCCTTCTTGGTCTTCCAGTCGGCGAGTTCCTGGAAATACGGCGACAGCTCGTCGTTGGTGATGATCACGTACTCGACCGGGCTCCCCTCGAGTGAGGGGGAGTAGCGCGGCGAGAAGCCGTCCACGCTCACCTGATCGACCACGTCGACCGAGGAGCCTCCGACCCTCGTGACGTCCTCCGGATTCTCCACCAGACCCTCGACGAGGCGGCGGTATATCTCGGCCGATTCCGCGGTCATCCTCGCGCGCGGATGCGCGCGGTCGGCGCCCGGCCCAAGCACCAGCCGGACCGACACGTCGGTGGCGAGAGAGAGCCTGCCGCTCGTCGGTGTGTACTGGAGCGGGTAGACCGCGACACTGGCTATCCTGTAGCCGCCGAGGTAGCCGTCTCCGAGGTAGACGACGCGTTCCGCCGGATACGGCGCATCGCTCCCGTAGATGCCGGCGTCGGGCTCAGTCCAGATCGGGGCCTCTCCCGTCGGTACCTCCTTCTGCGCGGGAAGCACACGGTGAGTCCCAGGCATCGTGATCTCGTCGTACTCCGCCACGACGTCCTCGACGCGCGAGTCCGCCGGGATCACGAAGTGGAGAATCTGGTAGGGGAGCGAGGGGGCTCCCGGGTCGGACACGGCTCTTAGCCCCGGGATGCGGCATGCGGTGTACTGACCGGCATCGAGAAGCTCCACCCTGGACGATTCGTACGCGACCTCACGCGCGGGCCCCCGGGCGCCGGCAGGTACCGCCGCTGCCGCAACTGCCAGAAGGACAAAGAGACAGCTGAGCCACCTTGTCGTCATCGTCGACTCCTCCTTCTTCCGGATCGCTCGGGGGATACCAGTATGCAAAACGGGACCGCAGCGCTCCCGCGGAGGCCCGATCCCGGTGCATTACGGCCGCTCATGAACGCGCACCGCAGCGCCGGGAGTGGTAGTGCTCCGACGGCACAGGGCGCCGACGCCGAACGTCGGTCGGCCCTCGCTGCATCTGACCACGTGGTAGCAGTTCGCGGTGAGCTAGTCTCCCCGGCCTCGCGGGAGGCGAGGCCGAAAGCATGCGTCTACTTGATGATGTGTGAATTCTAGCATAATGTTCTGTGGGCGTCAAGGAGCTTCCGACTCCCGACGCCCACAGAGTGGCCAGCGCGGAAAAACGGGTGAGGATGCGGCCGTCGCTATTTCAGGAGCACCATCTTCCTGGAGTCGCTCCAGGCGTTAACCGAGAGCCTCGCGAAGTAGATGCCGGAGGCGACTTGCCGCCCCGCGTCGTCGCGGCCGTTCCAGGTGACCACATGCTCACCTGCGCCGGGCTGCCCTTCCAACAACCGCGCGACGAGTCTGCCGGCGACGTCATAGACAGCAAGACTCACCTCGGCGGCCTCGGCACCCACCGTGAAGCGGATCGACGTCTTCGGATTGAACGGGTTGGGGGCGTTCTGATTCAGCCTGTTGGCTGCGCCGGCGACCGTCCCGTCGATTCCGCTCGTCCCGAGCAGGTTCACGTCGTCCAACACCCTCGAGACGTGCTCCGCGCGCGTTGAGGGATACGCACTGTCGGTCATACCTCCGAGCAGGACCGGGACCATGTACAGATGCGATCCGGTCGACCCGTCGAAGTAGCGGCTTCCCCGTCCCTGGGCACCTTGGTCGAGCCAGACGAGAGAGGTACCGGACGTCCCGTCGGGAGATACCTCGTTGACGAACTGGTCGGACCAGGACTGGTAGTCGTATGTGAACGACATGCCGCTCATCAGCGCGCCTCCGCTGCCCGAGAGCGTTTGCACATTGCCTGTGATCCTTGCCTGGCCGGCTGAGTGTGTCGCATGGAAGCGGTTCCACAGCTCTATCGTGGCGACCGATCCGTTGCTGTCGTAGGTGGTTCCGAAGTTGGGCTCCTCCACGTACAGGCTGCCTCCGGCATCCACGAAGTCGGTGAGCGCCAGCGCCTCGTCGTCGGTCATGCGGACGTTCAGCACGCCCTCGCCGAAGTTCACGATGCCGCCCAGGTACACGATGAGGTCGAACGGCGACAAATCCTCCGGAAGCTCGGTGGCGAGCGTGTATAGCTCGCCCAGCGAATCGAGCGCCTTTGTCCACGGGGTCTCGCTCCCGTCGGACGTCGTGAAGTCGTCGTTGACGCCGTCGAAAGGAAGGTCGCCGTCGTCAGAATCCCACAGCAGGATCCGCGCGTTGTTGCTGGCTGCTATGGGGCCCCTGCCGCTGATCTCGGATGTCTCGTTGCCGGCCAGGTCCATTGCAGTGACGGCGTAGTAGTAAGCATCACCATCCGCGACCGACGTGTCGCTCCATGAGGTTTGCCCCGGGTCGATGATGCCCGCGGTCACGGGCGTGAGCGTGGAGATATCGTCGAACGCTGAGGTCTCCCTGTAGATCCTGAAACAGGCGAAATCCGAAGGCGGCACGTAGCCGCTCCAATCCAGTTCTATCACGGAGCCGGTGTCGAACGGGTCGGCGACCGTCAGCGAGGCCACCTCCGCCGGCGCGTTGGTGTCGGGCGACTGGTCGATGACCTGAAGCTCGTCCTGATACGGCGACATTCCCGGGCCGGTCACGGTCAGCGTGATGTCCGACTCGGTGGACGGCGACGGGTTCAGCACAGCCACGCCTCCGGCGTCGGTCGTCGCCGACTCGTAGACCTCGCCGTTCGAGAGCAGCACGAGAGCTCCCTCGATGGGCTCGCCCTCGACCGCCACGGTGGCGACGAAGGGGTGACTGCCGAGCGGCAGCGACATGGGGTGCGCCACGTCGGCCGCGATGTCGGGCGTGTCGGTCCAGATGCGCATCTCTGGGTCCCCGAGCAGAACCAGTTCGTAGAGGCAGAAACGGTGATACTCGCTGGTCATCGCGGTGGCCACGAAGGCGTCGCGGTGCGCGGCGGTCGTCACGCCGATCTGCTCGTTGCCTTCATTGAAGAGCTGGTTGAAAAACTCCCTGTCGAACAGGTCGGAGGTCCCGTATCCCGGGTTGCCGGGAGAGCCCCACCCGTATCTCGTGTTGCCCACGAAGGCCACGCCTCCGCCGTTGGGGGCGTTGACCCAGTGCTCGGCCATGCAGTCGTAGTCGATGGCCGCGGCCCAGCAGCCGATCGAGTACATGATGCCGTAGCGCGTTCCGTTCGTCAGGTTGTCGAAGTCGGAGCGGTAGAGGCTCGACGAGCCTATGCTCATCACGTTCCAGTTGCTGTGCCCGTTGTGGTTGACGATGTTCTGGCCTTCGTTGAGGCTGGCGACCACGTTGCTCTTGGTGAGCAGCCCGTTCGTCTGGTAGAGCTTCGTTATCGGGTCGAACCTCGCGGGCACGTCGTCGTCGTCGATCATGTTCTTGCAGATGGCGTGGTCCGTCCACGGCGAGTCCCACAGAACCTCGGCCATGAACAGCATGTCGAGCTGATAATCGGTGGGCAACGGGTCTCCTGCTGGCGCACCCTCGTATGTCAGCACTCTGTTCACGAACCCCGTCACCTCGGCGGCCGTATTGACCGGCGCCCTCCCCACGAAGACGTCGGCGTACATGTCGATGTTGTCCTGATGGACCTCACCCCACGTGTCGTCGCCGTCGTCGTTCCAGCTGCCGTCAAGGTCGGCGTAGTAGAGGTCGCACCGGAGGTCGTCGCCGGAGTCGCCGCTCTTGGCGAACGCGATCCTGTCCGGCACGATGTTCGTGTCGCCTCCCAGGAGCACCCAGGTCGTGCCGTGATTCTGGTAGTAGTCGATGATGCAGTTGCGGATCTTCTGCTGGTTGTCGACGCCCGAGTAGCTCGAGTAGACCCAGCTGGTCGTTACGATCTCGGCTGGAACGCCCTTGGCGCTCTTCCAGTCGGCGAGCGGCTGGAACAGGGAGACGTACGACGCGTCCGTGATGATCAGGTAGTCGGCCGTGCCGTCTCTCGATCGGAGCACGGACTCCGGAATCGATGCGGCTGACGGGTTCGCGACGCTCCCGCGCACCCTTGCCAGCCTTGTGGCCCGCGACCTCTCCGACATGGTTCGCGGCGCGCGAACCTCGGCGCCGGCCGGCGCCAGTGTAAGGGCGATGCTGATCTCCTCGTGGAACTCGAGGCGTCCCTGGGCCGGTGCGTACCGAACCGGGTGAACGGCCACCGTCGCGACCCTCTGGCCGCCCATGTTGCCGTTGCCCACGAGCGACACGACCTCGGACGGGTAGGGCGTGTGCGAGGAGTAGATCGCCGCGTCACGCGGCACGACCGGTGCCGGACCCGTGTATGACAGCGGAACCTGCGGCTGCACACACCTGACGTGGTAGTCTCCCTCGATCGTCCTGACTCGATCCGAGGTGACCTCCACGCTCACGGCCTCCATGCCCTCCGGCAGTGCGAACGTGGCCACGACGAGTGGAAGCTCAGGTCGTCCTTCCTCCAGAGTCTCGAGAGCCCCAGCCAGGCTCACGACGTCGCTTCCGTCGACTGAGCGGATCGAGAGCTGCGACTCGCTCCAGACGAATGTGTGTTCAATGGATGCTGACTGCGCGGTCACCGGTACGGCAACCATAACGGCCACCACGGTCGTGAGCGTGTGGATCCGCTGCCGGGAGAACCCCATCTGCAACCTCCTTGGGTCGCTCGGATTTCGACGTAATGCCTGTATTCATCATATTTTAGCGCAAATCCGGGCTGTAGTCAAGGAAATGCGGGCCTCCGAGGGGGGCGAGCACGCGCGGGCTGAACGGGGCCCCACAAGAGAGCGGGGGCGCGGCGCCCCACCCTTCTGCCGGCATCTCCGGCGGGTGAGCCGCGGCGCCCCCGGCGCTTCGCTTCCTGCTGTCTCGCGCAGGCGCCGCATCTCGGCGCTGCGCGGGTGGGTCCGGCGGGCCCGTTGTCCTACCTGTAGAGCGACTTGATCCTACCCCAGCTCGTAGTCTCAACGGGGGTGTCCCACGTGACCTGGAACCAGGTGTCGTCAATCGTGAGGCCAGCGCTGTCGTAGGCGCACAGCGGATCGGCCGAGCAACCGTCCGACGTCGTCTGCATCGTCCATCTCACGGCGACGTGCTCGGTGCCCGGCAGGAAGGGAGTCAGGCTTATGGCGTACAGCCCGTGATCACACGGACCCCAGCTGTTTCCGATGCACTGGTCGCCGTACCAGGCGCCCGTGAGGTGCCACGTGCTCCCGCCATCGGTCGTGATCTCCTCAGTCCAGCCGGCGCCGGACGCTCCAGGTACCCAGGTCTGCATGACCGTGAAGAGCGTGCAGGACTCCGCCCTGGTGTAGGGCGAGATGTCCACGACCGGCGTCTGCAGCCAGTTCAGGAGGTTCGGCTGAACGTACGTCGTTCCGGGGCTGGCGATGGCCCAGCAGTGGCTGGGCGTGAAGGCCTGGCAGTCGTTGGTCGCGATGTGCCAGAAGTCGCCGGCCGTAGGTGGGAGGCTCGGCGTGCACAGACCGCCGCCCTCCACGTCGTCCAGGAACAGGTCTGTCATCGTCGTCAGGTCGTATATCCTTATGTCGTCGCAGGCGAAGGCCCCGCCGACAGACAGGTAGTCCCCGTCAGCGTCCGAGTAGGCCAGGTCAGACATGAACCTGAAGCGGCAGACGGCGGGGTTGTCCTTGTTCCCCAGGTAGTAGCCGGCCGACGACCAGGCGTCGGTTCCGGTGTACCCGCGGTTCAGGTTGACCCAGCCCCCTGAGCTCTCCGCTTGGGCAAAGGTGAAATCGTAGCCGTCCTCGCTGTCGCACCTGTATTCGAAACTGATTATCGGATACGTATAGCTGGTCCAATCGGTGGAGGGGATGTCCAGGCGGTCGTCCCAGTTGTTGCCGTAGCCGCCGTCAGCATCGTAGGCGAAGCTGCCGCACCACCAGGAGCTGCCCGAGAATGCCATGTACGTGTCGACGTGGAAGTGGGGGACGGCCGTGGCAGTGAAGTCGCCATGGGTCCAGCCGTTCGTGCCGCTCTCGGTGTCGTCCTGCCACACTACCTGACTCGTCCCTTGCCGCGCGAACTCGAAACGGACCGCGCGGTTCGCGGCGTCCTGGAACGACCTTCCCGAGGCCATACCTGACGCCAGGAGCACGACCGCGAACGCTACCACTGGTATCACTATGCGTCGCATATCAGGACCTCCAGTCCGGCCGGCGGACCCTTCAGCCCGCTCAGCGCAGCCGCAGTTTCTAATGACCAAGCTTCCGACGGTATTCTTCGGACACATATGCTTGAATGTCAACCAAAAAAAGCTCGATGGAAATGTCCCGCTTGACAGGTGCTCCGGGGCGTCATATAGAGGAGTGAGATTCGGTGTGCGGACCAGTCAGCAATACAACGGCAGCCGCGACGGCGGCGGCCGACCCCTGAGTCGTCCCTCATAATCGAGAGGTGCGACCACCTGAGGAGGTTGTCATGATCAGATTCGGAAGATCACTGCTTGTTCTCGCCGTCGTCGCGCTTGTGCTCTCGGTTGCGGCACCGATCGTCCTCGCGGCCGGCGATGACGCGCCGAAGGGGCTCAAGAAGATGATCGCCGTCGTGGACTTCGAGGACAAGACCGACCACAGCCGCTGGCACTGGACGGGCCCGGACCCGGGTCAGGGAATGTCCGACATGCTGGTGACGGCGCTCGTGCAGTCCGGGAAGTTCCGCGTGATGGAGCGGGAGCAGCTGCAGAAGGTCATCAAGGAGCAGGATTTCGGTCAGTCCGGAAGAGTCACGGAGCAGACCGCCCCGGCGCTCGGCAAGCTGCTGGGCGTGACGGCCATAGTCTACGGAAGCGTCTCCGAGTTCGGATACATGGCCTCTGACACGGGCGGCGGCATCGCCGGCATAGGCGGAGGCATCTCCAAGACGACCGCTCGCGTGTCTATCGACGTAAGGATGATAGACACGACCACGGGCGAGATCATACTCGCAGACACGGCCAGCGACGAGAAGAGCCAGATGGGACTCAAGCTCTCGACCGAGGACTTCTCCTTCGGCCACGAGGGCAAGTTCGACCAGACGCTCGTCGGCAAGGCGACCCGCGAGGCGATCGATGACCTCGTGGAGAAGGTAACCGACACGCTGGACGACGTGCCGTGGACCGGTCGCGTCGTCAAGGCCGACCCGGGCAAGATCTACCTCAACGCGGGGCAGGACGTGGGCGTCACGCCCGGCATGGAGTTCAACGTGTATCGCATGGGCGAGGAACTCATCGACCCGGTCACCGGTCTGTCGCTCGGTGCCGAGGAGGAACTCGTCGGCAGGGTCGCCGCGTCGGACATAAAGGAGAAGTACTCGATCTGCGCCGCGGTCAGTGGGTCGGGCTTCGCCGCGGGCGACATGGTTCGGTACGAATAGCCCACCGGCCTGGCGGAGGCATGACTCAGGTGTCCATGAATTCGGAAGCCGTTGTGATGTTGTTGGCGGGCGGAAAAGGCGAGCGTCTCCGGCCGCTCACGCGCGACCGCGCAAAGCCGGCGGTCCCGTTCGGCGGCATATACCGCATCGTCGACTTCAGCCTTTCGAACGCCATCAATTCAGGGCTCAGGCGCATCTTCGTGCTGACCCAGTACAAGTCGATCTCTCTCTCCCGCCACCTTAGGGAGGGATGGGGTTTCCTGAGTTCCGGTCTCGGCGAGTTCATCGAGACCGTTCCTGCGCAGCAGCGGCTGGGGGATAACTGGTACCGGGGGACGGCCGACGCCATCTGGCAGAACGTCTACCTGCTCGATCAGCTCAAGCCCAGGCCCCGATACGTGCTCATCCTGTCCGGCGACCACGTCTACACGATGGACTACGGCGGCCTGCTGCGCTACCACGCCGCCAGCGGCAGCGCGGTGACCGTCTGCGTGCAGGAGAGGGACGTCTCGTGCGCCTCGGGCCTCGGCATTGTGGAGGCCGACTCGGGGCTCCGCGTGACCGGCTTCCAGGAGAAGCCCGAGTCGCCCAGGACGTTGCCGGACGACCCGGACAAGGTGTTGGCCTCGATGGGCATATACGTGTTCAACACGGATGCCCTGGTTGACCGCCTGCGCGAGGCCGCTTCACAGGAGAGGTTCGATTTCGGCTCGCACCTGCTCCCGGACATGGTCTCCGGGAACGAGGACGTCAGAGCGTACGTGTTCGGGGGTGACGGTCCGGGCTACTGGCGGGACGTCGGTACGCTGGACGCCTACTGGGCCGCCAATATGGATCTGCTCGACACGACGCCTGAGCTGAATCTCTACGACGACGATTGGAGCATTCACACGCACCAGGGGCAGTATCCCCCCGCCAAGTTCCTCTATTCGGACGCGCGCGAGGGAGGCAGGATGGGCATTGCGGTCGACTCCATCGTCTCGACCGGCTGCATCATCTCCGGTGGACGGATACAGCGATGCGTCCTGTCCCCGTGCGTGCGAACGAACAGCTACAGCTACGCCTTCGAGTGCATCCTGATGGAGGACGTCGACGTCGGCCGTTACGCGAAGCTCCGCAGGGTCATCGTCGACAAGGGTGTGAAGATCCCCCCACGAACACAGATCGGATACGATCCCGAGGAGGACGCCAAGCGCTTCACGATCACCGAAGGCGGGATAGTGGTCGTCCCGAAGGGCTACGCGTTCGACGAACGGACCGGCAATCCCTGCATCCCCACCGCGTCCTCAGGTGTCTAACCTAGTGACGGAACCGCTGAGGCCCCCCGCGAACCGGCCAGCAGGGCCGGACGGGAGCGAGTCTCCACATGGCCGTGTCTAGTCCCTACGTAACCGGATACCGACGCTTCCGAGACCGTACGTACGTCGTCCGCATGAGGTGGGCCATAACGGCGGCGGTCGTCGCGCACCTGGCGCTCATACCCGCGTTCACTCCGCTGAGACAGAGGATTCCTCTGGTCCGGCACATCGGGTACGAGGGCCCGCTCCGGCTCCTCCCGGAGATATCCGTCATAAGGGAGCCGGGCAGCTACGAGTCCGAGGCGCAGGCAGCCAGAGGCGCAGGGGCCGAACGCTACTTCGAGATCATGGACACGCGGCTTGTCTCCGAGGTGACGCCGGTCGACGACGTCGTCGAGCCCGACACCGGCGACTACGAGCAGGACTTCGGGGAGGAATTGCTTCATCTTCTCGAACGCTCGCTGCCGCAGCCGATGAGCCGTGACGTCGTGCTCGTGAAGTTCGTGAGGCCGGCCTATCCGCCGCTGTCGATAGCCGCCGGCAAAGAGGGAGTGGTGACCTTCAGGCTTCACGTCACCAGCAGGGGGCGCGTAGTTCGGGCGTGGCTGCTGTCCTCTGAGGTGGACGACCGCATGGAGATAGCGGCAAAGCGCGCCATCCTGCAGTGGCGTTTCGAGCCCCACAGGGCAGATGGGGTGGCCGTGGACTTCCTCGTCGACCAGCGCATCCGCTTTCGACTGAAGGACGTTCTCTCCCAGACGGCCGTTCTCCCGCGCCCTTGACACGTCCTTCGTCATGTCGGAGACTATCCGCGGTGGGGCGGGAGCCGTCCCGCCGTCCCGTAGTGACCCCTGGAGGAACTCGATGCAGCTGAGACTCTTGACGACGGCGCTCTGTGTCCTACTGTCGTCCCCGCTGTGCCGCGCGGGCGACGGCGCGTTCGTGCCGGTCGATGATATCCACCCGGGTGACATGTGCGTGGGAAGGTCGGTATTCTCGGGGACGGCGGTCGAGGAGTTCGAAGTAGAGATCCTGGGCGTCGTCCGTGGGACGGCTCCCGCCAGCGACCTGATCATCGGACGCGCCCACGGGGGTGTGCTGGACGAGGCCGGGATACTGCAGGGCATGAGCGGGAGCCCCGTCTATCGGGACGGCAGGCTGATCGGTGCCATCTCATCCACGTGGTCTTTCAGCAAGGAGCCCATAGCCGGGATCACTCCGATCGGGGAGATGCTCCCGGCGCTCGAGAGCGAGGGCGCGGCACCGCCGCGACGCTCCGGCGGCGCCATGGGCCTCTCGCTGCTCCCGCCGGCGGAGCGCGCGTCATGCAGGCTGGATGGGATATCCAGACTGGCCGGCGTGGAAACGACCGAGCCCGCGGGTGCGGCCGGCTCCGCGTTCGGAGTCTACGCCGGCGGGGAAATGATACAGATGTCGCTTCCGCTCGTCGTGTCCGGCGGCAGCGACGCGCTCCTGCGGAAGGCCGGAGACGTCCTGCAGGGGAGCGGCTTCACGCCCGTCCGCGGAGCATCGAGCGGGTCCACGGAGGACGCGGCTGACCTCGTTCCCGGCTCGGCGGTCGGCGTGCAGTTCGTCGGCGGCGACATGAGCTGGACGGCCATCGGCACTCTCACGTACAGAGACGGCGACCGCGTGGTCGCCTTTGGGCATCCCGTCTTCGAGGCTGGACCAGTAGAGATGCCGATGGTCGGCGCCTACGTCCACGCCGTCATGCCCATGACATCTATCTCCTTCAAGTTCGCGTCGAGTACCGGGGTCGTCGGCACGGTCCGCTCCGACAGACGGCGGGCGGTGGGAGGCCTGCTCGGCGCCGCCCCCGCGACCATCCCTCTGTCCGTGGCGGTGCGCACCGACGGCGGCCCGACTGCGGGCTACGACTTCGACGTCACGCGCACGCGTCCGTTCTCCTCTTTTTTCGCGGGACTGGCCGCGGCAGGGGCCGTGTCCGAAGCGGCGCTCACGAGCGGAAGGGCGTCGGTCGACCTCCGGGCGACGGTCGAGACGCCGAAGGGGCCCGTATCGTATCACGCCGTGTTCCAGACCTCCGAGCCATCGATGCGAGTCGCGGGTGAGCTGGCCGCCCTCATGGACGTCATCATGGACAGTTCCTTCGAGGACGTGGACGTGACGAGCGCCTCGCTCGACGTCGACATCATGGAAGGCGAGTTCATATCGACCATCGAGAACGTTGCCGCTGGAAAGGCGGTCTACGCCCCCGGCGACACGGTCGTTCTGAGGATCACCCTCCGCGATTGGCAGAGCGGCGAGCGCGTTCAGGACGTTTCACTGACTCTGCCCGGGGACGTGCCCGACGGGCCCATGATCGTCCGAGTCGGAGGTGCGTCCGAGTTCCACGAGTGGGACGCCGAGCGACTGGGCGCCGGCCTGCGGCCCCGAAGCTGGGAGCAGCTGCGGGACCTGATCGAGAAGTCCAGGCCTGGGAACGTCGTGGTGGCACAGCTGCTCACCGAGCGTCCGGGCCTCTCGCTTTCCGGCCGCGAGCTCAAGCACGTGCCGGGAAGGGCCGCCCTCGTGATGGGGGCCTCTTCCGAGAGCGGCAGCGTCGTTCCCGCGAGTCTCTCGGTCCTGGCCGAGGGCTCCTTCGCGGTGGACCGCGAGGTCCGCGGCTTCCAGGAGTTCCAGATCTTCGCCCGGGCCGACCAATAGCGCGGAGGGTCTCACGCGACCGTCCGCACCGCGCGCCCGCGTGGCGCATCCAGATGGAGGGATGATGTCCAGTGTCTCGAGGTCGAAGGCGCTCTGTTCGTCGGCGCTCATACTCGTTCTCGCTGCCGGAGGGGCGCTCGCGGCGCCTACCTCCTTCTGGTCGGTCGATTCGTACTCGACGATGCGCGCCGGCAAGCCGCACGGAACGTCAGTGCTCCAGGACGGGTCGATCGTCGTGTCGCCCGGCTTCGAGCGCCACGCCATCGAGGACGCCCAATATGTGTGGGGCGCCGCGGCCGGTCCGGACGGCACGCTCTACGCGGTCTCGGGTACGCCGGGCCGCCTTCAGAAGCTGGACGGGAAGAAGTGGGTCGTGATGGCGGCGGACGAGACCAGCGACTATCCGGCGATCGCCGTCTCACCGGACGGTGACGTCTTCTTCGGGACGGCGCCGGGCGGCGTCGTACACAGGGTCGCCGACGACGGAGAGCCCGAGGTCTTCTTCGATACCGGACAGGGGTACGTCTGGAGTATGGCCTACTGGCCTGGCCATGGGCTCGTCGTGGGCACGGGCGACTCCGCTAGGGTCTTCCTCGTGGAGGACGACGGTGAGGGGCGCGAGATCCACCGCTCGTCCGACGCCAGTGTTACGGCGGTCGCCGTGATAGACGACCGGGTCCTCGTCGGTACATCGCCGGACGGCGTGGTCGTGGACGTCACGCCCGGCAGGAACGAGCGCGTGCTGTTCGACTCCCATTACGAGGAGATCCCCGGCATAGCCTCGGACGCCGAAGGGCGCATCCTGTTCGCCGGAACGACGGTGTCGTTCGAACAGGTCCTGGCGCCCACGGACGAGTTCGGCGAGGGGTTCGGCGAGGGGTCCGTCTACGCACTGACCGAAGCCGGCGGCGCCGTGGAGGTCTGGTACTCAGACGATGCCCCGATAACGGCCCTCGGCCGGGGCGTCGGAGGAGAGGTCTGGGTCGGCACCGGTCTCAACGGGCGCGTGCACCGGCTTGGGGCGTTAGGGGGCTCGGACATCGTCGCCGAACTCGATGATGACGAGGTCCTGTCGGTGCGGTCCGCGGGAGACGGAGCCGTCGTGTCGAGCGGCCTGTCGGCCGCCGTCTACCTGGCGCGAGAGCGCGAGCCCGGATCGGGTGAGTACGAGTCTGAGGTGTTCGACGCGCGCGCCGCCGCGACCTGGGGTGAGCTGACCTGGATCGCTGAGGTCCCATCGGGCGCGTCCCTGCGCCTCCTCACGAGGTCGGGCAACACGGACATGCCGGACGGCACGTGGAGCGACTGGGACGAGGTCGAGGGTGACGGGGAGGGGGCCGTCCAGAGTCCCCCAGGGAGGCGGCTGCAGTGGAAGGCTGAGCTGACGTCGGGGAGGGCCGCCTCGCCCGTTCTCAGAGGAGTCGAGGTCGCCTTCGTAAGAGAGAACCTGCCGCCCCGGGTCATGTCCGTCACCGTCTATGAGCCGGGCGACGTGAAGACCAACGACGGGGGGCCCGGTTCGGCGAGCCAGACGCTTCCGAGCGGTGTCGAGATCAACTACTCGATGCCGTCCCACGGCGGTTCCGTGGGCGACGTCCCTGAGATCATGAGGGGCATCCGCACCGTCGAGTGGAGCGCCGTCGATCCCAACGGCGACCCGCTGGAGTTCGACATCCTGATGCGGTCCGATGACGAGACCGAGTGGAAACCCGTGGCCGAGCGTATCGATCGCACGGTTCACACCTGGGACTCGATGTCGATGCCGGACGGCAGGTACCGGCTGCGCGTCGTGGCGAGTGACCGCAAAGGCAATCTTCCCGGACCGGGAAAGACCGGTGCGGGGGAGAGCGGACCGTTCATCGTCGACAACAGCCCGCCCGAGTTCAAGAGCCTCGATGTTTCGGAGCGGGACGGATCCTTCGTCGTGTCCGGCGAGGCAGCGGACGAGTGGTCACAGATCACCAGGATCGAGGTTGCGGTCGACTACGGGGAGTGGGTGGAGGCGCGGCCAGCCGATGGCGGCTTCGACTCGCGGCTGGAGGCGTTCACGGCCGAGGTCGAGCCCGGTGACGGCGACCCCGGGCAAGTGCTGGCCGTCAGGGCCATCGACAGGTCCGGAAACGTCACCGTGGCCAAGAAGCTCCTGTAGTGAAGGACCGCGAAACCCGACGGCGCCTCCAGGGGTCTTAGTGGCGGGCAGGCCCGGGTGGTCGTGACGCCTGACCCCGAGGAGTGGACCATGAACTGCGATACGGCCAGGGACCTCATGCAGGACGAACTCGACGGGCTCCTTCCCGCCGAGCGCTCGGTGGCGCTGCGCGCCCACCTGTTCTCGTGCGCGTCCTGCGCGGCCGAGTTCGAGGCGCTCCGGGCGATCGATGAAGTTCTCGCGTCCGACCCGCTCGTCCGGGCGCCGGCGGCGCTGCCTGACGCCGTCGTGGCAGAGGTGGTGCGCAGGGCCGGTTCCGCGGGCCTTCTCGAGAGGGCCGCCGTGTGGGTCGGAGTTCCCGTGGGGCTCCTGTCGGCCGGGCTCGGCATCCGTGCCATCCTTGTCGAGAGCGGCGCCGCTTCACGCGCGGCGAACCTCGTCACCGGTCTGATCGGTGGCGCCAGAAGCCTCCTGGCCGGGATCACGAAGACGCCCGAGCTCGCAAGCCCG
>CAZLTC010000016.1:17513-44403 GCA_964562405.1 uncultured bacterium | reverse complement strand
AGACGTGCGCCGAGCGCGGCAAGAGGCTTGACGAAATGGTGGTCGCCTACGTGGGTGACGGGAACAACGTGGCGAACTCGTGGGTGAACGCGGCGGGCAACCTGCACTTCGAGCTGAGAATAGCGGGCCCTTCCGGCTACGAACCGGACGCACCGCTGCTCGCGGCGGCGAGGGCGAGGGGCGCCAACGTGCGTGTGCTCACGAGTCCCGTCGAGGCCGTCGAGGGAGCCGACGTTGTCTACACGGACGTCTGGACCAGCATGGGGCAGGAGGCGGAGGCGGGGGAGCGGCGGACGAAGTTCCAGCCCTACCAGGTCAACGACGCGCTCATGTCCCACGCGCGCGAGGACGCCATCGTCCTCCACTGCCTCCCCGCCCACCGTGGTGAGGAGATAACGGACTCGGTCATCGACGGTCCGCGTTCGGCCGTGTTCGACCAGGCAGAGAACCGCCTGCACGCGCAGAAGGCCGTCATGATCGAGTTAATGGGGAAGTAGCTGGAAGCCACACGGGGTGGAGGAACGTCGCGGAGGCGCCGCGGGCGACACGGGGGCGCTCCGCATCGGGTCCAGGGAGAAGTGTGATGAGCGTGAAGGCGCCGGCCCGGCAGGCGATGGCTCTCACGGCGGTGACATTCCTGGCTTGTCTGGCAGGATGCGCGAAGCCGGGGTCTCCCGGAGGCGGGCCGGCCGACGAACAGCCTCCGGAGATCATGCGCACGGCCCCGGCCGACGGCGAGACGCACGTCGACGTCGCGTCAACCATCGACATCGAGTTCAGCGAAGAGATGAATCGCCCCTCCGTTGAGCGCTCTCTGTCGATCGTGCCCGACCTGGAGGGCCTGCGCCAGACCTGGAGGGGTCGGACGCTCTCGGTCGACCCGACCGCGTCGCTGCCCGAATCGACCACGGTCGTGGTGGAGATCGCGGCGTCGGCCCAGGACTACCACAGCGTGGCGGCCGGGCGCCCATTCTCATTCGCGTTCTCGACGGGCGCGTTCATCGACAAGGGCATCATCACGGGTGCCGTGACCTCCGGCGGCGACCCGCTCGCGAGAGCCAGAGTCTGGGCCTGCGTGGGCGCGGCCGGCCCTGACTCGACGGGCCTGGTGTGGCCGTGCGGGTACTCGACATCGACGGACGAGAACGGTGTGTTCCTGCTTCGCAACGTCAGGCCAGCGGCCACGCCGTACACGATCGTGGCCTTCCTGGACGGCAACAGCGACGGGCGCTACGCCCCGGCCGCAGAGACCGGCGGCGTTCTCGAAGGCGCGGCGCTGGTCGAGGCGCAGGGAGATTCGGTCGGAGACCTCGTGATCCCCGTGGGACCGCCTGCGCGGGCGGAGTCCGGGACATCCGGACGCGAAGGCGCGGCCGGGACGCAGGAACCCACCGCGCCCGTGAACGAGCCGGATGACGCGGCGGGGGAGGAACTGCAGTGACGCTTCAGTTCGCGAAGATGACCGGCGCGGGAAACGACTTCATCGTCATCGACGACAGGAAGAACTCGGTCGGCGAGGACGCGCGTGAGATGGCCAAGCAGCTCTGTCGGAGGAGACTATCGGTGGGTGCCGACGGGCTCATACTCGTACTGCCGAGTTCGCGCTGCGACTTCAGAATGCGCTACTTCAACGCGGATGGGAGCGAGGCGGACATGTGCGGCAACGGTGGGCGCTGCGTCGCTCGCTTCGTCCGGGAACGGGGGATAGCCGGCGACGAGATGTGCTTCGAGAGCAGGTCGGGGACCCACAAGGCGTCCATAATCGATGACCGCGAGGTCCGCCTGGCCATGACGGACCCCCGTGCGATACTGCTCGACTTTGAGCTGACGCTCAAGGGAGAGAGAGTCAGAGTTCATCGAGTGAACACGGGCGTGCCGCACGCGGTCCTGGAGGTCGACGATCTGGGCTCCTTCCCCGTGGTGGAGGCTGGAAGGGCGATCAGAGAGCACCGTAAGTTCATGCCGGAGGGGACGAACGTCGACTTCGTGCGCGTCACCGGCCCGGGGTCGATATCGCTCCGAACGTACGAAAGGGGCGTCGAGGACGAGACGCTCGCGTGCGGGACGGGAGCGGTCGCATCAGCCGTGGTGATGGCGGCGAAGGGCAGGGTAAGCCCGCCGGTGAGCGTGCTCACGCGAGGCGGTTTCACCCTGACGGTCGGCTTCTTCATGAGCGACCTGGGGTTCTGCGACGTCTCGCTTACTGGGGACGCCAGGACCGTCTACGCCGGAGAGATCAGTCAGTCGGAGGACTAGGCCAGAGACCCGTGGTGGGGCGCGCCGGGAAAGGCCGCTCCGACCCGCCGCACGGGCCGGGGGAGAAGAGGATGTTCCGTGGCTCCATGGTCGCCATCGTCACACCCCTGAAGAGCGGCGAGCTGGACGAGGCGTCCTTCAGGAAGCTCATACGGATCCACCTGAGGTCGGGGACGTCCGGCATCGTGCCGGCCGGATGCACGGGAGAGGCCGCGACCCTGACGCAGGACGAGAGGTCCCGGCTTCTGGAGATCTGTCTGGAGGAGGTCGACGACAGGCTGCCCGTGATACCGGGGACCGGCTCGAACTCGACGCGTGAGACCATCCGGCTCACGACCCTGGCACGAGACGCGGGCGCCTCGGCAGCCCTCATCATCACCCCGTACTACAACAAGCCTACACCGGAGGGGCAGTACCAGCACTACCGGGCGGTCGCCGAGGCGGTCGACATACCCCTGGTGCTCTACAACGTGCCGTCGCGGACCGGCGTCAACATGACGCCGGAGACGGTGGCGAGGCTCCACGAGCTGGGCAACGTCGTCGCGATCAAGGAAGCGTCCGGGTCGGTCGACCAGGTCAGCGCCATACGCGAGCTGTGCGACATCACCATACTCTCGGGGGACGACCCGCTGACGCTTCCGATGATGTCCGTCGGGGCGGCCGGAGTCGTGTCTGTCGTGGCGAACGTGGCGCCATCGCTGGTCTCGGAGATGGTAGGCCTGTTTCCCTCGGACCCGGACCGCGCGCTCGCGCTCCACGGCGAGATCAGGGCTCTGTCGAGGGCCCTCTTCCTCGAGACCAACCCGGGTCCCGTGAAGCACGCGATGGCGGAGCTCGGGCTCATCGCGAGCGGGGAGCTCAGATTGCCGCTCGCGTCGGTGACCGAGGAGACCAGGAAGAAGATGGCGCCGGCGATCGCCCGGATGAAGGAGCTTCTTCCAGAGTAGCCCGCAGGGAACGGAAGCTCCTCGGCGCGACGGGGCGAACTCGAGCCGTGGCCGCAGAGCGGGCGCGAGTCGAATCGACAGAAGGAGGTGGACGACATGCCACTGGTGGAGATATCGCTTTGGTCGGGCAGGACGGCAGAGGTCAAGGAGAGGATGATCCGCGAGGTGACCGACGCGGTGGCCAGTTCGTGCGGGGCGCCTCCGGACGCGGTCGAGGTCATCATACGTGAGATTCCGAAGACCGATTGGGGCATGGGAGGCAAGCCGTTCAGCAAGACCCACCCCGATGTGTGACAGCAGCCTGAGCCGGGCGTCGACTGTGTCTTGACACAACACTAAACTTATGACTGGACAGATTCTGACGCTTCGGTCATAGTACGGTCGAAGTTACACGGCTACCGTGACGTTCGGTCTGGCGCACCGCCAGCCGGGCGTCGCGGTTTGTTTTTGAGGAGCCACCACGCCTGCGGCTGCCGAACAGCGGGAGGTCCGATGAACACGCGCGAAGAGTGGCGAAGCGAGATGGCGCGAGCAGTCACGAGGCTCGCCGACCTCGAACGGCTCATGAAGCTCACCGACGACGAGCGACGCGCCATCGAGGAACTCGGCGAGGACTACCCGCTCAAGGTCTCGCGGCACTACCTGAGCCTTCTGAGCCCCGACGACGAGAGCGACCCCCTGCGCAAGGTGGTGATCCCGTCAATGTTGGAGCTCCGGCACAGGGCCGGTGAGGAAGAGGACGACGTCCATGCGGACGAGGCCCGGTACCAGCCTTGCCCAGGCATCGTTCACAGGTACCCGGGCAAGCTCCTTCTCATGCCGACTTTGTCCTGCCCCGCGCACTGCCGCTTCTGCTTCCGCAAGGGGAAGAAGCTGCAGCGCCTCAGTTCGGACGAGAGTGAGACCGCGCTCGAATATATACGAAGCGACGAGTCGATTCGTGACGTGATCATCACGGGCGGCGAACCGCTGATACTGACCGACGACGAACTCGAGTACTGGGTGTCCTCGGTCAGGTCCATAGATCATGTCGAGATTATCAGGATCACGACGAGGGTCCCGATCTTCGTCCCTTCGAGGATAACGGAGTCGCTGGTCCGGATGCTCGCGGAGCACAAGCCCATCTACATGACCTTTTCATTCGTGCACCCGAGGGAGCTCACGGATGACACGATCCGCGGGCTGGAGATGATGGGAGACGCGGGGCTCGTCATGCTGCAGCAGGGTCCGCTCCTGCGCGGGGTCAACGACGACCCTGCAGTTCTCATGGACCTCTACCAGAAGCTGGCCGCCCATCGCGTGCTGCCCTACTACGCGATCTGGGGGATTCACGCACCATCGGCCGAGCACTTTCTGGTAGGCGGGGAGGAGGCCAGCAGGATCCTCGGGGCTCTTGAGAACAAAACGTCCGGGTTCTGCGTCCCTCACCTCATCACGATCGCGCGAGGTGACAAGGTGAGAATGATGGGATGGTCACCCGAGAAGGAGCTGGCGCATCTGACGATAGGCCGTCAGCCGACGGGCGCGACGACGACGACGGTCGCGGCCCACGACACCAGCCACAGCTGACGTTGACGCCGGCCGTCACCGACGGCAGCGTGAACGGACCGCATAGCAGTGAGGCGCTCCCGGGCGCCTACAGGGCGCGGCGGCCTTCGGGCCGTCGCGCTCCACGTTCCGCACTGTTCAATCCCTGAACACTCTGACCGCATTCCGGCCAGCGGCGCTCTTGCAACTCGCCACGCGGCACGACCGCCAACGCGCCTGGGCGCCCAACCGCGCCGGAGCGCCTCGAAGAACACCGCAGATAGGGCCTTCCCGGCGAACCACGCTGGTACGCGTCTTGCTTTGAGTTGCGCCGTGCAGGTGATTCGGCAAGGAGCGCCGGGCTGGTGCCCGGTTGTGGGCGTACGCGCAGACGCAGCGGTCGCCAGACGAGGCGGCGAGGCAGCGCGGGGAAGACAGGAGGAGTCATGCGGAACGTTAAGTCAGGCGTGGGCCATGTCGATATGGCCGATTCCAAAGCGGCCGGTCTAAAGGCGGCGGAAAAAGCTCTCGCGAACGCGTGCAGCAACGAGTGCGATCTGGCGCTTGCCTTCTGTGGAGGCAACCACGATCCGATCGCGTTCCTGAACTCGGTCGAGGAGGTCGTAGGAGACGCCACGCTGATCGGCGGGACCGCGGTCGGCGTCATCTCCAACGAGGGCACGGGCTACGGCGGCTACGAGGCCGGCGTCGCCGTCGTGTCGTCGAACAGGATCCGTTTCGACTCGGTCGCCGTGGGCGGGCTCAACAAGGGCGAGCTTCGCGCGGGCGAGGAGCTCGGGAGACTTCTGGCGGGGAAGAGCAAGGAGGACGCGCAGGCGATCCTCCTCTTCTACGACTCGATCAAGAGCCCCCAGCCGCTGTCGGTCAACCTGGCAAGCCAGCTCATCCGCGGCATCGAGAAGGGACTCGACGGGCCTCACGCGCCGGTTCTGGGCGGCGGCATGCTCCGCGATTACCAGTGGAGCGGCTCGCACGTCTTCTCTCAGGGCTCGGCTCTGACACAACACGCGGTCGGACTCGTGATCTCCGGCGACTGCTCGGTCCACCACGCGATCAGCCATGGCTGCGAGCCGGCGAGCGACTACCACACGATCACGAGCATCGATGGTCCGATTGTGCGCGAGCTCGACGGCAGGCCGGCGCTCGATGTCATCGAGGACATCATCGGGACGGGATCGGCAAAGGACTGGCAGCAGTATTCACTGCTCGTGACGCTGGGCGCGAACTACGGCGGCGATCCATACGGGGACTTCGATGAGAACGAGTACGTCAACAGGCTCATCGCCGCGGCCAACCCTGAAGACGGCTCGGTCATCCTTTTCGAATCCGACTTCGGTCCCGGTGAGCAGGTCCAGGTCATGCGTCGCTCGAACGAGCACATGATCTCGTCCGCCAGGACGATGTCGAACAGCGTTCTCAGAGAGATCGAGGGCAAGAACCCATTCCTGGGCATCTACGTGGACTGCGCGGGCCGAACAAGCGGCTTCAGCGGAGCCGGTGCCGAAGAGGGCGCGATCATCCAGGAGATGATCGGCTCACGCATGCCTCTCCTCGGTTTCTACTCGGGCGTCGAGATCGCGCCGTTCATGGGCGGGTCGCGTGCGCTCGACTGGACCGGAGTCCTCATCGTCCTCACGGAGGACTAGCAGTTGAACGAAGCGGCCGACAGAACGGAAGACAGGACTCAGGAACTCGAACGGCACATCAAGGGCCTTCGCTCGCGCCTTGAGAAGCTCGGCGGCGAGGTGGTCAGGGCCGATTACAAGGTCCTGCACCTCACGCAGGAGGTCAGGCGTTCGCGCGAGGCCTTCGAGTTCCTGACCGGCTTCCAGAACAACATCAGCCGCGCGAGGTCGATCCAGACGCTCTACCGGATCGCCCTCAAGTCGATCATATCGGAGCTATGGATGAAGCGCGCCGTCGTGCTCGAGCTGATGCCGGACGGCGGCTCGCTGCATCCTGTGGAGTGGCTCGGCTACACCGCGGACTGTCCTCCCCTGGACATACAGCTATCCGCCGACGCCAGGCTCGCGGCATCGAAGAACCACGTCGTCAACAGCGATGCGGCGCCCGCCGCGTGGATGGACGAGGTGCGCGACGCGCTGTCCATTCCGCACTTCGTGTGGGTACCGTCGGCGCGAAACGGCCGCGTGGAGCACGTCCTGGTGGCCGGGACCCTCGTTGAGGACGCCGCCCAGGAACCCAAGCTCACCGACCACGACCTGGACCTGTTCGTTTCGGTCGGAGCGATACTGTGGGTGGGCCGCGTGAACCTCACGGTGCGCGACAGGCTGAAGCGACAGGTGGCTTACCAGTCGCTTCTGCACCGCGTGTCCTCCATGCTGCTTCAGGACTACGACGACCCCACGGCACGATTCGACGACGTCGTGTCACGCGTGGGGATGGCGTGGACGCTCGACCGCGTCCGCATACTCGCGAGGTGCACCGAGGGAAGGCTCGCAAGCACGACGCACGAGTGGGTGTCGAACGACACCGAGCGGTGCCAGGCGGGAGATTCTTACCCGCTCGAACGCGTGCACCGCTGGCGCGAGTCGATGGCCAACGGGGAGACCGTCCGCATCGATGCCGTGTCGGCTCTTCCGGCGTCTGAGGCGGAGCCGCTTCGCAGCGAGGGAATCACGTCGCTCCTTCTGGTTCCGATCAACGTCCATAGGGCGATCGTGGGCTGGGCCAGCTTCGAACTGTGCTCCCTGGAGCGCGCCTGGACGCCCGAGGACATACAGCTGCTCGAGGTCATAGGTGGCCTCATCTCCAGGGCGATCGGACGCGCCAGGGACATCGAAGAACGAGCCCAGCTCGAGAGCGAGTACCATCACTCGAAGAAGATGGAAGCGGTCGGCCAGCTGGCGGGCGGCGTCGCACACGACTTCAACAACCTTCTGACGGCGATCCAGGGCTATGCACAACTTCTGAGCGCGAAGCTCCCTGAGGAGTACAGAGAGATGCCGGGCCTCAAGGAGATCGTGATGGCGACCGAGAAGGCCGCCTCGCTCACGAGGCAGCTCCTGACGTTCAGCCGCCGCGACACGGCCACCACGGGACCCGTGCAGGTGAACACCGTCGTATCGGACACCATGAAGCTCCTCACACGCATGATGGGCGATGGGATCGAGGTCAAGCTGAACCTGGCCGATGAGCTCGAGACGATCGTTGGCGACGGCCAGCAGATCGGGCAGGTCGTCATGAACCTCGCTGTCAACGCGCGCGACGCGATGCCCAAAGGTGGCACTCTGACCATCTCGACGAGGCAGCACGACGTTTCAGGTCCGATCGCTCAGCGCTTCACGATCCCCGGCATCCAGAAGGCGCAGGTCATCGAGGTGTCGGACACCGGCTGCGGCATGGACGCCGAGACCAAGGAACGTATCTTCGAACCGTTCTTCACCACCAAGGGTGTCGGGCAAGGCACGGGGCTCGGACTCTCGATCGTGTTCAGCGTCGTCCGGCGCCACAGCGGGTTCGTGGACGTGAACAGCCGGCCCGGCAGCGGGACGACGTTCTCGATCTACCTGCCGGTGAGGACACCGGAGGAGGAGTCCGAGGAGGTCGTCACTGCCGGTTCTCACGTCGGGCACGAGACGATACTCGTCGTGGAGGACGACGACAGCGTCCGGCGGATGATCACCGAGGTGCTCGAGTCCAGCGGCTACGAGGTGCTGCCCGTCGGCAATGGCCGAGAGGCGCTCGACGAGCTTGCGCAGTCCGGCGACAGCGTTTCGCTCATCATGACGGACGTAGTGATGCCGGGGATGAGCGGACTGGAGATGTGGAACGAACTCGCGGGGAGGGGTTCGAACATCCCGGTCATCGCCATGAGCGGTTACCCGGATGTCGCCGAGAACGGCGACCTCCTCGAAGGCGCGGCGCTCTGCCTGCGAAAGCCCTTCGGGCCACTGGAGATCGCCAGAGCGGTCCGCAAGACGCTGGACGAGGTTGAGAACGCGCCCCGCAATCCCGGCGAGACCCGCCATCCCACCCAGTAGCGGCCCGGCTGTCGGCCTTTTGCCTTGACTGTCGGCCCTGATCAGCGTTACTAATTCCAGACACCATCCTTCAATCTCCGGCACATCGGGGGTTCCTTATCCCTGAACGGGTCTGCCCCGGGAGGACGACTTGCTGCGTGTCGTCGTGAGCGGCATATGCGGCCGCATGGGAACGCTGGTAGCCAGGTCCGTGGTGGCCGATAGCGGCATGGACCTCGTCGGCGGCGTGGAAATGCCTGGACACGGCGACGTGGGACGGCGCCTGTGCGAGGTGTGGGGCGAGAGCGGCTCCGAGATCAGGGTCGAGCCCGGTCTGGACGCGTTCGGCGCCGGCGACTTCGACGTCCTCGTCGACTTCTCTGTCCCGGCCCAGGCGGTGAACTGCGCCGAGCTGGCCAGTTCCACGGGCAGGGGACTGGTGATCGGCACAACCGGTCTCACCGACTTTCAGAAGGCAGTTGTCCAGGAGGCCTCCGTGAAGTGCCCGGTCGTGGTGGCGCCAAACATGAGCATCGGAATGAACGTCCTGTTCGGGCTCGTGAGACTGGCCACCGCGTCTCTCGGACCGGGGTACGACGTAGAGATAGTGGAGACGCACCACAGGAACAAGCGCGATGCGCCAAGCGGGACGGCCGAGAAGCTCGTCAGGCTGGTCGGTGATGCGCGCGGCGTCGAGGGCTCGGGCGCCGCAACGCATGGACGGTCTGGCATCTCGGAGGGCAGGCGGCCGGGCGAGATCGGTGTTCACTCGCTGCGCGGCGGCGCCGTGATCGGGCGACACGAGGTCACGTTCCTGTCGGGACTCGAGGAGCTGCGGCTCTACCATGAGGCGTTCTCGCGGGAGACCTTCGCGCAGGGAGCCGTCCGCGCCGTGAGGTTCGTCCGCGAACGTCCGCCGGGGCTCTACGACATGCTCGACGTGCTCGGTCTATCTGAAAGACAAGCCTAGGCACCGGGTTCCGGGACGCGTGCGGGTCCGCCTCGCGGCGCGCCCGGACGCGCCGGGGTTCATTCGCCAACGGGGTCTCCCTGGCATGACGAGACAAGCGGCTCGAATCCTCCTCACGATAGTGGCGCCGGCGGCATTCCTGTGGCTGGGGTGCGTCGGCTGCTCGGACCGGACGTTCATGGGCGTTGACCTGGGCGAGTACGTGCCCCGCGACCGCGTTGCGGACGTGCGGGCTTCGCTCGTCGTTTCGGGTGACAACGCAGGCGAGCTCCTGAGCGCGCTCATCGAGGCTCCACCGGAGGACAGGGAGGCGCTTGCGTATCTCGTGTCGAACCTGCCGCCCGTCGACCTTGCCACCGCGGACGCGGCCTTCCTGCTGAGTTCCGTGCGGCTCGCCAGGGAGGCAAGGGATCTCTTCCCGTGGGGCCACTCGATCCCCGACGACGTCTATCTCGCGTACGTTCTTCCGCCGCGCGTGTCGCAGGAGCCGCTGGAGGACTGGAGACCGTTCCTGCTCGAGCAGCTCTCCGCGCGCCTGGCCGGCGTCACCTCCATGGAAGAGGCCGCGCTCGAGGTCAACCGCTGGTGCGGCGAGCGCGTCGGCTACGAGCCTACGCAGCGCAGGGACCAGGGCGTCTTCGAGACGCTCGCGTCCGGGTACGGCCGCTGCGAGGAGATGATGATCGTCCACATCTCGGCCTTGAGAAGCGTCTGCATTCCCGCACGGCAGACATGGACGCCCTACTGGGCGACCTGCGACAACAACCACGCGTGGACCGAGCTATGGGTCGACGGGGAGTGGAGATACGCCGGGGCCTGCGAACCGAGCGACGCGCTCGACCAGGCGTGGTTCACCGACGCGGCCAAGGGCGCGGCCATCGTCCTTTCCTCGGTCTTCGGACCGCCCGCTGAAGGCGACCTGGTCTACAGGGAAGAGAAGGGGTTCTCTCTGGTCAACTCGGTATCGCGCTACCTCGATCCCGGCGTGCTTCGAGTCACCGTCTCCAGGGGCGGCCCGCCGGTGGAAGGCGTGCCGGTTACGGTGTCCGTGTGGAACTTCGGCGCGCTGCGGCCGGTCGGGAGGCAGGAGACCGACGCGGCCGGAACGGCCTCCTTCACGATGGGAGACGGCACGTACTTCGTCTGCGCGGGCGGAAGCGATGCCAGCGCCTGGGACCTCGCGGAGGTCCGATCGGGCGACCGCGTCGAGGCGGCCATCGACCTCACCTCAGGCAGACCCTTCGACGGCTCGTTCAGGCTGGTGTACGACGCTCCGGGAGAGTGAGATGAAGGACCCACGGCGGCAGGGGAGCGGTGGCTGGCGCGCCGGAGGGCGCGCCTCGGCCTGCTCGACGGCAGGCGTCACGGCGCTTCTCTCGGCAGGCGTTGCCGCGCTGCTGGCGGTCGCGCCCCCGACGGCGGGCTCCGAGGCGGCCGTCGGCATGTTCGACCCCGTAGAGAACGCGAGCGTACTCGAGTTCGTCAGTGAGGCCGACCGAGCGGGCCTGGCGAACGCGCTCGAGGACGCCGGGCGCAACTGGCCGGAGCTCGCGGCGGCGCTGGAGGCGCTCGACGGCGAGCAACGCGCGGCCTGCCTTACGCTCATCGAAGACATGCCGCACCTCGACCGGCTCGAGATGACAGCGGGCACCCTCACGGAGCACGTCTCGTACGCGTTCAGGGCCCGGGACGGGATGCCCTACGACGTGCCGGTGGAGATGTTCGGACCATACATCCTGACCTATCGCATAGAGGAGGAGCCTGCGGAGCCGTGGCGGGCGGAGCTGTACGCGAGGTTCGCACCGGTCGCGGAGCGCGAGGGCAGTGTGGAGGCGACCGCTCGCGCGATAAACGCGGAGCTTTCGGATCTCATCACCGAGCGCGAGTGGGGGTTCTACGGGCCGAGACAATCGCCGCTTCTCACGTTGCGGAGCGGCAGCGGCACCAACACGGAGATAGCGGTGCTCGCCTGCGCGGCCCTCAAGGCGGTCGGCATCCCGAGCCGACAGGCGTCGGTCGCGGCCCTCGGGGAAGAGAGCGGAGGAGCCCACTGGATAGAGATCTACGACGGGACCGACTGGATGCCCATGTACCCGCTCCACCCGGAGGCCTTCGGCGACTTCGGGTATCCGGAGCGTGAGCACGCGCACAACGTGACGGTCGTTTCGAGCAGCTCGGCGTTCGAGCAGGTGCTCGTGACCGACAGATACACCGACACCGGTACCGTCGAGTTCGCGTTCGTGGATGACGGACGCCCGGCAGCGGGCTTTGAGCACTTCTCGCTGTCCGTCCGCAACGACGGGGCGCTCGTCCCACTCGACGACCTGAACGCGGTGGCTGGAGACGACGGTCGCTTCGCGGCCGATGTAGGAGACGGCTCCTACGTCGCGTTGGCCGGAGTGCGAGACGAGGCGGGCAATCCCTTCGTCATGATGCAGGAGGTCGACATCGAGCCCGGAGTCACCGTTCCCGTGACGTTCGACGTGACCCCGAGAGGCGAGGCGCCGAATCCGGGCGCGGACGATTCCTAGGAGCTGCGGCGGCTCGCCGCGGAGAACTGACATGCGAGGCGGCGCGGGCGGAGAGAGCGAGTCCGGCACAGCCCATGGAGCGGACTGCATATGACGAAGTGGAGAGGCAAGGAGTGCCCGAGGTTGCTGGCCGTACTCCTCGAGGCTAACGAACTGAAAACGATACCTCGGATGGGCTGGCGGGTGCGCGGCGTGACGGACGGCGAGAGCGTGGCTGAACACTCGTACGCCGTCGCGCTAACGTGTATGATACTCGCTGACAGGATGGACATCGAGGTCGACGTCGGGAAGCTCCTCAGGATAGCGCTCTTGCACGACCTCCCGGAGCACATGCTCGGCGACATACATGCCCCCGCGGCGGCCATCCTCGGTGAGGACGTGAAGGAGGCTGCGGAGGCGCGTATACTGGAGCGGCTCTTCGAGGGACTCCCGGAGCGCGACCGCTACGTCGAGCTGTGGAGGGAGTTCGCCGACAGGTCGTCGGTGGAAGGCCGCCTCGTCCGCGCCGTGGACAAGCTCGAGATGTTCACGCAGGCCTACCAGTACGAGAGCGCGGGCAACAGGATGCTCGACGATTTCTGGGGCTGGGCAGGCAACATGAAGGACTTCGGATTCGAGGAGGTCCAGGAGCTCTACGACCAGCTGCTCGAGCTGCGAGAGGCCGACAGGAAGAGAGACTGAGGAGGAGCGGGGAGGACCATGCGCTGGAGCAAAGCACTTATCCCTACGCACAAGGAAGACCCGTCGGACGCCGAGACCACGAGCCACAAGCTGATGCTTCGCGCCGGGCTCATGAGGAAGCTGACGGCCGGCATCTACAACTACCTGCCCCTGGGATGGCGGGTGATCAGGAAGGTCGAGGCGATCGTCCGGGAGGAGATGGACCGCACCGGCGCGCAGGAGATACACATGCCGGTCGTGAGCCCGGCCGAGCTCTGGAAGGAAACCGGGCGCTGGGACATATACGGCGGGGAGCTGTGGCGCGTGCGAGACAGGCACGGGCGCGAGTTCGCCCTCGGGCCCACGCACGAGGAGGTCGTGACCGACATCGTTCGCAACGAGGTGCACTCGTACAGGGAGTTACCCTTCAACCTGTACCAGATACAGACCAAGTTCAGGGACGAGACCCGGCCGCGCTTCGGCGTCGTCCGTGCGCGCGAGTTCATGATGAAGGACGCCTACAGCTTCCACAGGGACGATGAGTCGCTCGACAAGACCTACCGCGACATGTGCGATGCCTACTCCCGCATCTTCGACAGGTGCTCTCTCACGTACCGCCCTGTCGAGGCGGCCACGGGAGCGATCGGCGGGAGCCACTCGCACGAGTTCATGGTCCTGTCCGACACCGGCGAGTCCGAGGTCATCGTGTGCGAGTGTGGCTACGCCGCGACCGACGAGCGCGCGGAGGGCACGGTCCCAGCGGTCGCCCAGGACGAACCGCCGGCGGAGATGGGGACCGTCGATACGCCCGGCATGCGCACCATCGAGGAGGTATCGGGCTTCCTGGGGATAGAGCCGTGGAGGCTCGTCAAGACGATCATCTACCAGGTCGACGGCCGGCCGGTCGCAGCCCTCGTCAGGGGCGACCGCGAGATCAACGAAGCGAAGCTGGCACTCGCTCTGGGCGCCGCCGTGGTCGAACCCGCCCCGCCTGATGTCATCGAGAGGGTGACCGGAGCCCCGGTCGGGTTCGCCGGTCCCGTCGGTCTCGAGGGCGTGGAGATCATCGCGGACCATACGGTGCAGCCGCTCAGGAACATCGTCGTCGGAGGCAACAGGGCGGACGTTCACGTGAGGAACGTGAACCCGGTGCGGGACTTCGAACCGACGTCGTTCCACGACATCGTGCTTGTGCGTAAGGGTGACGCGTGCCCGAAGTGCGGGCGCACGCTCGATTCGTTCCGCGGGATCGAGGTGAGCCAGGCGTTCAAGCTCGGGACGAAGTACTCGACCAGCATGAAGGCCACCTTCCTGGATGAGGACGGCACGGCCAAGCCGTTCATCATGGGATGCTACGGGCTGGGCGTGACGAGGACCGTGGCGGCCATCGTCGAGCAGCATAACGACGAGAATGGGATCGCCTGGCCGATGGCGGTCGCGCCGTTCGTCGTGGAGATCCTGGCGGTCAACATGAAGAGCGACGAGGTCCGCGAGGCGGCCGACCGCGTCTACGGCGAGCTTCTCTCCAGGGGCATCGAGGTCCTCTACGACGACCGCAACGAATCGCCGGGCGTCAAGTTCAAGGACGCCGACCTCGTGGGTATGCCTCTTCGGATCACGATCGGCGACAGGGGCCTCAAAAGAGGCATCGTGGAGGCGAGGGTACGCGCCACGGGAGAGCAGATGGAGTTCCCGCTAGAGGGCGCGGCCGAGGCGATAGCCGCCGCGATAGAATCGCTGCCTTAGCCGCACGGCGGGCCCGACTCCCGGACAATGCGAAGCGCCCCCTCCGCGGCGGGAAGGGGGCGCTTTCAGTTCGAGCCTGTCGGTCGGACCCTAGGCCTTCCGGCCCAGTTCCTTCGCCAGTCTCGACTTCTTGCGGCTGCCGCTCTCCTTCTTGACCACACCTACCTTGATGGCCTTGTCGATCGAGGAGGCGGCGCGCTTGAAGGCCGCGTCTCGCGCCTCGGGCGGCGCCGTCCTGGCCTTCTTCACGGCGGTGGCCATTGCGGCCTTGATGCTGCGGTTCCGCTCGTTGATCTTCTTGTCCTGCCTGAGCCTCTTGATGGTCGACTTCTTGTGCGGCAAGCTTATACCTCCGAATCTCGCTTTGCATCTCGCGGGCTCGCTCCCGCGGCGACGTCCATTACCAAGAAGCAGAATATACCATCGGGCGGCCCCGCCGTCAACCCCTCGCGAAGGCCGGGGCCGTGTTGACACCCGGTGCGCACGGGGCTAGTCTTCAGGTGGCCCCGGCCTGAGGCGTGCCGGCCGGAGGCGACCGCGGCACCGGGTGGAGAGGTACCATGCCCAAGAGAGAGCTCAGCTCCATACCGACGGGACCGGGCGTCTACCTCCTCAAGGACGCCAAGGGACGCGTCATATACGTCGGCAAGGCCCGCAATCTGCGGGCCCGTATGCGCGCGTACCTGGGCGGGGGACAGGAGCCGGACAGGAAGGTGAGCGTGCTCCGCAAGCGGCTCGCCTCCTTCGACTACATACTGACGGAGTCCGAGACCGAAGCACTCGTCCTCGAATCGAACCTCATAAAGGAACACCGGCCGCGCTACAACGTCCGCCTGAAGGACGACAAGCGCTTTCCCTTCATCAAGGTCACGACGAACGAGGAGTTCCCGAGAGCGCTCGTCACCAGGGTCGTCCGCCAGGACGGAGCGCGCTACTTCGGCCCGTACACAGATGCGAAGGCCATGCGCCGCACGCTCAGGCTGATACGCCAAGTGTTCCCCGTCAGGCAGTGCGCAACCTTCAGATTGCTGCCACGCCCGTGCCTGAACTTCCAGATAGGCCGCTGCCTCGGCCCGTGTACGGGGAACGTCTCGCCCGAGGAGTACGGAAGCACCGTCCGGCAGCTCTGCCTCTTCCTGGCGGGCCGGGCCGACGAGGCGATGGAGCTCCTCAGAGAGCAGATGGAGGGCGCCGTTGGCGAGCTGCGTTTCGAGGAAGCGGCAAGCCTGCGCGACAGGATAGCCGACATGACGCGCGTGCAGGAGCGGCAGCGCGTCCTCACGGCGAAGAACGTCAGCAGGGACGCGGTGGCGGTGGCCAGACACGGACAGCTCGCGCTCGCCTCGGTGGTCCGGGTAAGGGCCGGCAAGCTCGTCGCGTGCGAGAACTGCCCGCTCTCGATCGGCCCGGAGACGGGCGAAGCAGAGGTCATCGAGACGTTCCTCAAGCAGTTCTACTCGATCTCGTCGGAGCTTCCCGACGAGGTGCTCCTGGAGAGCGAGCTGCCCGACCGCGAGGCGATCGAGACGTGGCTTGCCGGGCGAGCGGACCGTCGTGTGGAGCTGGGTGTCCCATCGAGAGGCGAGAAGAAGCTCCTCCTCGCGTTCGCGGCAACTAACGCGGGAGATGCCCTGCGGAAGGAGATGGAGTCACGCCGACCGCCCGAAGCCGTCGTGGAACTCGGTGAGGCGCTGAGGTTGCCCCGCCCTCCGCGCACGCTGTCCGCGGTCGACATCTCCAACGTGAGTGGTTCACTCGCCGTCGGCACGGTGGTCACGTTCCGGGACGGCCGCCCCGACAGGAGCCTCTACAGGAAGTACCGCATCAGGTCCGTGAAGGGCAGCAACGATTGTGCTATGATACGCGAGACCGTCGCGCGGCATCTCGGGAGATGCGCCGGGGGCGAGTGCGACATGCCCGACCTCATCCTCATAGACGGAGGAAAGGGCCAGCTCTCGGCCGCCGGGCGGGCCCTCCGTGAATCGGGCGTCAGGGGACCGAAGCTGGCGTCGCTGGCCAAGCGCGACGAGGAGGTCTTCGTTCCCGGAAGGTCGTCGCCGGTCCCGCTCCCGGAGGACTCCCGCGCGAAGAAGCTGCTTCAGAAGGCGCGCGACGAGGTGCACAGGTTCAGCGTCGAGTACCACAGGACGCTCAGGGACAGGGCGGCGAGACACTCCGCGCTCGACGACGTCGCCGGGATCGGTGAGGTCAGGAAGAACGAGCTTCTGAAACGCTTCGGCTCGGTCGCGGCGATCGCGGAGCTCTCCACGGAGCAGCTGACGGAGGTGCCAGGCATTGGCCCAAGAACCGCAGAGAGGATCCAGAAAGCGCTCTCGGCCCCGCAAGGCGGCGATGATAGTCCCGCGGCGTGAGGACGGGGAACCAGGGCTCCCGATCCTGAGCTACGCCACGTTCGAGAGCCCCATGGGCAGGTTCCTCCTCCTGAGAAGCGCTGAGGGGCTAAGGGGCGTCCGCTTCGCGCGCGGGCTCGACGTCGAGCGCGAGCTCCGCAGGCAGACCGAGGGCAGGAGGGTCGTCGTCGTCGAGGACCCGCTGGGCCTGCAGATGGTGACGGACTCGATCCTCGACTACCTGAACGGCGGGCGTCCGAGCTTCGACCACAGGCTCGACCTCGGACAAGTGAGCGACTTCGGGCGCAGCGTGCTCGAGGTGGTCTCCGCGATCCCCTACGGGACGCTGCGTTCCTACAAGTGGGTCGCCGACAAAATCGGCCACGCGAGAGCCACGCGCCCGGTCGGGCAGGCGCTTTCGCACAATCCGGTTCCCATCGTCGTGCCCTGTCACAGGGTCGTCAACAGCGACGGAACGCTGGGCGGATACTCGGGAGGCGGGACCGACATGAAGCGCCGCCTGATAGAGATAGAGACAGGCCAGACAGGCCTGGCGCTCGACGCGAGCGACGAGAGGTCCCGCCGGCGCATCCGCTTCATGCTCGACGCGGAGTCGTGATCCCTTGACGGCCCCCAGGGACATACCGCCCGTCGACACGGCCTCGGCACTGCGCGAGTCGACGGAAGACTACCTGCTGCATCTCTCGATGGAGAGAGGTCTGTCGGAGAACACGGTCGCGTCCTACAGGAGCGACCTATCCGCCTACGCCGACCACCTCGAGGAACTGGGGATCACCAACCCGTCGGGCATCCGCGAAGAGCACGTGAAGCGCTACGTCCGCGAGCGCCTGACCGGCGTGAGCGCGGCCAGGAGCGTGGCGAGGAGGCTCTCCTGCCTGCGTGGCTACCATCGCTACCTGGTCTTCGCGGGCGTGAGCACATCCGATCCCACGCGGGACCTGACAGCACCGAAGCTGGGTAAGCGTCTGCCCGACGTGCTCAGCGTGCCCGACATCGAGGAACTCCTCGCAGCCGTTGACACGAGCAAGCCGCTCGGTGTGCGGGACAGGGCCATGATCGAGGTCGACTACGGCGCCGGGCTTCGCGTGTCCGAGCTCATCACCCTCGAGATCTCGAACCTCTTCCTGGAAGAGGACTACATCAAGGTAATGGGGAAGGGCTCGAAGGAACGCGTCATACCGCTCGGCAGGGCGGCCATAGAGTGGACCGACAGGTACCGCTCGGACGTCCGGCCGAGGCTGGCCGCCAAAGGGACTCCGACGGACGTGCTCTTTCTCAACGCGAGGGGGAGACCGCTCTCGCGCATGGGCTTCTGGAAGATACTCCAGAAGCACGTGGCCGCGTCCGGCATCAGGGAGAGCGTCAAGCCGCACACGCTGCGCCACTCCTTCGCCACGCACATGCTCGAGGGTGGAGCCGATCTCAGGGCGGTTCAGGAAATGCTGGGCCACGCCGACATCTCGACCACCCAGATATACACGAGCGTCGACCGCGAGTATCTCAAGGAGATCCACCGGAGCTTCCATCCCAGGGGCTGACGCCCCGGGGGGATTTGCAGGTCACTCCCATGGCGACGAACATCACTCGACTCCTCGAATCGGCACTCGGCAGCAAAGGCGTCTCGCTCCTGCGCAGGCTTGGTGAGTTGTCCGACGCGTTCGGAACGCCCGCCTACGTGGTGGGCGGGGTCGTGCGAGACGCGATCCTCGGCCTCGCAAACGAAGACCTCGACGTGGTCGTCGAGGAACGCGGTGAGGAGTTCGCCAGGTTCGCCGCGGAGCGCTTGGGCGGAGCCGTCAGGGCGCACACGCGGTTCGGGACCGCCATCATCGTCCTGCCCGGCAAGCGCAAGGTCGACGTCGCCACCTCGCGTTCCGAGGTCTACGAGCGGCCTGGCGCGCTGCCCACAGTGAGACCGGGCGGGATCGCGGACGACCTCAGGCGAAGGGATTTCACGATCAACTCCATGGCGGCGAGCATAGGTTCCGCCGACTTCGGCAACCTCGTCGATCTGTACTCGGGCCGCGAGGACCTCGAGAGAGGGGTCCTGAGGGTCCTGACCGACAGGAGCTTCATCGACGACCCGACGAGGATCCTCCGCGGCGTCCGCTTCGCGGCGCGGTTCGGCTTCGAGCTGGATGAACGGAGTCAGAGCCTGCTCAAGGAGACGGTCGTGGCCGGCGGGCTCTCCACAGTGAGCGGCGAGCGCATCATGAACGAGATCGCGCTCATCCTGAAGGAACGGGACGCCTGGCCATCTGTGGAGCGGCTCATCGATTGGGGCATACTGCCCGCCATCGACAGGTCATGGTCGATAGACGCGGGCATCGCCCACACCTTCCACGGCATTGACAGATGCCTGCGCGAGGAGCCGTGCTCCGGGCTGGTGGAGGCGGGGGACGAGTGGCGCCTGAGGTTCCTCGCGATGCTGGCTCCGCTCTCGCCCGAGGCGAGGGAGGCCGTGCTTGACAGGCTCCGCGGGGGCCGGCGACTCCGGGAGTTGGCCAGGTCCATGCGGTCGTTCGAGACGGGCGCGCTGCCAGAGCTGTCGTCCGAGGGCGAGATGCCGAGAAGCGCGATCTACGAGGCCGCCGCGACGATAGCCGTCCCGGTGCTCGTCCTGGCTCTGGCGGTCGGGTGCGGTGAGCCGGCCGAGGCGAGGCTCATCACGTTCCTCGAGGAACTGCTGGGCTCGAAGACGTCGCTCGACGGCACCGACCTGGCGGCGCTGGGCGTGAGCGAGGGAGAGGCGGTCGGGAAGATCCTCTCAGCACTCCTGAGGGCGAGGCTCGACGGGACTGTGACGTCCGATGTCGAGGAACGCCGGCTCGCGGCCGCACTGGCCAAGAACCTTGACTCGCGTAAGAATAGTTGCTAGCCTCTGTCGCTTGTGCGCCTTAGCCGGGCGCACGGACGTGGAGGCCGATTGAACCACGACGACTACATCGGAACCATGGACGAGAGCGCGGACGCGGGCGAGGAGAACCTCCTGCTCGTGAACCGCCCAGTCTACAGCGTCCGCCTCGACGCCTTCGAGGGGCCGCTCGACCTTCTCCTGCATCTCATCCGCGAGCACGAGATCGACATCTACGACATACCGATAGCGCAGATAACCGAGCAGTATCTCGAGTACCTGAGCTTCATGGAGTCGCTCGACCTGGCGCTCGCGGGCGAGTTCATGGAGATGGCCGCGACGCTGATTCGCATCAAGGTCCAGATGCTCCTCCCGGCGCAGATCGAGGAAGGCGACGAGGAGGAGGATCCGAGAGACCAGCTCGTCAGGAAGCTCGTCGAGTACAAGAAGTTCAAGGAGGCGGCGCGCAACCTCTCCGAGCACGAGAGCGACCGCAGGCAGTACTTCGAGAGGGGCGTGGACCCGCGGGACTACCGCGACCCCGACGAGTCGGTGGACACGGAAGAGCTGCTGCGCGACGTAACCCTGTTCGACCTCGTGGACTGCCTGAGGGAAGTGCTATCGCGGGTACCTCCGAGGATCGAGCAGCACTCGGTCGACCTCGATGAGACCACGGTCGAGGAGCAGATCGAACGGATACAAGCGGTTCTGAGCGCGTCGGGGCGAATCGCCTTCGCGACGCTCTTCGCTGGGTCCTCGAGCCGGGCCGAGGTCGTCACGACGTTCATGGCGCTGCTCGAACTCATCCGGTTGGGCGTGGTTCGGGCCACGCAGGAAAGTATCTTCGGTCAGATCTTGCTTGAGAGCAAGTCGGAGGAGGAGCAGTGAGCGACACCGACCTCAGGAGACGAGTGGAGGCAGTCCTCTTCGCCGCGGACGCGCCCGTCGACCTCGGAAGGCTGACTGACATCTTCACCGATGCGTCTCGCGCTGATGTCCGCGAGGCCGTCAGCGAGTTGAACGATGAGTACGACCGCGACGGACACTCGTTCACGATCGTCGAGATCGCGGGCGGCTACCAGATGTACTGCCGCGCGGACTACCAGAAGTGGGTCCGCGAGCTGCACAAGGGCAGGATGTCGACTCGCCTGTCCCAAGCCGCCCTGGAGACCCTCGCCATCGTCGCCTACAAGCAGCCGATCGTCCGCGCCGAGATCGAGATGATCAGGGGCGTCGATACGAGCGGCGTGCTCGCCACACTTCTGAAGCGCAGCCTGGTGACGATAGCGGGACGCGCTCCCGGCATGGGCCGGGCTCTCATGTACGGCACGACGAAGGAGTTCCTACGGTACTTCGGGCTCAACGCGGTCACGGACCTGCCGCGCCTGGAGGAGTTCGCCGAGGTTCTCGGTCTCAAGCCCGACGAGCTGGAGCTGGCCGTTGAGGGCGCGGAGTCACTCTCCGGCATGGCCCGATCGGACGACGAGGGGATCGACGTCCGGGAAGAGGACCACGAGGATGCGGTGGATGACGGGCGCTCGACCGGAGATGACGTGCAGGACGAAGAGCCGGAGCGCGAGGTCGGGGAAGACGAACGCAGCGACGAGCACGAGGACGCGGAGGACGAACGCAGCGACGAGCCCAGCGACGAAGAGGCACAGGAACAGGTGCGTGAGGCCGTCCGCGCCCTGACGAAGGGACACTCGGCATCGATACACGGCGCAACGGTGAGCGACGCCGGCCCCGGAGACGACCGCCACCACCAGAGCGACAGCGACCTGATCGAATCACTGGATGAGGATTAACCGGTACATCGCGCGCGCGGGGGTCGCATCCCGCAGAGCCGCGGAGCGGCTGGTGCGGGACGGGCGCGTCACCCTCAACGGGGAGCCGGTCTCCGAGCTTTCCACCCTTGTCGACCCCGGCGACCTGGTCGAGGTCGACGGTACGCGCATCGCGATCCCGTCCTCCCTTACGTACGTTCTTCTCAACAAGCCCGCAGGACACGTTGTGACGCTCCGCGACCCGCAGGGACGACCCACGGCGGCCGACCTCGTCAGAGACGTGGGAACGCGTCTGGTTCCGGTCGGGCGGCTGGACGCACCCACGGAAGGCCTCATCATCTTCACCGACGACGGTGAGCTCGCGCACCGCGTGGCACACCCGTCGTTCGAGCTCGACAAGGTCTACGAGGTCGTCGCGCGCGGGATCCTGAACGAGGACGACGTACGCACTCTTGAGCGGGGAGTCGTTCTGGACGGACGCGCGACGTCGCCGGCCCGAGTCGAGATCCTCTCTGCCCGCTCGAACGCCACGCGCGCGCTGATCACGATACACGAGGGAAGGAAGCGGCAGGTCAGGAGGATGTTCGAAGCCATCGACCACCCGGTTGAGAGCCTGAGACGGGTCAGGGTCGGTCCGCTCGAGCTGGGCTCGCTCCGACCGGGTCGATGGCGTCACATGACGGAGGAGGAGGTGGATGCCCTCTTCGACGCCGTGGGGCTCGAACGCGACTGACCGGAATCTCCTTGCCACGACCGCACCCACACGCTATACTTTTCTTTTTGACAACTCATGCAGACCCTCTGGGATGACCTCAAACACCTTCCAAGACGCTCAAAGAGGGTGGGACAGCTGATAATCGCGATAGACGGACCGGCGGCTTCGGGCAAGAGCACTACCGCGAAGCTGGTGGCCGCCCGGTTGGCGTACACCTATATAGACAGCGGCGCCATGTACAGAGCCGTGGCGCTGCGCGCGATCAGGCTCGGCGTATCCGAGACCGACGTCGAGGGACTGGAGCAGATGGCGCGGGAGGCGATGATCGGTCTCCCCGAGCACGACGGCGACCCGGTCCTGCTCGACGGGGAGGACGTCTCCCTCGAGATCAGGGGGGAGCGGGTCACGGCATCGGCGTCGGTGGTGTCGACGGTCCCGGGCGTGAGGCGTGCGCTCGTGAAACAGCAGCGCGCGATAGGGCACGCGACCGACTGCGTTATGGAAGGGCGAGACATAGGCACTGTCGTCTTCCCGGACGCGGACCTCAAGGTGTTCCTGACCGCCGACCTCCGGGAGAGAGCCCGCCGCCGCCTCTCCGAGATGCGCGAGCGCGGACACCGCCCGGACGATTCGGGACGAAGCGACGGCGAGCTGCTGGCGGAGACCATGGAGGACATCCGCGCTCGTGACGAGCGGGATTCGTCGAGAGACGACAGCCCACTCCTTCGCGCGTCCGATGCCGTGGCGCTGGACACGACCGGGCTCTCGATCGAGCAGCAGGTCGAGGAGGTCGTGCGCCTGGCGATCGAACGGGGCGCCGAGCTGCCGGCGAACGGAAAGGCCGGTCAGGCGTGAGGCTCCATTACCGGCTGGGCTGGCTGGCCGCGAGGGGTCTGTCGAGGCTCCTCTGGGGCTTCCGCGAGCTGTGGCGCGACAGGATCCCGATGAGCGGGCCGGTGCTAATCGCGAGCAACCACGTCTCCAACTGGGACCCGATATTCGTCGGGCTGGGCTGTCCGCGGGAGATGCACTTCCTGGCCAAGCAGGAGCTCTTCGTCAACCCGATCCTCGCGTGGCTCATAACATCGTACAACGCCGTGCCGGTGAAGAGGGGCGTGGCGGACCGCAGGGCGCTTCGCACGGCGATAGCGGTGCTCGACAGAGATGGGGCGCTCCTGGTGTTTCCGCAGGGAACCAGGAGCGCGAGCAGTGAGATAGGCAAGGGGAAGCCGGGCGTGGGATACCTCGCGGCCGCTACTGGAGCGAGGGTCGTGCCCGCGTTTATCATGGGCTCGTCGTCGCTCCGCGAGTCGTTCCGGACCCGACGCCCGCTGACGGTCGCCTACGGCGAGCCGCTGGACCCGCCGGACCCGGAGAGTAGCGAGACTCACGCGGACTACACCGCGCGAGTGATGAAGAGCATAAGGGACCTCAAGCGGAGGGTGGAGTCGAGTTGAAGGCGACGGTCGCTCCCGGCTCGGGCTTCTGCTTCGGGGTCAAGAGGGCGCTCAAGATCGCCTTCGACGCGGCGCGCAGGCACGACGGTCCTGTAGCCACGCTTGGGCCGATCATCCACAACCCTCAGGTCGTGGCGAAGCTCGAGGAGGAGGGGCTCAAGGTCGTTGCGAGCCTCGACGAGATACCGTCCGGAGGCACACTGGTCGTCCGTTCGCACGGGCTTCCGAACTCGGTGCTCGAGGAGGCCGCGCGGCGCGGCATATCCGTGGTCGACGCAACCTGCCCCTTCGTGAAACAGACGCAGGACGCGGCGGCCCAGCTGGAGCGAGAGGGATACTCGATCGTCATAGTAGGTGAGGAGGACCACCCGGAGGTTCTGTCGGTCACCGGCAATCTCCGCGAGCCGGCGGCAGTTGTGGCGGGAGCGGACGAAGCCTCCAGGATCCACGCGAAGGGACGGGTGGGCGTCGTGTGCCAGACGACGCAGCCGTCCGAGCACCTGAGGGCGGTCGTCGAGACGCTGCTGCCGCAGGCCAGAGAACTGAGGGTATTCAACACGATATGCGAGGCGACGTTCGAACGGCAGGAGAACGCGCTGGAACTCGCCTCACACGTCGACGTGATGCTGGTCGTCGGCGGCAAGAACAGCGCAAACACCAGACGTCTCTGGGAGCTGTGCCGAGAGGCCGGACGGGACGCCTACCACATAGAGACCGCAGAAGAACTCGACCCGGCGTGGTTCGAGGGAAAAAGGGAGGTCGGAGTAGTAGGAGGAGCCTCGACGCCGCACTGGATCGTCGATGAGATAGTGCGAAGCGTCGAGAACACGTAGAGGCTTCCGCGCAGCGGAAGAGGCAAGCCGCCCTATAGTCGGCAGTCGGTTGGTTCGAGAGGAGTAACCCGAAGGATGTTCGAGGACAGAGAATCCAACGCGGAACCGGAACTCAACGCAGAGAACGTGGAAGAGCGCGAGGACCACAGCAACACTTCGGACGACGAGGCGCCGCCGGCGAGACAGGCGTCTGTTCCCGACGACACGGGCGACAGAGAGCGCAGACGTCCGGTTCGATCGCGTCGCTTCGACGACGATGATGACGACGATGACGACAGACCCAGACGTAGAGGCAGAGACGACGACGATGACGACGATGATGACGACCGGGCGAGTGCTCGGAAGGCGGCGAACAAGAAGAACGCACCCTCGGCCGCCGAGACAATCACCGACGACGAGCTGGACGAACTCGGTTACTCGCGCGACGAGTACGCGCAGATGGCCGAGATGTACGAGTCCACACTGCGTTCCATCGACGAAGGCGAACTCGTCAAGGGGACCGTCCTGGCCGTCGACGACATGGAGGTTCTCGTCGACATCGGTTTCAAGTCTGAAGGCCGCATACCGATAGAGGAGTTCCCCGACCCCTCCGAGCTCAAACCGGGCGTGGAGATCAGCGTCCTCCTGGAAGCGACAGAGGACCAGGACGGCGAGGTAAGGGTCAGCAAGAAGAAGGCTGACTTCCTGCAGGTCTGGGACAAGATCAAGGACGCGCACGACGAGCAGTCGATCGTCGAGGGCATCCCGAAGCGGCGCATCAAGGGCGGGCTCAAGGTCGACCTGTTCGGCGTCGAGGCCTTCCTTCCCGGGTCGCAGGTCGCTCTGCGGCGCATCCCCAACCTTGAGGAGCTGCTGGGCCAGAAGCTCAGGTTCCGCATCCTCAAGGTCAACAAGAGAAGGCGCAACATCGTCGTGTCCAGGCGTGTCGTGCTTGAGGAGGAGCGCCAGGAGAAGAAGGAGAGTCTGCTCGGCAACCTGGAGGTCGGTCAGATCCGCCAGGGCGAGGTCAAGAACATCACAGATTTCGGTGCGTTCGTGGACCTCGGTGGCATCGACGGCCTTCTGCACATCACCGACATGAGTTGGGGCAGGATCAGGCATCCTTCCGAGCTCGTCGCCATCGGCGACGAACTGACGGTCAAGGTGCTGAACTTCGATCCGGAGCGCGAGAGGATCTCGCTGGGTCTCAAGCAGCTGGCCGAGTACCCATGGGAGAACGTCGAGGAGGAATTCCCCGTAAGCACGAAGGTCAGGGGAAAGGTCGTCTCGATCACCGACTACGGCGCGTTCGTGGAGCTCAAGGAGGGCGTCGAGGGACTCATCCACATCTCCGAGATGTCCTGGACGCAGCACATACGGCACCCCTCCAAGATCCTCGGCATCGGCGACATCGTCGAGGTCAAGGTTCTGAACGTCAACAAGGCCGACGAGAAGATCTCACTGTCGCTCAAGAGGACCGAGAGCGACCCATGGCAGGATCTCGACACGCGCTACCCGGTGGGAACCAGGATCGAGGGCCGCGTCCGCAACCTCACGGACTTCGGCGCCTTCGTCCAGCTCGAGGAGGGCATGGACGGGCTGGTTCACATCTCGGACATGTCGTGGACCAAGAGGATCAAGCATCCGAGCGAGATCCTGCACAGGGGCCAGAAGGTGGAGGTCATGGTCCTCGGGATCGACAAGGACAGGCATCGCATCTCGCTTGGCATCAAGCAGTGCCTCGAGAACCCGTGGCCTCAGCTCGCGGAGCAGTACGCCGTCGGCACGGAGGTCGAGGGCAAGGTCGCCCGGATACACAAGTCCGGAGTGGTGGTCGACCTGCCGAACGACGTGGAGGGCTTCGTCCCCATGTCGCATCTGGCGCTGCCCGAGATAAGCAGGGTCGAGGCGAGATTCGCACCCGGTGACGTGGTTCCTCTGGAGGTCATAGAGGTCTCACCGGACAACAGGCGCATCGTGCTCTCCGTGCGTTCCTACATGGAGAAGCAGCCCGAGGACGTGCTCAAGGAGTACGTGGCGGCGCACGAGGTGAGGCCGGAGCTTCTGGAGTCCGCCGAGCCCGGCGACGACGACTCGGACGACGGCGTGGAGAAGAAGGCCACGGACGATTCGGAGGAGAAGGCCGAAAAGGAGCCTGCCCCGGACGGTGGTGAGAGCACCCCGGACGGCGAGCCTGAGAAGGCCGCCGAGGAGGCGCCCACGGACGAGCCCGAGAAGGCCGCCGAGGAGGCGCC
>CAZLTC010000016.1:11831-17413 GCA_964562405.1 uncultured bacterium | reverse complement strand
GCGGACGAGCCCGAGAAGGCCGCCGAGGAGGCGCCCACGGACGAGCCCGAGAAGGTGCCGGGTGATCATCTGACGGAGCAGACGACCGAAGAGCCTGCGGCCGACAGCGAGACCGAACGGAAGGAGGGCGCCGAGTAGCACGGCGCCGCCTGGAGGCGGCCGCCGCGCTAAGGCGCCGGGCCATCCGATGTGGTGCAGTGGGGGGACTCGACGCGAGTCCCCTCACTCTTGAGAGGTGGTGGCGAACCGGCATGACAGCTCGGACCGCGAGAACGGTCGGCCTCCTGACGGTCGGCTGCAAGCTGAACCAGTACGAGACGGAAGGTCTGGCGGAGATCCTGGAGGCCTCCGGGTACGCCGTCGTTCCCTTCGACGAGGCGGCCGACGTCTATGTCGTCAACACGTGCACCGTCACGAGCAGGAGCGACTACAGGTCGAGACAGATGCTGCGGCGAGCTGCCCGGGCCAACCCGAACGCCCTCGTGGTGGCCGCCGGTTGCTACGCCCAGCGCGACCCGAACGCTCTGGGGGACATGCCCGAGGTCGGTCTCGTCGTCGGGCAATCCTCGAAGTCACAGATTCCCGCCCTCATCGAGCGCGCGCTGGACGCCCGGGCTTCCATGGACGGGGAGGGGACGGATGGCGCCGCGGCGGCGACCGGCGCGACGCTGATCGACGTGAGACCGCACTCGCGCGAGGACTTCCAGTCGTTCGACATCGAGCAGTTCCGCGGCTACACAAGAGCGTTCCTCAAGATACAGGACGGGTGCGACAGGGCGTGCTCCTACTGCGCGGTCCCGTCGGCGCGAGGGCCGGCACGCAGCCGGCCGCTCGAGGAGATCGTCCGGCACGCCGCCCGGCTCTCGTCGCGCGGCTACCGCGAGATCGTGCTGACCGGCGTGCACATCGGAGCCTACGGAGATGGTACGGGCGGCCCGCGCCTGCCTGAGCTCCTCGAGTCCCTGACCGGACTCGCGACGCTTGCGAGGATACGGTTGGGTTCCGTCGAGCCGCGCGAGCTGACCGCCGAGCTGCGAGGCGCCATCGTCGCGAGCGGCAAGGTGGCACACCACCTCCACGTTCCTATGCAGAGCGGTGCGGACCGCGTGCTCGAGGCCATGCGCCGCGGCTACTCCCGGTCCGAGTATGCCGGCGCGGTGCGTGCCACGCACGAGTTGGACCCCCTGTTCGGAATCGGAGCGGACGTGATCGTGGGATTCCCCGGCGAGTCGGACGAAGACTTCGCCGACACGGTCTCTCTCGTGGAGGAGCTGCCCATCACCTATCTGCACGTGTTCTCGTTCTCCCCGAGACCGGGGACGCCGGCGGCCGAGATGGACGGGCAGGTTCCGGGAACCGAGAAGAGAACGAGAAGCAGGACGCTCCGGGAACTGGGCAGACGCAAGTCGCTCGCGTTCAGGACCGGCCTGATCGGGACCGTGCAGGACGTCCTGGTAGAGGAGGGCAGCGTGCGGGGAGGAAGGAGGCCGTCAGGCCTCTCCGGGAACTACGTGAGGGTGGAGGTGGAGCAAGGCCGCGAGCTCTGCAACCACCTGGTCCGCGTGGTCGTCGCTGGAGCGGATGACACGGCCACGTGGGGCCGGCTCGAGCCGCCTGCAGGCGCGCCCGCGCTCGCCCCGGGACGAGTCCGGCGGTCACGGGACCGGGACCCGTCCGAGGAGGCCCCAAGCGCGTGAGGATCTTCATCGAGACATACGGGTGCCAGATGAACGAGTACGACTCCGGAATGGTGCGGTCGATGCTGCGCTCGGCGGGGCACTCGTTCGTCTCTACGCCGTCCGAGGCGGAGGTCGTCATCGTCAACACTTGCACCGTCCGCGAGCGGGCCGAGCGGCGGGTCCTGGGCAGACTTCGCCACCTGAGAGGGCTCGCGCCGAGCGGCGCGGTGCTCGGCGTGATGGGCTGCGTCGCGCAGCGCATGGGCGAGCGCCTCATGCGAGAGGTACACGGGCTGAGCTTCGTAGTGGGAACCGACCGCTACGCTCTCCTCCCGGAACTCGTCGAGAAGGCCGCGTGCGGTATCTGCAGCGTCGAGACGAGGGTGGATCCGGGGGAGTCGTACGAAGGCCGGACGCGGCCGGCTACCGCCGGGCTGTGCGAGTTCGTCAGCGTCGCCAGAGGCTGCGACAATTTCTGCTCCTACTGCATCGTGCCGTACGTCAGGGGACGGGAGCGAAGTCGTGCCGCGGCGTCGGTCGTGACCGAGGTGGAATCGCTGGTCCGGCTGGGCGCGAGGGAGGTCACGCTCCTGGGGCAGAACGTGAACTCCTACGGCGACGCCCCCGACGGCTTCGCGGGACTCCTCACCGAGGTGAACGGGGTCGACGGGCTCCTCCGCGTGCGGTTCGCCACCTCGCACCCGAAGGACCTCAACCGAAGCCTACTGGACGCAATGGCCGGACTTCCGAAGGTCTGCGAACACCTGCACCTCCCGGTCCAGTCAGGCTCGAACAGCGTGCTCGCATCGATGAACCGGTCCTACACGCGCGAGCGCTACCTGAGCCTTGTCGAGAGAGCGCGCGCGTGTGTGCCCGGTATCGCCATCACGACCGACGTCATAGTCGGCTTCCCCGGCGAGACCGAGACCGACTTCGATCGGACGGTGGCGCTCATGGAGGAGGTGCGCTTCGACTCGGCCTTCATGTTCAGATACTCGGTGAGGCAGGGGACGAGTGCCGCCTTGCTGGTCGACGACGTCCCCGAGCACGTCAAGATCGAGAGGCTCACGACGATCATCGATCTCCAGAAGCGGCTGACGACCGAGGTGAACGAGAGACTGCTCGGATCGACCGTCGAGGTTCTCGTCGAGGGCCCGAGTGAGAAGGACCCGACCCTGCTGTTCGGGAGGACGCGGACCGGCAAGGCCGTCGTGGCCGAGGCCCCGAACGGTCCCAGCGAGGGGCCGGAAAGCCTGCGCGGGAGACTCGTGCGGGCGCGCATCGGCCGGGTGAGCGCCTGGACCCTTCACGGCGCGGTGGAAGGTCCGTAGAAAGACCTTGCTAGCGGCCTGAGCTGATTGCTAGACTCACGCCTGTCCTGGCGGCTGTCGCCGCGTGGAAAAGGCCCGCGGACCGGCTCTTGTGACTCTTCCCGCCATGGTCCCGCGCGGCCGTCTCCTCGAGGAGGTGAATGTCGTGTGGGTCGTCAGAATGCTGCTCTTCCTGGTCCTCGTCGTCGCCGTCACCGGCTTCGCGATGCTGAACAGCTCTGAGAGAGCCTCAGTTGTCGTATGGCCGGGCTCGGCCGTCTTCTACGACGTGCCTCTCGTCCTGCTGCTGTTCGAAGCGTTCGTCCTCGGGGCGGTCGTCTGGTTCGTGGTCTCGGTGTTCCACGAGGTGGGACTCCGGACGGTCATTAGGCGACTCAAGCGCGAGAACGCCGACCTCAACCAGGAGATCGCAGGACTCCGGAACATCTCCCTCGACGTGATCGAAGGCGAGACTACCGACGACGAGTCCTAGTCCTACCGTCCCGCAAGGGACCGAGGGAGCGAAACAATGGATCAGGGTGCCGTCATTGCCGTGGCCGTGGTCGCCGCCGTCATCGTCGCGCTCGTCTTCGCGGCGCGGATGCGCGCCGGGCGGAAGGCGGAAGAAGAGACCGCCTACCAGAAGGGGCTCGACGCGCTCATAGCGGGCGACAAGGACGCGGCCCTGAAGCACCTCGCCGTCACCGTCCGCGAGGACCCGCGAAACGTCGATGCGTACGTCAAGCTCGGGAACCTCCTCAGACAGCGCGGCCAGGTGAGACAGGCCATCCAGGTGCACCGCGAGCTTCTGGTGAAGCGCCGGCTACCGGCGAGCGTAAGGAACGAGATCACCAAGAACCTCGCTCTCGACTACGCCGAGGCCCGCCGCTGGGCCGAGGTGGTCGAGCAGATCAAGTCGCTGCCGCGGGCGGAGCGGGGCGACGTCCGCATGCTGGCCCTCGCGCGCGACGCATACGAGGCAGTGGGCGACTTCGAGCGCGCCATGGCAACTCACCGCGATATTCTCAAGTTGGGCGCTCTCGGGGAACCGTCGGTCGGGGTCTACAGGGCCCACACGGCGCTCCTCGCGCTGGAAAGGGGCGACTCGGTCAGAGCGCGCTCCGAGTTCCAAACGGCGCTCAAGGAGGATCCGGCAGCGGCGCTCGCGAGCATGTATCTGGGCGACATCGCCCGGGATGCAGGGGACCTCGAGCGCGCCACGGCGCATTGGATGAAGCTGGCGGCCGACAGGCCTGACTGCGCCTTCCTCGTCTTCGACAGGCTCGAGAAAGCCTACTTCGAGCTGGGCGACTTCGGCAGGATGATGAGCGTCTATGAGGATGTGATACAGAGGTCACCCGCCAGCGTCCACGCCTACTGCGGGCTCTCAAGGATGCTGGAGAGAAAGGGCGACATCGATGAAGCCGCGCAGGCCGCCGGGGAGGCGATCAAGCACGAGGGCGACACGCTGATCGGGCACAGGCAGCTCATTCAGCTCCTGGTCCGGAACGAACGCTTCGAGGAAGCCGCGCGGGCCGCGTCGGAACTGCTGGAGACGATGGGAACCAAAGGGCAGCATCGGGACTGCGCCGCGTGCGGCAGGCCCATGGCCAAGCCCGGTTGGCGCTGCCCCGAGTGCCGGACCTGGAACGATGCCTGTTAGAACCCGATCGCATCTCACGGCCGCCATGCCGGTGGCGTTCGCGGCCGCGCTCCTGATCGTGCTCGCCTCGGTGGCCGCCGCCGTCGACTCTGACGAAGCGATAGAGAAGGCTCGAGCGCTCGAGTCGGCGGGTAGCGCCGACGAGGCGTTCGTCTACCTGTCCGAACTCGCGGAGCAGGACCATAAGCTGGCCGAAGACGCGTCCGTTCTCCTGGAGCTTTCCAGACTCACGCCGTCAACCGATGAGAGCGTGCAGTTGCTCGAGCGAGCACTCGAGCGCGCCCGCGACGGTGCACAGACCTCGGTGGCCAAGGAGATGCTCGGCGACTACCTGTACGCGAGGGGAAGCTACCTCGCTGCCGCGGCGCAGTACGCCTCGGCAGCGGAGAAGGCGCCGGGACCCGCGCAGGGCCCGGTGCTGCTCAAGCGGTGCGCCTCGCTGCTCGCCGCGGGCGACGCGGACGCGGCCGCCGAAGCCTACGGGCAGCTGGCGGAACGCGGTGGCGATTCCGACCCGACCAGGCCGTGGGCGCAGCTCGGTCTGGGACACGCGCTCGTCGTGAAGGGCGACCTCGAGGAGGCCGTCCTCGTGTTCGAGGGTCTTGCCACCGAGTACGCGACGCACGAGGTCCGGCCGCGCGCGCTCGCGGGAGCAGGAGAAGCACTGGCCGCCGCGGGCCACACCGCGCGAGCGAGGGAGAACCTCGACGCGCTCGTTCGCGAGTATCCCGGATCGTACGAGGCGATACTCGCTCGCGACGATCTCGCCTCCCTGCCTCCGGACACGACGGGGACCGGTGCGCAGGACGCCCCGTTGCCCGAGACCGCGGCCGGGTCGGACGACGGACGCTAGCCGCACGCCACACTCCGACGGCCACCGGGAGCTGCCGGTGGCCTTTCCTTTCGAGGTGCAGGGAATGACCCGCGCGA
>CAZLTC010000016.1:4283-11821 GCA_964562405.1 uncultured bacterium | reverse complement strand
CCCATGATGGAGCAGTACGGGAGAATCAAGGCGGAGCACAAGGACGCCATCCTGCTGTTTCGCATGGGCGACTTCTACGAGACCTTCTTCGACGACGCCAAGGTCGCCTCGCGCGTCCTCGGCCTTGCTCTCACAACGCGCGACAAGGGGAGCCCCAACCCGGTCCCCCTGGCCGGCATACCTCATCACGCGCTCGACACGTATCTCTCGCGGCTCGTCGGGGCCGGCTACAAGGTCGCGATATGCGACCAGGTAGAGGACCCGAAGCAGGCCAAGGGACTCGTGCGCCGCGCCGTCACCGAGGTCGTCACTCCCGGCACCGTGCTGTCCCCGTCCATGCTCGACGAGAGGCGCGGCAACTACCTGCTGTCGGTCAAACCCGGCCGCGAGGCCGTCGGTCTCGCGAGGATAGACCTCTCGACCGGCGAGTTCGTGGTCTCGGAGGTCCCTCCCGAGGAGTTGAGGCGGGAGTTCCTGCGGTCAGACGCCGCCGAGCTGCTCGTGCCGGAGGGACTGGCAGGCGAGGAGCCGCTGGCGACGGCGCTCAGGGACGTCGCGGGGACCCCGGTCACGGAGGCCCCCGAGTGGGAGTTCGGTGCGGACCAGGCCGCCGCGACCCTGCGCGAGCACTTCGGAGTGGCCAACCTGGACGGTTTCGGGCTTGCCGGCCTCAAGGAAGGTGTTGCCGCGGCCGGCGCTGCGCTGCGCTACCTGAAGGACCTCAAGAAGCGCGACCTCGGGCAGATCACAACGATAAGAGCGGTCCTCGAGACCGACGGAATGGTGCTCGACGAGACCACGCAGAAGAACCTCGAGCTGGTGGAACCGCTGGAACAAGGGCTCCCGCAGGCGACGCTCCTGGCGGTGCTCGACCGTACGGTGACTCCGATGGGCGCCCGCCTGCTGCGCCAGTGGATGCTCTACCCGCTCGTGGACGCCGCGAAGATCCGCAAGCGGCACGATGCCGTGGAGGACCTGACGGGACCAGCGCGCGCTGAGTTCAGAGCGACCATGGGCGACCTCTGCGACATACCCAGGGTCACCGGTCGCGCGGCCTCCGGACACGCATCGCCCAGGGACCTGGGGGCGCTCAGGCACTCCCTGGAGCTTCTTCCCACGGTCGTTGAGTACCTGGAGCCGTTCTCGTCGGAAGCCGTCAGGGCGCTCGTCGACTCCCTGCCTGACCTCTCGGAGGACGCCGACTTCCTCCGCGCGGCGCTTGTGGACAATCCGCCGGCAGTGCTGAAGGCCGGGGGCGTCATGCGCCAGGGATACGATGAGCGGCTCGATTCGCTCAGGAGCATGGCGCGGGACGGAAAGCACTGGATCTCGCGCCTGCAGACCTCGGAGCGGGAGCGGACCGGCATAGGAGGTCTCAAGGTCGGGTACAACAGGGTATTCGGGTACTACATCGAGGTGTCCAAGGCCAGCGCCGAGCTGGTGCCCGACGACTACACGCGCAAGCAGACGCTCGTGAACGCCGAGCGCTATGTGACGCCGCAGCTCAAGGAGCACGAGAGCAGGATCCTCTCGGCAGAAGAGGACATGCAGCGGCTCGAGTCCGAGCTGTTCGAGCAGGTGCGCGAGCGGGTGGCCGCGCGAGCCGACGCCATGCAGAGGGCCGCGTCAGTGCTCGCGGAGCTGGACGTCCTCGCTACGTTCGCGGAGATCGCGCTGGAGCACCGCTACGTGAGACCCACCCTGAGCGATGCGACGGCCATGTCGGTCGCCGGCGGAAGGCATCCGGTCGTCGAGCGCCTGCTGACCGGCGAGACATTCGTCCCCAACGACGTGCGTCTGGACACCGAGACGGAGCAGATCGTGCTCCTGACCGGGCCCAACATGGCAGGTAAGTCGACCTACCTGCGCCAGACGGCGCTCATCGTGATAATGGCTCAGATGGGCTCGTTCGTCCCGGCCGAGTCGGCGGAGATAGGCGTGGTCGACAGGGTCTTCACGAGGATCGGCGCCACGGACGCGCTTGCCAGGGGGAGGAGCACGTTCCTGGTCGAGATGAGCGAGACGGCCAACATCCTTCGCAACGCGACGTCCAGGAGCCTCATCGTGCTCGACGAGATCGGACGCGGCACAAGCACGTTCGACGGGCTATCGATCGCCTGGGCGGTCACCGAGTTTCTGCACGACAACGAGAGCGCCCGCCCGCGCACGATGTTCGCGACCCACTACCACGAGCTGACCGAACTCGCGGACGTGCTGCCTCGCGTCCGGAACATGAACATACTCGTCAGCGAGACCGAGGACTCGATCGTGTTCCTGCGCAAGGTCGCCCCGGGCTGCGCGGACCGCAGCTACGGGATCGAGGTCGCGAAGCTGGCGGGCATCCCCGAGGAAGTGATCGTCAGGGCGCGAGAGGTCCTCGCGAATCTGGAGGAAGCGCAGTACACCCCGGAAGCGACCCCGAGGCTTGCCGGAGGCAGCCACGGACCGCTGGAGCGCCGGGGTTCTCAGCTGCAGCTGTTCGAGGCACGCCCGTCCGAGGTAGAAGCGGAGATAGGCGAGTTGAACGTCGACGGGATGACGCCGCTCGAGGCGCTCGGCAAGCTCGCCGAGCTCAGGGACAAGGTGAACGAACGCAAGGGATAGAGGTCCGCGGCCGCACGCGGGCCTCGGGGAAAGGCAGAGGGATTGGCCAGCAGGATCCGCATACTGCCTGAGATCGTGCAGAACAGGATAGCCGCAGGCGAGGTCGTCGAGGCGCCGCACTCGGTCGTCAAGGAACTCCTCGAGAATGCGCTGGACGCCGGCGCCGACGAGATCGCGATCGACGTCAAGGGCGGAGGTGGCGACCTGGTGAGGGTCGCAGACAACGGCGTCGGCATGAACAGGGATGACGCTGTGGCCGCGTTCGACCGCTTCGCCACGAGCAAGATATCGAGCGAGCGCGACCTGCCCGGCATCGCGACGCTGGGGTTCCGCGGCGAGGCTCTTCCATCGATCGCCTCGGTCTCGCGGATGCGGCTGGTCACCAGGGAGAAGGACAGCGCGGAGGGCACCGAGGTCTCGCTTGTGGGCGGTGAGATGCGGGACGTGCGGCCCGCGGGCCGCGCCGCGGGGACGACGGTCGAGGTCTCGTCGCTCTTCTTCAACACGCCCGCCCGAAGGAAATTCCTGAAGAGTGACCGCGTCGAGACGAGAAGGATGCTCGACCTCATCAACGAGTACGCCGTGTTGTGGCCCAACGTGCGCTTCGACGTCTCGGTAGACGGCAAGCTCGTGATGGGTCTGCTGCCGACGACCAACCTTCGGGAGCGAGTGGCGGGCGTCCTGGGAGCATCGCTGTCCCGGGATCTCGTGCCCGTCAGCCACGAGTCGGACGGCTACAGGATAGAGGGTTTGACCGGCAAGCCGTCAGTGGCCCGTCAGCGGGGGGCCGTCCAGGTCGTGGCGGTGAACGGTCGCCCGGTACGAAGCCGCCTCATCTCCGCGGCCGTGCGGGCCGGCTACGGCGAGCTTCTGCCCAGAGACCGCCACCCGCTGGTCTTCCTGTCGATCGACGTCGACGGGGCGCTGGTCGACGTCAACGTCCACCCCACGAAGCGGGAGGTGCGCTTCGGAAGTCCGCAGAGGACATTCGGGGCGGTCGAGGCGGCCGTGCGGCAGGCCCTCATGTCGCTCGACACGGTTCCCTCGATCTCCATGACGGAGGGAGGTCCACGAGGCGGGACCTACTCCGCCGGCCGCGTCCGAGAGGACGTCGAGCAGCTATCGTTCACGTCCGGGCTCAGCGACGGCTCGCCCTCGCATCCCGCGGCGTTCGAGGAGGCCGCGGGCCGCGCGGCTGCTGACGGCGACGAACTGGCGACATCGGCGAAGGCGGGCGCGCCCGGCGTGAAGTTCTGGCAGCTCCACGACCAGTACGTGTTCGTGCAGACGCGTGAAGGCGTGCTCGTCATCGACCAGCACGCGGCGCACGAGCGCATACTCTACGAGAAGGCCAGGAGCCGCCTGCTCGGCACCGCGGAGTCCGGCCCGTCACAGCAGCTGCTCTTCCCCGTGGCGGTCGACCTTACGCCGGGAGAGAGGGAGACGTTCGAGGAGATACACCCGCTCCTCGACAGGCTCGGGTTCACGGCCAGGCCTCTCTCGGGCAACACTGTTCTGCTCGAGGCCGTGCCCGGCGCGTTCTCGAAGTGGCCGTCGGAGAGGATCCTCCAGGACATCCTGGCCGAGCTGCCGTCGGGACGGCGCGCGCTGCACGACCTCGTCGAGTCTATCGCCACGACGGTCGCCTGCAAGACGGCCATCAAGGCCGGCGACCGCCTTCGCGAGGAGGAGATGCGCTCGCTCGTCGATCAGCTGTTCGCCACCGAGCTGCCCTACTCCTGTCCTCACGGGCGGCCCACTGTCATGCGAATGACTCGCACCGAACTTGACAAGAGGTTCGGAAGAACATGACGAGTGATGAACCGGACAACCCCGTGCGCCGGGACGGGCAGCCGCCACGCCCCGTGACCACCATCGTCGGGCCCACCGGCGTCGGCAAGACAGCCGTGGGCATTGCCGTGGCCCGCGCCGTGGGCGGCGAGATCGTGTCGGCCGACTCGCGCCAGATCTACAGGGGCATGGACGTAGGCACCGCCAAGCCCTCGGCCGAGGAGCGAGCGGCGGTCAGACACCACCTGGTGAACGTGGTGGAGCCAAGTGAGGTCTACGACGCGGCCCGCTTCGCATCCGAGGCCGAGTCCGTGATCGGCGGCCTGCTCGCCTCCGGAGTCGAGCCCCTGGTGGTGGGAGGGACCGGCTTCTACATCCGTTCGCTCTTCGAGGGTCTCTTCGAGGGACCGGGGCGCGACGACAGCGTGCGCGCCGAGCTGGACGAGTCATTGTCGCTGCGCGGAGTCGCCGCCCTGCACGAGGAGCTGCGCGAGGTCGACCCCGAGACCGCCGAGAGACTCCATCCCAACGACTCGGCCCGGATAGTGCGGGCGCTCGAGGTCTACCTTTCCACGGGCACGCCGCTATCGGCATGGCACGACGGCCCGAGGCGCGAGCCCGCGTACGCGCCGCGCTACTTCGGGCTGACGATGCCCCGCGAGCGCATCTACGAACACATCGACAGGCGCGTGGACCACATGATGGACGCGGGTCTGGCGGAGGAGGTCCGCGACCTCGTGGTGTCGGGACGTCTGGCGCCGGGCATGCCGGGTGCGAGCGCGGTCGGCTATCGGGAGCTGCTCCCGTGGGCGACGGGCGGCGACCAGGACCTGGAGTCCGCCGTCGGGAGGATCAAGCTCAACACGAGGCGGTACGCGAAGCGGCAGCTCACCTGGTTCAACGCCATCCCAGACGTCGTGTGGCTCGACCTCTCACAGGTGGGGCCGGACGAGGCGGCGGATACCATCGCAGGATCACTGTAGATAGCCCAGCGCGCGCAGCGACTCCAGGGCCTCGGGCGTCATCTCGACAGGCTCGAGTTCGAGCGCCTCGGTGCCGGCCTGCCACTCCTCGAGTTCGGACGCAAGTCTCCTGGCCACACTGGCGCGCTCGGCCGCCACGTTGGAGGTCTCGCCTGGGTCGTCCGACAGATCGTACAGCTCCGTCAGGTTCAGGTCGGGGGAGACTATCAGCTTCCAGGGCGGGAGCCTCAGTCCGAACGAGACCCGGGACGAGTACGGACGCGTGTCGTCGATGTCGGTCTGGCAGAACGCCGGGAGATCGCCCTGGGCGACCGTCGCGGCGCCTTCACCGTGCGCGCCCGCGGCCTCGATCCTGTCGCGGAGGTCCACTCCCTGCAGGGAGTCGGGCGTGGCGCCCCCGAGCAGCGCGAGGAGCGTGGGGTAGACGTCGAGGAGCCGCACCTGACCTGTCACGCGCGCGCCGGCGGGGACGCCGGGACCGCGCAGTATCATGGGGACGTGGACCTGACTGTCGTAGAGCCTGTTTCCGTGAGAGAACCACGCATGGTGCCCGAAGCTCTCTCCGTGGTCCGCGACCAGGGCCACGACCGTTCCGTCGTCGAGACCAAGCTCGCGGATGCGGTCGAGGAACTCCGACAGACAGGCGTCGACGTACGTGATCTCGCCGCGGTAGCGGAGCCACTGCTGGCGGAGGTAGTTATCGGGCATCTCGAAGTCGGGTGCGAAGCGGGCCTGCTCATCCTCGTACGGGGGCTGCACGTTGCCCAGTCCCGCGCGGACGGCGAGGTCGTACTCCGCCGGAGGCCGGTAGGGCGCGTGTGCGTCGAAGTAGTGGACGAACATGAAGAAGGGCTCGTCGCGGTTCGACTCCATCCACGCGAGCGCTCGTCTGTTGACCTCGCCGGCCGGTATCTCGACCCACCAGTTCTGCCACGAGGTGAGCGACACGTAGAGCCTGCGCATGGCCGAGTCGGACCTCAGATACCACCAGGGCTCGCCCGGCTCTGAATAGTGGTCGAACCCCTGGGCCGTCCCGTAGGCGCCCGACAGCACGCTGGCGGCGGTGAACGCAGCCGTCCGGTAGCCGCGCTGGCGGAGCACCTCGGCGAGCGTGAGGAACTCCCCGCCCAGCGCCTTGGCGTTCGAGTCGACGCCGTGAGTGCGCGGGTAGACGCCCGTGAAGAGCGTGCAGACGGCCGGCCTCGTGAGGGGCTCGGGCGTCACTGCCTGCTCGAAGAGTGTGCCTTCCGACGCCAGCCGGTCGAAGGCAGGCGTGGGGAACTCGGTGGGTCCGTAGCAGCTCACACAGTCGGACCGCACGGTATCGGTCATGATGAGGATGAGGTTCGGCGACCCCTCGGACGCCCGCGCCGCGACGCGCGGGGCCATGGAGTCGCGGGTGTACTCCAGCGAAGGGACTCCGGCCATCACGTAGAACGGAAGCCAGAGGAAGGCACCCAACACGAACGTGATGACCGCCCGCTGCCGGAACGACGCTCCCGCCGGAACCGTCCGCCTCCACAGGATCGCGGCGAGGACGAGCGCGGCCGCCGCGGAGGCTCCGTCCAGGAGCAGCGCCGTGGTCTCGCGCGAGCTTCCAGGGTAGAGCCTGTTCACGGCATACACCCAGAAGAGCCCCAGCACTGCCGGCAGCGCCAGCGACCAGACCGACGACCGCTCGGAGTCGGGCGTCACCCTGCGCGTCCTGTAGGGAAGCAGAAAGGCCGCCGCGAGCCCAACGACCACGCCCACCGCCAGACCGACCATGCCCTGAAGAGTGGGGCTCCAGAGCAACCGGGAGAGGAGGTCGCCGGACCACGGTTCGGGACGCTTGAGGAACAGCACCAGCGACTCGAGAGCGCCAAAGATGAAGAAGAGCGACGCACCGGTCCACATGCCTCTCGCGATGCTCCGTGGAACACGTCGCACGTGCGCCTCCTCCTTCTCGCTCCGCCGCGGTGCTGCCCCGCCGGCCTCGCTGCAACCGCTCGGAGCGCCATTCTATAGAAAGGGTGCCCGCGTCCGCAAGCTCCAGTCCCGCGCGCGGGGCGAAACGCCTTGACAGCGGGCGTTTGCGCATGTATTAGATTTGTTGTGGCATGATGGTGGAGACGAGCGAGCGGGCATAACTCAGCTGGTAGAGTATCAGCTTCCCAAGCT
>CAZLTC010000016.1:0-4273 GCA_964562405.1 uncultured bacterium | reverse complement strand
CAAGCTGAGAGTCGCGGGTTCGAATCCCGTTGCCCGCTCCATAACGCAATCGGGCCCGACGGCGGTGGATGGGTGGCCGCAACAGGGCCCGTTTGATTGGAGGGCGGAGTTGAGAGTCGACAGGGTCGAGGAAGGCTCGGCCGGCGAGCTGGCCGGCGTCCGCACGGGCGACCTCCTGGTCGCCGTTGACGGGCTCCCCGCCAGGGACAGTCTCGACGTCGCCTACGCTCTCGGCTGGGCCGACGACGACTCGGAGACCGTCGAGTTCGAGTTCCGGAGGGGCGGGGAGCGGATGACCGTGGCGCTCCCGAACGCGCGGCCGGAGCAGCTCGGCATAATGCTCGAGGACGACGAGTACAGGACCTGTCCCAACCGGTGTGTCTTCTGCTTCGTCGACCAGCTGCCGGAGGGACTCCGGGAAAGCCTGTCGGTCAAGGACGAGGACTACCGACTCTCCTTCGCGTTCGGGAATTACATCACGCTGACCAACGTGTCCGAGGACGACTACGACCGCATAGCTGAACAGCACCTGTCGCCCCTTTATGTCTCGGTTCACGCGACCGACGACGGCGTTCGGCGCAGGATGCTCGGCAACCCGAAGGCGCCGCCGATACTGGAGTCGCTCAACCGACTGGCCGAATCGCGCATAGCAGTTCACGCGCAGGTCGTGATAGTGCCCGGCATGAACGACGGTGCCGTCTTCCGAAGGACTCTGGACGACCTGATGTCGATCCGTGCGGTCGCGTCCGTTGCCGTCGTTCCCGTGGGACTGACGTCGCACCGGACCGGCCTTGCGGACGTCGAGCCCGTGTCGCCCGAGCTGGCGTCGGAACTGCTGGACGAGATCGGAAGGAGACAGGACTCGCTGCGCGAGGAACGCGGCTCGAGCGTCATCTTCGCCGTGGACGAGCTGTACCTCCGGGCCGGCCGCGAGCTGCCTCCGTACGAGCACTATGAGGACTTCCCACAGCTGGAGAACGGCGTCGGCCTCTTGAGGTCCTTCGAGCATGAACTGCATGAGCGTCTGCCCGAACTCGAGGGAAAGGTGGACAAGAGGCTCGCGCTCGCGATCGTGACCGCGCGCTCGGCGGCTCCGTTCCTGGAGAACGTCGTGCCGGGAGCGCTGGCGGGAGCGGGCCCGATAGAGACGCGCGTGATCCCGGCCGACAATGGGCTGTTGGGCCCCACGGTAACGGTTGCGGGGCTCCTGAGCGGAGCCGACATGCTGAGAGCGCTGGACGGGAGTGAACCGGCGGACCTCGTCCTGCTGCCCGGAGAGGCGTTCAACGCCGACGGGCGCACGATAGACGGGATGACGGTCGATGACATCGCCGTGCTATCGGGTCGTAGAAACGTGGCAGCGGCGATGGACCTCATCTCGGCAATTGAACAGCACCTGGAGGATACCCGTGAGCCCTGAACGAAGCGCCGCCCTGCCGGTCGTGGCCATCGTGGGACGACCCAACGTGGGCAAGTCGATGCTGTTCAACAGGCTGACCGGAAGCCGAAAGGCCGTGGTAGACGACGAGTCTGGCGTGACACGCGACAGGAACTACCTCGAGGCCGAGTGGAACGGCAAGCACTTCCTTCTCGTGGACACCGGTGGGCTGGTCCCTCGCGATGTCGAGGGCCTCTCCGGGATGGTGCGGGTCCAGGCCGAGAGCGCGATCGACGAGGCGGACGCCATTGTCCTCGTCGTCGATCGGGAGACCGGACCGGTCACCGCGGACCAGGAGATCGCGACGCGGCTCCGGCGCGCGACCAAGCCGGTCATCCTCGCCGTGAACAAGGTGGACAACGAGAAGCAGGAAGGGGACGTGCACGAGTTCCACGGGCTCGGACTCGGGGACCCTCATCCGGTCTCGGCGCTGCACGGGAGGGGCGCGGGTGACCTTCTGGACGAGCTGGTCGCCATGATACCGGACGCGCCGGCCGAGGAGAGCGAGGCCGGCATCCGCGTCGCCCTCGTCGGGCGACCCAACGTGGGCAAGTCGTCGCTCACGAACCGGATAGTGGGCGCGGACGTGATGATAGTCGACTCGAAGCCGGGGACGACGCGCGACGCGATAGACACCGTCGTCACGCGCGGAGAACAGCGCTTCGTCCTCGTCGACACCGCGGGCCTTCGGAAGAAGGCACGGATCGGGCGAGGCGTGGAGCTGTACAGCGCCATGCGCGCGCTCACGAGCATAGAGCGCTCCGACGTCGTGATCCTGGTGGTTGACGCCGCCGAGGGCATAGTCGCCCAGGACGCCCGCATCGCGGGATTCGCCGAGGAGCAGGGCAAGTGCCTCATCGTCGCGTACAACAAGTGGGACCTCATAGAGAAGGACGACAGCACGGCCGGCGAGTTCGCGAAGCGGGCCAGGGAGGACCTGGCGTTCGCCAGGTACGCGCCGGTGGTCCAGATCTCGGCGCTCACCGGTCAGCGCGCCGACAGACTGCTCGAGCTCGCGGCGGACGTGTACGCGCGCGCGTCGGTTCGCGTCCCGACGCACGACGTCACGGAGTTCGTGATGGCCGCGGCCGACAGGCGGCCGCCGAGGGGCGGGCTTCGCTCAAGCATCCTGTACGCGGCCCAGGTCGGGATCAGGCCTCCGACGTTCGTTGTCTTCGTCAAGGACATCGAGGCCGTCGACTTCACCTACAGGCGCTACCTTGCAAACCAACTCCGCGAGGAGTATGGTTTCATCGGTACGCCCATCAGGGTGCTCGCCCGGAAACGACGAAGGTAGGGAAGGAGGGCCCGTCCGCTTGGCCGCGCTCTTCGCGATCGTTCTCTCGTATCTTCTGGGGTCGATACCCACTGCCGCCATCGCGGGCAGGATCAAGGGCGTCGACCTGAGGACGCGGGGGAGCGGAAACCTCGGCGCCACGAACGCGCTCCGAGTGCTCGGTCCGGCCGCGGGAGTGCCTGTCCTGGCCATCGACGTGGCGAAGGGCGCCGCGGCCGTCTTCATTCCGGCGATCGTGCCAGGGGCGGCCGAGTGGCTCGGGCCGTCGGGCATGGGTCTCGCCTGCGGTCTCGCGGCAATCGTGGGACACTCCCTGTCGGTCTTCACCGGCTTCCGCGGCGGCAAGGGCGTGGCCACGGCTTGCGGGGTCTTCCTCGCGATGGCGCCGCTCGCGACCGTGGCGTGCCTGGTCCTCTGGATCGTGCTCGTCCTCATCACGCGTTACGTCTCGGTCGGATCGATCGCGGCCGCCGTCTTTCTCCCTTTCGCCATCGACATCGAAGCGGCCGTCAGAGGCAAGAGGCCAATGACGTCGCTCCTGATCGCCAGCGCGGCGGTGGCGATCTTCGTCGTGGTCCGCCACAGACCGAACATCCGGCGGCTCGTAGCAGGCTCGGAGAGCAAGTTCGGAACGAAGAAGCAGGGGGAAAGCTGATGGCGCGCATCGCGGTCCTTGGGGCCGGGAGCTGGGGCACAACGCTCGGCCTCGTGCTGAACGAGAACGGTCACCACGTCACGCTCTGGGAGTTCGACCCGGCGCAGGCGGAGGCGCTCAGGTCCGAGCGCGAGAACAGGAAGTTCCTTCCGGGCGTACCCATTCCCGACGGCATAGCCGTGACCGACGACACCGAGAGTGCCGTGCCGGATCGCGACGCGGTCGTCTTCGCCGTGCCCTCGCACGTGGTCAGGCCCGTGGCGCGTGCGGTCCGCTCATCCGTGGACGACGACGCCCTCGTGGTCAACGTCGCCAAGGGGATAGAGAACGGCACGCTGGCCCGCATGTCCGAGGTGCTCTCGGAGGAGCTTGCCAGATCCGAGGCCCGAGGGATCGCATCGCTCGTCGGGCCGAGTCACGCCGAGGAGGTCAGTCGCCGGCTCCCGACCACGGTCGTCTCGGCCGCGCTGGACGAGGAGACCGCCGTCAGGGCGCGCGACCTGTTCATGACGGACTACTTCAGGATATACACGAACACGGACCTGGTCGGCGTCGAGCTCGGAGTCTCGCTCAAGAACGTCATAGCGATCGCCGCCGGCATCTGCGACGGACTCGGCTTCGGCGACAACACCAAGGGCGCGCTCATCACGAGGGGGCTGGCGGAGATCACGAGGCTGGGCGTCGCCATGGGCGGTCGACCACTGACGTTCGCGGGTCTGTCCGGGATGGGCGATCTCATCACTACCTGCATCTCCAGGCACAGCAGGAACAGGCACGTGGGGGAGGCGATCGCCTCGGGGCAGACACTGGACCAGGTCCTGGCGTCCATGGTGATGGTGGCCGAGGGAGTCAGAACGACCAGGAGCGTCAAGGCCCTGTCGGA
>CAZLTC010000015.1:10881-44947 GCA_964562405.1 uncultured bacterium | reverse complement strand
CATTGAGCGTCTCGGACCCATCGTTGAGTGTCTCAGAATCATCCTCGCCAATATCGGTCAGTTCCGTCGATAGCTCCTCTTCCGGATCATCGCTCACCTTTTGCCTTCGATGAGTCCGGATACCGCGTACGGCTCGCCCCAGAGGCGCAGCTTCACGAGTTCCTTGGTATCGGCGGTGAAGACGACGTCCACGGTCTCCGGCGGCCGGCGCACGGTCGTCAGTCCCTCGGGAACGTTCCTCAGCCGAAGCGGGATCGGCAGCATGCCGTCGGTCGTCTGCTCGCCCTTGGCGAACGCCCACAGAACGACGGCCACGATCACGGCCGCGATCTTGAGGTTCATGTTGTTCATGAGCTTGCGTTTGGAGAACACGCTCGCCTCCGGTCAGCGTTGGACTGCGGTCGGGCGGGGCGCTTACGAACGGACCACAGCGAGAACCTGATCCACCTGAATGGTCGCATCTTCGGAGAGCCCATTCAACTCCCGAAGTTCGCCCACGGTGAGACCGTACCGGCGGGCTATGCTCCAGAGCGTCTCGCCAGGAGCCACCTTGTGCTCGCCGGGAGTGCCGGTTGCGGAGGCGACGGGAGTGTACCTCTCGAAGTAGGCGTCGACGGCGTCGGCGAGCGTGCCCGCGTATTGCTTCCTGTAGCTGGACTTGCCGAGCTTCTTGACGTCGTCAGAGTTGGTCAGGAACCCGACTTCGACGAGCACGGAAGGCATGGCCAGCGACTTGAGAACGACGAAGCCCGCCTGCTTCGCCGAGCAGGCGGACGTCCCCGATGCTCTCAGTTTCTGCATCATGAACGACGCGAGATCGCTGCTCTTGTCGACGTTGTCGCTCATCTTGAGGTCGACGAGGATCGACAGCACGTCGACGTCCGCGTCCGGCGACACTCCCCCGACCAGGTCGCAGGCGTTCTCCCTGTTCGCAAGTTCCCGCGCGGCCTGGTCGCTGGCGCCCCTGGGGGACACGAAGAAGACCTCCGAGCCCGATGCCTTGCGGTTGGGTGCGCTGTTCGCGTGTATCGATATGAAGATGTCTCCGCCGCTATCGTTGGCGATCTGCTTACGCTTCGACAGGCCCACGAAGTAGTCGCCCTTGCGGGTGAGATGGACCGCGTAGCCTCCTCTGGAGCGCAGTTCGTCCGCGAGCATCGTGGCGATGTCCAGGACTATCGTCTTCTCCTTGAGCTTGCCGTTGCCAAGCGTTCCCGGATCCTCTCCTCCATGGCCGGGATCAATGACCACGACCCTCGGCTCGCCGCTCGCGGGCGCGGCGACGCGTTCCTCGGTCCGCTGGGTGCCCGGGGGTTCAACCCGGAACACGTCGATGACTATCCTGTTGGGTTTCTCGCCGTACTCCTTGAGGGGGAAGACGTTGTACGCCGCAGCCCTGGCCAAATCGACGACCACCTGCGCTCCGCCGCTGAGCTGGTTGAGCCTGATCCGCTCGACGATACCGTCACCCACCTGAGTCGTACGCGGCGTGTCGCCTATGGTGCCGCCCACAACGAGCACGACCACGCGGTCCGGCTCGGTCAGCGTCCGTGTCGAGTACTGCGACTCGCCGGTCAGGTCGACGACTATCCTCGTGTGGTCGGGCGCGGTCCAGTAGCGAACGGCCGACACGTCGGACGAGGCCGCGGCGGCAGCCGGAACTGCCACCAGCAGCAGTGCGACGAGGACCAGAGCCCCTCGTGATCTGATTCGGATATACGCGATGCTCACACGGTTCTCCGCGGGCGGTGCACGGCGAAGCCGAAGGACGGCGCCGTCAGATGCCTCTTGTGGCTGGTCTCTCTCCGCTCTTCACGGAGCGTCCTGGTCGGACGGCGGCCACGGCGGGATCAACGAGATACTCGCGCGACACCCTGAGAATGTCGCCCCTGGAGACCCGGCTCACTTGCTCCAGGTAGGTGTCGAGCGCATCCACGCGCCCGGTTGCCAGGTAGTCCAGGCTCAGCCTGAGCGCTCTCGTGAGATTGGTCTGACTCCTCACTACGACGCTCCCACTCACTCGGTTTCGCGCCGCGACAAGCTCTTCCTCGGACACGGGCTCCGTCCGAAGGCGCTCGACCTCCGACAACGCTGCGTCGAGAGTCGCGTCCACGTCGCTCGTGGCCGCCGTGACGACGATGGCCGACACGTCGGCGGCGCAGAAGCAGAAGGCGTCGACGTTTATCGCCAGTCCGGCTCCATCGCTCTCCAGCGCGCGGTTCAGCCGCGAGCCTGAGCTTCCTCCCAGTATTGCGGTGAGAACGCGCAGGGCCGCGTAGTCCTTGTCCGGCGCCGAAGGCGTCAGGAAGCCCATCGACAGACGGGACTGGTCCACGTCCATGAACAACTCATCGAGGTCGAGTCTCTCGCCTCGCCTGACGTCGGGGAGGTCCGGCTTCGTCGCGCGCCCGCTCGGATAGGTCGAGAGGAGCCTGCCGAGCGACGCGATGGCCTCCTTCTCGGGGAAATTGCCAACGATCGATATGACGGTGCTCTCCCCCAGGTAGTGCTTGGAGTAGAACTCCTCCACGCGCTCGCGATCAATGCGCTCGACGGTCTTCACGGAGCCGGACACGGGCCGTCCGTACGGGTGCTCCCCGAACAGGTTCTCATAGAGCTGCTCGTAGTTCCTCGAACTCGAGTCCTCGTTGTCAGCATCTATCCGGTCCAGGATCCTCTCCTGGACACGGAGGAGCCGGGTCTCGTCGAACGCCGGACGCGACAGGATCTCGGCCGCGAGTTCGAGCGCCACGTCGAAGTTCTCATCGATACACGCTATGTGGAATCCGGCGAAGTCAACCGTGGCGTAAGTTCTTATGTCGATGCCGTGCCGGTCGGCCAGTTCGGCGAGTTCCGCCACGTCTCTGTCCCTGGTGCCCTCCACTAGGAGCTCGCTGGTGAGATTGGCGAGGCCGGCAAGCTTGGCCGGGTCGTACTTCGACCCGGCCTCCACCGCCACGGCTATGGCCACGACCCGGTTCCAGGAGGCCGGCTTCGTGATGACGGTGACGCCGTTCGAGAGCCGGCTCTTGTGTGCCTCGGAGGCGTAGCAGAACGACGCGGTCACGGCCATCACGACCAGGATCGCCAACGCCGTGCTCACGCATCTTCGAGGTCGGAGCATCGTTCGTCCTCCGCGGCCGCCGGGCGGCCGCAACCATCGCGAGTGGGCCCTACTCGTTGGCCCAGGTCGGGATCAGAAGCGAGGTCGAGTAGCTATCGCCGGACAGGTAGTGCTGGGCAGCTGCTCGGACATCCTCGGCCGTGACATCGTCAATGCTCTCGAGGTACTCCCTTGGGAGGTCCGGCCACCCGAGGAACGTCCAGTACGCATCATAGAAGGCCTGCCCCTCGGCGGTCTCCGTCATGAAGTAGATCTGTGTCTTCCAGTACGTCTTGGCCTTCTCGAGCTCGCGCTCCGTGACGCCGTTCGCGGCCAGCCCCTGGAACATCGTGAGCACTGCCTGCTCCGCAGCCCCGGCGTCATCCGGCCGGAGCTCCATCCAGACGAAGAGAGGGCTAGGCTGACGCAGCGTGTACCAGCCGGCGTCCACGGCGTTGACGAGGCGATCCTGCTCAACCAGGGTCCGCGAAAGTCTCGAGCTCCTGCCTCCCGTCAGGATCATGAGGAGCACGTCCATGGTGATCGCGTCGGGGTCCCTTATCGAAGGGGCCGGGAAGCACATCACCTGGTAGCCGGTCCTGACGTCAGCGGTGTGGACCGTCCGTATCGGAGACGATGGCCACTCGACCGGAGCGGCCTCGGGCTCAGCCTCCTGTCCGCGCTCCACCCCGGACAGCCTTGCCTCGATCGCGTCGGCGGCCGCCGACGGATCGATGTCACCGGCGACCGAGATGAGCAGGTTCGATCCCACGTAGCGCTGCTCGTATCTCCTCCTGATGTCGTCGAGCGTCGCTGCCCTGACGGTCTGCACGGTGCCCTGTGTCGGCCTGCCATACGGATGATCGCCAAGGAGGGTCGAGATGCACATCTGGTGCGCCCTCTCCATCGGACGCTTGTCGATCGACTGGAGGGTCTCGATCGCCCTGGCCTTGACTTGCTCGAAATAGGAGCTGTCGAAGACGGCGTTCTGAAGACCGTCTGCAAATAGGTCGGCGAGAACGTCGAACTGCCGGCTCGGAGCCACCGCCGCGTACTCAACGAAGTCCTGGCGCGGGTTCACGGAGAACGAGCCGCCAAGACCCTCGATCGTGCGCTGAATATCTCCAGGCTCGTACTCGGGAGTGTGGCGGAACATCATCTGGGCGAGCAGGTAGGCGGAGCCGGCCTCCTGCGGCGTCTCGTACAGCGACCCGTCCGCCACCCACGCCTGGACCGCGACGACACTGCTGGCGCGGTTCTCCCGCGCGAGAACCCGGATCCCGTTAGGCAGCGTACGCGAGACCTGGGCGGGCTTCTCCTCACCGCCGCAGCCGGCCACAATCAGCGCGGCCGCGCACAACACGAGCGTACGTGTAAGGAGAGATCTCATCATCACCTCATGGATCGGGCCGTCCTACTACCATTGGACAGCGGATGAGACTCCCCCGTTCAAGCCGGGGGGTCATTTGGGGATACTAGAGAACAGGAGAAAGCCCAGTCAAGGCGTTTCGACGCTCTTAAGCGAACGCCCGCCACTTCTCTCGGGAAGTGGCGGGCTTCCTGCTCATCGCGTATCCAAGCTGGTGCTTCGGGAGTCGGACGCCCGACGTCCGTCCCCGCTAGTTCAAGTAGACGCGCAGCTCGTCCAGCCCGGGGGTCTGTCTGAGCTTGCGCAGAGCCTCTTCCTTGATCTGCCTGATGCGCTCACGAGTGAGCCCTATCATCTGGCCGATCTCTTCCAGCGTGTGCTTCTTGCCGCCTCCGAGGCCGAAGTAGTGCTTCAGGATCGTGCTCTCACGCTCCGTGAGCGTGCCGAGCACCAGATCCACCTCTCGGCCCAGCGACTCATAATGCAGCTCCATAAGGGCGGGGTCGTCCGAAGGGTCCGCAACAAGGTCCCCGAGATCGGCGTCCTCGCCGGACGCCACCGGAGCGTCGAGAGACAGGCTGGTCACCGAGAGCTTCTTGAGCTCCTCGATGTCGTCAACCTTCATCTTCATCGCGCCCGCGATCTCGTTGTCTGACGGCTCACGCCCGTTCTCCTGCCTAAGGCGCTCGATCGTCCTCCACATGCGTCTTATTGCACCGGCCTTGTTCAGCGGGAGCCGCATCGCGCCGCTCTGCTCGGCCAATCCCTTGAGAATGGCGTGTCGGATCCACCACACGGCGTAGGTTATGAACTTGCGGCCGCGCGTAGAATCGAACCGCTTGGCGGCCTCGATGAGACCCACGTTGCCCTGGTTGATCACGTCCATGATCGGCACGCCCGTCTTCCGGGCGTAGACCTTTGCCACGCTCACGACGAATCTCAAGTTCGCCTGGACGAGCTCGTCCCTCGCCTTTCTGTCACCCCTCAAAATGCGCGTGCCGATCTCCTGCTCCTCTTCTCTGGTGAGGAGTGGAGTCCTCGCGATCTCCTGAAGATACGACTCCAGGCTTCTGTCTTCCTCGGCCGCGCTTCCGTAATACGACATTCTCTTCACCACCCCTATGGACGCGCCTGGCGTCCCGATTCGACCGCCGCTACTTGTCCGGCTTGATGGCCACGAAGTAGGTGTACGCACCTCGCTGAACCATCACGGCGATCGCCTTATCGCTACCTTCGAGCTTGCTCATGACGCCCGCGTAGTCGGAGAGGTTCGAGATCATGTGATCGTTCACCTTCATGATCACATCACCGACCTGAAGCCCACCGTCGGCTCCCGGTCCACCGCTCTCGAGATCGACGACGAGGACGCCCTCGTTCACCTGCAGATCAAACTGGCCCGCGAGAGGATCGCTGAGTCCGACGACGTGTATGCCGTACCAGGTCCGGTCCTCCGCCTGCGGTTCCTCAACCTGAGCCACTGCCGCGTCGGGACGCTCGGACAACTTCGCCCGCAGGGTCTTCCTCGACCCGTCACGGACGATCTTGATCTCGATCGTGTCGTTCGGCCCGAATCCGGCCACCACACGCCTGAACTGCGGGACGTCGATGATCTCCACTCCTCCGAACTCCTTCACAACGTCGCCGGCCTGGACGCCTGCCTCGGCCGCGGGAGTGTCCGCCTCGACGTTGGCTATGATGACACCCTGCGTGTTATCGAGGTCCTTCGCCTCAGCCAGTTCCCGAGTGATCTCCTGCGGCACGACACCGAAATAGCCACGGACGACCTTACCCTCGCTCATGAGCGCTTCCGCGACCTGCTTCGCGAGGTTGATCGGGATGGCGAATCCGATCCCGTTCGCTGCCGTGTTCGTCGCCGAGTTGACCCCGACGACCTCGGCGTCGATGTTGACCAGCGGTCCGCCGCTGTTGCCGAAGTTGATCGAAGCGTCCGTCTGGATGAAGTCCTGATAGAGCGGCGCGCCGCCGCGGATGTTGAGATCGGTACGCCCCTTTGCGCTGATCACGCCGACCGTCACGGTGCTCTCGAGCTCCAGCGGGTTGCCTATGGCTATCGCCCAGTCCCCCACGCGGATGTTGTCTGAGTCGCCGAGCTTGACCGTGGGCAGGTTCGCGCCGTCGATCTTGATCACCGCGACGTCCGTGCTCGGGTCGCGGCCGACAACCTGCGCATCGAACGACCTGCCGTCCGTAAGCGTCACCTCGATCTCGCTCGCACCGTCGACGACGTGATTGTTCGTCAGCACGTAGCCCCTGTCGTCGAAGATGAAGCCCGAGGCCGACCCCGGTATCTCATACTGCTTGGACCCGCCGTCATCACCAAACCTCTGACGGTACTGCTGCTCACCGAAAAACTCGCGGAACATCTCGCGCATCGGGTCCGCGGCTCTCGTGACCGTCCGCTTGGTATCGACGGTCACCACCGCCGGAATGACGGCGTCGGCCACCGCTACGAACGGGCTCTCGGTGAACTTGACGCTGCCGCTTTGTGTTACGTATGCCCCGTCACCTACCTGTGCGTTCGACGGGGGTGTCAGTCCGCAGTTGGCCGATATCATAACGCCAACAATAAGACCGACGATGAGGAGCGTCGCTCCCCCAAACAGCATTCCACTTCTGCGGTTCATCTCCTATGCTCCCTTCGGTTCGTCCCTTGGATTCGCGGGGCATCGCGTGGATGCCCTGGTCAGCGTGCCCGCGTTGGGTCGAACCGCTACTCCTCTGATGATGCGCCGGCCCGCTCCGCCTTGGCTGTCTCGATCTCACTTTCCAGCCTGGCGATATCGAGCCTCATCTTCTGGATGGCATCCACCGCGGCGTGGATCTTCTCGTCGTCGGGCAGCTCTTCCTTCCTGCCGTTCTCGATCAGGTCGAAGGCCCTGCCGCCTATCTCACTCATCGTTCTCGCTATCTGCCTGTTCACGCGCAGGATCTCTATCTTGGCCCGGCTGATCTGCGTCAGCTCCTCGGCCTTATCTGATGCATACACGTAGCCATCGACTATCGCATTCTTCACGTCATCCCAAAGGCTCGCCACAGTTCCAACCTCCATGTCCGGGGGATTCAACTTGCCCACGAAGGGCCCTTGGACCTATACTCCGAGCGAGCGGCCTCTTAGGGCACCGACCACCGTTCTCTGGTCCAGGAGATGTCGTCCAAGGGGGGTCGCCGCGATCACCCAGATTCGAGCCGCTCGTTATTCTACCCACATAAATGAGATGCAACTATATGGACACAGTTGCCGGCGGTCAAGCTGATTCCTTTTTCTGACTTTTCCTTCAGCTGACCGCGATTCGTTTTGGAGCTGATAAACCTAACCTGACATGACACCGATGGTTACCGGAGTCAGGGCCGCCTCCGGAGAGCCTCGAGACCCCGTGCGAACGGCGGCGGGGACCGGGGTGGGCTGAGCAACCACTCATGATCAGTTCTGAATCACCCCTCACCGATACTTCGACGCACGAACTGCCCGTCTACTTCATTGCGGATTCCCACCTCGGAGTCGAATCCCTGCGCGAGGAGACCGCCAAGAAGGATGACCTTCTTGCTCTTCTTGAATGGCTGCGCGGTCGCGCGTCCCGGGTCTATCTGGTCGGCGACATCTTCGACTTCTGGTTCGAGTACCCGTATCCGGTACGGCCACGCTATGAGGACGTCCTCTCCACTCTCGCCGGGCTGTCGGCCGCGGGGACCCGCGTCGACTTCCTGGGCGGCAACCACGACTACTGGGCCGGCCGGCGATTCGCCGCCCTGACGGGCGCCTGCGTCCACCGCTCGCCCATAGAGCGCATCCACTTCGACCGGAGGATCTACGTGGCGCACGGCGACGGCCTCCCGCGCGGCGACTGGGGCTACCGTGCTCTCAAGGCGGTCCTCCGGAACCCCGTCGCGATCGGCGCCTTCAGCCTGATCCCTCCCCGGGCCGGGGCGGCCCTGGCGAGATGGGCCTCGGGGCTGTCGGTCATCACGGAGGACCGCGTCGAGCGGGCGATACCACCGATGCTCGAGTTCATGCAGGCCAAGCTCGAGGAAGGTTTCGACGCGGTGGTGGTCGGTCACGTGCACCGCCAGATGATCAGAAGGTGGAACTCGGGGACGGGTGTGGTCGTGGGAGACTGGATGTCGGCACGCAGCGTCGTTGAACTAGGATCGGACGGCTTCCGCGCGCTCGCGTGGAGCGAGGGATCGCTGCGCCCGGTGCCATCCTCGGGCGCGGAGCCCGAAACCGCCTGAGCCGGGAGGAGCCGTCACGCGCGGCGCCAGCGACAAGGGCCGCCAGGAATCCCCGGCGGCCCGTTTCCATGCCTTCGCCTCTTGCGTGCGCGGCTACATCGCGAACCCCAGCGATATACGGTGCGTGTCCCCGAGGTCCGAGTAGAATGGAACGTAGGCGTAATCGAGCCGGAAGTCCCCGACCTTGGCGCCCAGTCCGACAGACACATTCTGGTTGTCCCAGCCGGTGCGATAGCCGAGCCGCAGCGCGAGCATGTTCGCATACTCGAACTCGGCACCCACATGGAACTTCGTGTCTCCGTCGTTCGGCACGACAGCGTCGCCCGTGATGAGAAGGTCGCCGCGCAACGCCTCGACCGGAATGTCCAGCGCCGCTCCCACCCTGTACGTGAGCGGAAGACTGAACTCGTCCTCGATGAACTTCATGTCCGGCCCGAGATTCTGCACCGCCGCGCCCGCCGACAGCCCCGGCACTGCAGGAATGCTGTACCGGGCACCGAGGTCCACAGCGAACCCGGTGGCGGTCTCGTCGTCTATCTTCTCGAATAGGTACTTGGCCCCGGCTCCGACATCGAGGTACTCGGTCAGCTTGCGGCCGTACGTGCCGGTGACCGCGAAGTCGAAGACGCCGAAGTGGCCTATCGGCTCGACCGTCGGCCCCTCTCGCCTCTCGAGATCGTCCATGTACAGCCCGACGACCGCGGCACCGAAGGCCTGCACGCCGTCAGACTTCACGCCGCCGATATACTCATACCTTATGCCTTCGAACCACTCGCTGTGCATCAACACGACGTCGATGTTCTCGACCCCTACCGTACCGGCCGGGTTCCAGTAGATTGACGATGCATCCCCGCTGACCGCCGCGTAGGCGCCGCCGAGCCCAATGGCACGTGCCCCTGCGCCCAACTTGAGGAACGTCAGCCCCGAGGACCCGTCCTCCGCGGACGCTGCGACAGGCATCAGCAGCAGGGCGGCTGCACACGCGACAGCGAACAGGCGCTTCATTCAGGACCTCCCGAGAGTGGCAGGTATCGATCCTCGAGGCATCGACAGCCGGTCGCACGGTGGTCCGGTCGGCCAAGAGGACTCCGTCCGCGCCCCCGCGCATACACCGTGTGACGCTACTGAGACCGAGTTTAATCAACCGATGGAGGCCTCGCAAGGTGCATTTCTGTTGCCGGCGCCCGCGTTCGGCGGGTGCTGGGCAGTTGAAGCCCCGCCCCTTTTCGGGTCATCCCCCGCCCAGCCCACACCACGTTCCGGCCGAAACGCAAGCGCTCGACCCAGTACTGTATCAAGGCTCGTGCCATCCTCGGAACCAGCGCCCCGAGTCCCCCTCGCCGGGCATAACTCTATTCCCGGCCGCGCGTTGCGCGATCCAATCCCGGGAGGCCGCCTCCCGCCCGTCGAACCACCTTGCTGTGCGTGTCAACCGCGTGTACACGAACGACGGGTGAGTACGGGCGGCCTCATTCACGCCGTTGACGCAGCTGCCCGCAGATGGGATGATTGGGAAGAACAGCGATTACTACCGTGCGGGAGAGCCGCGCAATGAGACCTTGCTCCGGTGACGTGACACAACGTCTGCCGCGTGCCATGTTGCCTGCCGGGCTGGCCGCGGGAGTGATGCTCTCCGGTCTCTGCCAGACCGCTGGCGCCGGCGTTGTCCGCGTCGACGGGTCGGGGTGGCGGCGACTACCTGACCATCGGTGAAGCAGTCGCCGCGGCCGTCGACGGCGACACGGCATTCGTGGCCCCGGGCACGTACTCCGGACCGAACAACCGCGACGTCACGAAGGTAATACGCTCCGAGGCTGGCCCCGGCCTTACGACGATCGACTGCGAGTTCGTAGAGAACTCATCGGATGGGATCAGAATGCCCGGCAGCATCGAAATCGGACACGCCTGTGAGACAGTCAAGCTGGGGAGTCATAAAGGGGCTCTTCTATCAGACAAGGAGGTAACACTTGGCAACAGTGCGACCAGGGAGAGTGGACATTGCCGGTTGGACCGCTCTTCTCACGGTGGCGGTCGCCGCGACGCTCGCGATGACCGGCTGCGCGAACAAGAGCACCAACCCGGAGGGTGCCGACGACGCCATCCCGTACAAGGCCAGGACGAGTCCGAACAACGTAATCTACAATCTGGTGCTGGCGTACACCGAGATGGACGCGGAGGGTTATCTCGATTGTCTTTCTGAGGACTTCGAGTTCGTGCTGAATCCCGACGACGTGAACGACCCGCAGAATCCCCTCCCCGAGACGTGGGGCAAATCGGTGGAGCAGGCCATCCACGAGAGGATGTTCTCGGACACCACGAACGTCGACAGGGTGAACCTCACACTGACGAACATGTCCATCGACTTCGATCCGGGATCGGACCCCTACAGCGCCGAGGACGACAGGTACACCTACGTGGAGGGGTGCGACCTTCGCGTCGTGATCGGCTACTGGACCTTCCTCGCAGACAACTATCAGGAGTTCGTATTCGGAATCGACTTTGGCGAGAGGGGCCGGGACGGGGAGCTCTTGTGGAAGATCGTCGAGTGGTTCGACGTGAGACCCGCGGAGCGCTCCGAGAGCAGCACCTGGGGCTCGATAAAGGCTCTCTACCGCTAGATGCGGAGGCGGCGACATGAGTAGGCGGAAGATCGGGACGAGCTGGGACGCAGGGGCACCGCGGGTACGGATGCTTCCTGGCGTCTCCGCCATCGTCACGCTGCTCGCCCTCGCGGGGTGCTCGAACACAAGCTCGGGTCCCGAGGCAGCGGACCAAGAGGACACCCCCACCTACACTGCAAGAACCAGCCCGGCCGGCGTTCTCGCGAGATTCAGGGAGGCGTACGTCGCGATGGACGCGGAGGCGTACGTCGACTGCCTGTCGGACGACTTCGAGTTCTTCCTCAGGCCTGAGGACGTGGGCAACCCCGATAACCCGCTCCCCGAGTTCTGGGACAGGTCGGAGGAACAGGCCATCCACGAGAGGATGTTCTCTGACACGACGAACGTCGACGAGGTCAGACTCACGATGACGACCGTATCGATCGAGTTCGATCCGGGAGACGACCTCGACAGCGTGGACGACGACGTCTACACCTACCGCGAGAACACCGACCTCAGGGTCTACATAGGGAACTGGATCTTCCTGGGCGGCCACAGCCAGGAGTTCTCTATCCGCGTGGACCCGGATGAGACGGGCCGCAGCGGCGAGACCCTGTGGGAGATCGAAGCCTGGTCCGAACTCGACGAGTGGGAGAAGGTAGAGTCGAGCTGGGGCATGATCAAGTCGATGTACAGGTAGCGCCGCACCCGGCGGCCGGCACGGTCCGCGTGTTCTTGCCAGCGACAGCGCTCCAAGCTATGATGGGCGGCGTCACGCAGACGCCGCCCTTGCCTTTCAGTCCGGCCACATCCCGAAGCCCGGAGAACCAGCGTGCATCACGACAACCAAGAGAGTGAGCCCGGGTCTGTCCCGGTCAGCGCAGATGAGACCGCCTCCAACCCCGTCGACGAGCCGCGGTCCGGACCCACGCCTGACCCTGAGCCGTGGGCTCCCCAGGAGAACGGAGCGCCGATTCAATATCCGACGAGCGTAGAGGGCACGGGGCTCCACCCGTTCCTCAAGGTGCTCCTCTACATCGTGGGGTACTTCGTGGTGGGCGTCGTCCTGTCGCTCATGTTCGCCGTCGCCGCGGGCATCGTGTTCGGGACGGGCATCGCCGAGCCGCCGGAGGTCCTGAGCTCGCTCGCCACGCTCGACGCCGGAGTCATGGACATCGAGAAGATCCTGGTGGCTCTGGAACCGCTCCTTCTGCCTCTCGTGATCATCACGGGCCTGTACACGATAGCCTACACGTGGGCGTTCATACACATCGTCGACAGGAAGCGGCTGCGCACACTGGGACTCTACCTGAGACCAGGGTGGTCGCTCGACTTCCTCAAAGGCGGCGGGCTGGCCGTGCTGGTGCTGGGCGTCATATTCGCGTTCTCGCTCCTCGTGGGCTCGATAAGGGTCGAGGGCTTCGCGAGGCCCGCGCCCGAGGGCTCGGGCGTGGTCGCGTACCTCGTGGGGGCGCTCGTCGCGTTCCTTGTCGTTGGGTTCTACGAGGAGCTCATGTTCCGAGGCTACGTGCTCCAGAGGCTCAACGAGCGAGCGGGACGAGGCGTCGCAATCGTCGTCTCGTCGCTCATCTTCGCCCTCATGCACGGCGCGAACCCCGGCGCTGACTGGTTCGGCATATTCAACACGACGATCATCGCCGTCATCCTCTCCGTGCTCTACTTCCGGACGGGCTCCCTCTGGATGCCCATAGGCTTCCACTTCGCCTGGAACTTCTTCCTGGGCTACGTGTACTCGCTCCCAGTGAGCGGCCTCCCGATCTACGGCGTGCTCGACGTCAAGGAGGTCGACTCCGCGTCGAGGCTCACCGGAGGTAGCTATGGGCCCGAGGCTGGGCTCGCCTGCACCATCGCGCTCGCGCTGTGGGGCGCCTGGCTCATCTGGAAGAGAACCGGACGGAACCGGGAATAGAACAGGGGCCCGCCGCTGACGGCGCGCCCCCGTCTCGAACAATCCGCTCCCGCTAGTGCTCCACGATGCCCACGATGCCGGCGCAATCCGTCGCCGCGGCCAGCGACCGGATGTGGTCGGCATCCTCCGGACCATCGCCGGTCAGGCTGATGAGCGTGGCGTCGCCCGCCAGAATGTACATCGACGACTCGTCCTCGAACTGCTCGAGGGCGTCGAAACCGCAGGCGGTCACCTTCTTCATGCCTGTCTGGTTCCCCATCTGTGTGAGCATGGGATTCGACATGAGCATCCTGAGCGTCACGAGCATCGGCGAGTTGGCCGCGATCTCGAAGTCGATGGAGGAACCGGACGGCGAGTGGTATGTCCGGTTCACCACGAGACCGGCGACGAACCCCATCCCGAGCGCGCCCGAGTCCAGTCCCTCGGGATCGTCGGCCGTCCACCCCGACGGCGGCTCAGGCATGGCCGCGATCAGAAGACCGATGAGCTTCTGATTGACGCCGGCCAGCGCGGTCTGAAGCTGGGTGCTCGCTTCGGGATAGTCCCGGCCGGCGTACGCGCTCTGCGCCTTAGCGATGGCGTCGGACACCTCGTCGGCAAAGCAGGCACAGGACGAGAGCAGGACGGCCGCGAGGACTACTGCTGTCCACTTCATGGTTCCTCCTATCGAGCGCCCACCAGGACGCTTCGCGTTCGGGGACCGTCGAACTCGCAGAAGAAGATCCCCTGCCACGTTCCGAGCACAAGACGCCCGCCGTCCACCAATATCGTCACCGAGCACCCGACGAGCGTCGACTTCACGTGTCCGTCCGAATTGCCCTCCGCGTGCCTGTAGTGACCCGATCTCGGCACCATCTCGTTGAGCTTCGACACGATGTCGCTCGCCACGTCGGGGTCCGCGCTCTCGTTGATCGTCACCCCGGCCGTCGTATGCGGCACGTACACCACGACGACACCATCTGACACGCCCAGCCGGTCGACGGCCTCCCGCACCTCCCCCGTGATGTCGACAAGCTCGGTCCTGGTGCGGGTTCTCACGCTGAAGCTGGTTTGCATCTCTTGCATCCTATTAGTGTAGGGTAGTGTAGGGTAGTGAATGACCATCCGGAGCCTACGGGAGGCTCCAGAACGTGTCAAGCTGAAGCGGGCCCCGCGGATCCGGGCAGGGCGGACCATGCCAGGCGCGAGCGGGTGGATCCCACGCCGGGTCCTGCACGCCGGGCCCTGAAGGAGGCGAAGTTGAAGCTGAGAGCCGAGCTGGAGGGCGTCCACTGCGCGTCGTGTGTGAAGCGCATCGAGACCGAACTCCTCAAGAACCCGAGCGTCACCTCGGCGTCGGTCAATCTGGCCACGGGCTTCGTGACCGTGGAGACGAACGACCAGACGATGACGATCGACGACATAGCCGCGGCCGCCGGCAGAGCGGGCGACTACAGGGTCAAGAGATCTGCCGCGGGCCCCGTGGTAGAGGAAGAAGACGAGCCTGGCGGTATGCGCGGTGGTCGTCCCGTGGATCACGCACGCGGCGTGACGGACGGCCACGCCGAGGCTGGCGCGGGCGGCGATACGGAGCGTGCAGGAACCGGCGCGGCTCGTAGGCGCGTTCGCGGGAGTGTCCTTCCACGGCGCGGGACCGCCGCGTCCCTCGCGACGCGGCTCTTGGTCGCCGCCGCACTGACGGTGATCATCTTCGTCGGCAGCATGCCGGGTCTGTTCCCGTTCGTGCGCGGGATCCCGGTCTTCCCGAGACACCTCGCGCTCCTGCTCCTCACTCTCCCTGTCATGTTCTGGTCCGGCCTCTCGTTCTTCAGAGGCGCATGGGCCGTGGGACGCCACGGCGCGGCCGACATGAACACGCTGGTGGCCGTCGGGACCTCCGCTGCGTTCGTCTACAGTGCGGTGGCCACTTTCGCACCTGACGTGTTCGCGGCCACGGGAGAGAACGTCCATGTCTACTACGACACCAGCGCAATGATCGTCACGCTCATTCTCCTTGGCCGGTTTCTCGAGGCTCGCGCGAAGGGCAGGGCGTCTCAGGCCATCAGGCGGCTTGCTGACCTCGCGCCGACCAGAGCCCGAGTCCTGCGAAACGGGACGGAGATCGAGGTGCGCGTCGAGAACCTTGCACCCGGTGACGTGCTGCGGGTCCGTCCCGGTGAGAAGGTGCCCGTCGACGGAGTGATCCTGAAGGGAGACTCCGCCATCGACGAGTCGATGATCACAGGTGAGAGCGTTCCTGTCGACAAGAACGCCGGCGACGAGGTCGTTGGAGCCACTCTGAACACGACAGGCAGCTTCGAGATGCGCGCGACCAGAACGGGAGCAGACACAGTCCTGGCCAGCATATCCCGAATGGTCGAGGACGCTCAGGGCAGCAAGGCGCCGATCCAGAGACTGGCGGACAGCGTGGCGGCCGTGTTCGTCCCGATAGTCCTCGTGCTCGCCATTGCGACGCTGCTGGTATGGAGGTTCGCCGCCCCGGAGCCAGCGATGACACAGGCCATTCTCCGATTCGTGGCAGTGCTCATCGTGGCCTGCCCGTGTGCGATGGGCCTTGCGACACCCACCGCCATCATGGTCGGCACCGGGCGGGGCGCCGAGATGGGCATCCTCATAAAGGGCGGCGAGACACTGGAGCTGGCCCACAGGCTCACGACCGTGGTCCTCGACAAGACCGGCACGCTGACGCGCGGCGAGATGGCGGTCACGGAGGTCGCGCCCGAGCCCGGCGTCAGCGCCGACGAGCTGCTGGCAGTCGCCGCGGCGGCGGAGCGCGGTTCAGAGCACCCGATCGCCAAGGCGATCGTCAGAGTGGCCGCGGACCGCGGCCTGCGCTTGCCCGAATCGAGCGAGTTCGAGGCCGCACCGGGTATGGGCGCGTCAGCGGTCATCGAGGGGACGCGCGTGGCCGTGGGCACGTCCGGGCACCTGGAAGGTGTCGGGCGCAAGATCGAGGAGCGGATCGCTTCGCGCGGGCATACTCCCCTGCTCGTGTCGCGCGACGGCAGGCTGCTCGGCGCCCTGAGCGTGGCCGACACGCTGCGCCCGGAGTCGGCCGAGGCGGTCGCACAGCTTCGAAGGATGGGGTTGCGCGTCATTATGCTGACGGGCGACCGGCGGGTCGTCGCTGAGACCATCGGGCGTCAGGTGGGCGTGGACGAGGTCCTGGCGGAGGTCCTGCCCGGCGACAAAGCATCGGCCGTGGCGAGGCTGCAGAAGAAGGGCGAGCTCGTAGCAATGGTCGGCGACGGCATCAACGACGCACCTGCCCTCGCGCAGGCCGACGTGGGTATAGCGATAGGCACGGGCACGGACGTGGCGATGGAGGCCTCCGACATCACGCTGATGCGCGCCGATCTGCGAGCCGTGGCGGACGCGATCAAGCTGTCGCGCAGGACGATCACCACGATACGCCAGAACCTCTTCTGGGCATTCTTCTACAACGCGGTGAGCATCCCGATAGCCGCCGGCGTGCTCTACCCCGCCTTCGGCATCCTGCTGCGCCCGGTCTACGCGGCCGCGGCGATGGCTTTCTCGTCGGTCTCGGTCGTGAGCAACTCGCTCCGCCTTCGGAGAGTCAGGCTGTAACGCTCCGGATCGAATCCCGTTGACTACGCTGCCACACGCGAATATAAATATTAGAGAGGCGCATGGTCGCACGGATCGAGCGCTGTCATCGCGGTGCCCCGCCCCGAAGGGAGAATGAAGATGATCTTTCTGCTCGTTGTGATCATCGCCATCGTCATATGGCTTGTCAGCATGTACAACCGCCTCGTGGTCCTGCGGAACAGGATCGAGAATGCGTGGTCCCAGATCGACGTCCAGCTCAAGCGCAGGACCGATCTCATCCCCAACCTCGTCGAGACGGTCAAGGGCTACGCGTCGCACGAGAAGGAAGTGTTCCTGAAGGTGACGGAGGCGCGCTCCGCGCTCATGGGAGCGAAGGGAGTGAAGGAGCAGGGCGAGGCGAATAACATGCTGACCGGCGCCCTCAAGACGCTGTTCGCCGTTGCCGAGAATTACCCGGAACTCAAGGCTAACCAGAACTTCATGCAGCTCCAGGAGGAGCTGTCCGGTACAGAGAGCAAGATCGCGTACGCACGCCAGTTCTACAACGACTCAGTGCTCAAGTACGACAACGTACGCGAGAAGTTCCCATCCAACATCGTGGCGAACATGTTCGGATTCAAGGAGCGCGAGTACTTTGCGGTCGGCGAAGCCGAGAGAGAGCCCGTCAAGGTGAAGTTCTAGGGAACCGGCCAGGGCCACGCGTTCACCGGGGCGTGCGTGGCGCCCCGGCGCGCTAACCGGAGACATCAGATGATCGCCTTCAAGATCATAGTCTCGCTGCTCTATCTGTATGCGGGGCTCGCCCTCCTGCTGGGTAGAAGAAAGTTCGCGGCGGAGGGCAAGCCGCCGAACTTCATGATACCGGCCGCTCTCCTGCTGCTCGCCGCGGTCACGACGCCGTTCATCCACTAGAGGCGGTTCCGGTCGCTGCGCCGGCTCTTTGGGTCCGGCGCGTCGGGAAGACCCATGTGGGAGCACATCACCAGCAACAAGATCAAGTCCGTGTCGCTCGTGACGCTCTTCGTCGCGTTCGTCGTCTTCCTGGGCTGGATCTTCGGGAGGACGACGGTCTGGGGACCGGCCGCGCCGATCCTGGCAGCCGTCATCGCGGGGGCGCTGGCGTTCGCGAGCTACTACAAGAGCGACAGCATGGTGCTGGCGATCTCCCACGCACGCCCGGCCCCACCGGACGAGTTCCCCTTTCTGCACAACACGGTCGAGGGTCTGGCGATCGCAGCGGGGATGCCTAAACCGGCAGTCTACGTCATAGACGACTCAGCGCCGAACGCGTTCGCGACCGGAAGGAACCCCGAACACGCCGCGATAGCGGTCACGACCGGCCTGCTCGGCAAGCTGAACCGCGTCGAGTTGGAGGGCGTGATCGGGCACGAGATGTCCCACATAGCCGAGTACGACACGCTTCTCATGACCCTCACTGCCGTGATGGTGGGCACGGTCGCGCTCTTGAGTGACTGGATGTTCCGCAGCTTCCTGTGGGGAGGCGGCCGCAGACGCAGAAGCGTCCAGGGCGGAGGACAGGCCGGAGTGATCATCCTGCTGGTCGGCGTGGTGCTGGCCATACTCTCGCCGCTCATCGCCCAGCTCATCAAGCTCGCGATCTCGCGCAGACGCGAGTACCTGGCCGACGCCAACTCGGCCCGGCTCACACGCTACCCGGAGGGGCTCGCGAGCGCGCTGCAGAAGATCGCGCACGATCCCGACCCGCTCGAGGTTGCGAACAAGGCGACGGCGCACCTCTACATCGTGAACCCGCTCAAGGAGCACGGCGGAGCGCTGAACGGTCTCTTCTCCACGCACCCGCCTCTGGAGAAGAGGATAGAGCTGCTGCGGTCGATGTAGGACAGGGCCGAACGCAACAAACGAGAAGGGATGTTCCTCTTGAGGAACATCCCTTCTTCGGTTGCGCAGGGGGTGCGCGGTGGTCTATCGGTACAGGCTCTTGATCGTGCCCCAGCTGGTGGTCTCGACCGGACTCCAGATGTTGCACTCGGGCAGCGGGCCCGTGTAATCGCAGACGAGGCAGTAGTCCCCCGCCTTGATGATGACGCCTTCGTAGTACGTCTGGGACGGCATCGGAATGCCGTAGGACGTGAAGCAGAAGGTCCCCGAGCCGTCGGAGAGCGGCGTGCAGTTGACGGTCGAACCGACGTTCTCATATGCGACGTGCAAGGTCGGCAGCCAGCAGTCGGCCTCCTCGAACCTGACCTCCCCCACCCACTCGATCTGCTGCACCGGCATGCCCTGAACGTTCAGGCAGCCCTGCTCAGCGTCCGATGTGCCGCCGCCCGGAACGATGTAGCTCGCCTGGAATGGATTGTCGGGATTGTAGAACTCGCAGCCGTCGAGACTCGGAAGCGCGATGTCGAACCGATCGGGCGCGGCGAACCCCATGAACCCCCAGGTCACTGTTACGCAGTACTCGAACATGCCTCCGCCGATGCCGTGAGCCTCGCCGACCGCGCTGCACGTCACCGCTGCTCCGGCAGGACTCAGCAGCGCGGCTCCGAGCACGACCGCCGTCACCAGCATCAGTGTCGTCTTGATGTGTCTCACGGGTCCTCCTCGCATGTTGACCGATTCGACATCCTGTGGGCGCACTCCGCCGATTACCTGCAATTCTATCACAAACCCTAGTGTTCGTCAAGAAGCACAGCCCGTGCCAATACCCCTCTCTGCGAGGATGATGAGCGGCAGCACGGTCTTTTGTGCCCTTGAAACGGGATGGTCTGGGGAGATCGGCTTCAGGACCCGTTACGGAGCCTTGAAAGAAGGGATCGCAGAGGGCGCGTGTTGAGCACATCGGCCTTGCGCAGCCAGCCCCGGCGGGCCGTGTGCACCCCAAGTTCCATCGAGTTGAGGTCGTCGGGACGGTGCGAGTCGGTCGATATCACGACGTCGACACCGAGATCCCTGGCCCTGCGCGCGTTCGTGTCGCACAGATCGAGCCTCTCGTGGTACGCGTTAATCTCGAGGGCGGTCCCGGCCTCGGCCGCGGCCTTCATCACGCGCTCGAGGTCAACGGCATAGGGCTCCCGGCTCCCCAGCAGACGGCCGGTCGGGTGCGCGATGATGTCTACGTTAGGGTTCTCTATGGCCGAGACAATGCGCCCGGTTATCTGGTCGCTGCTCTGGCTGAACCCGCTGTGGATGGAGGCGACCACGATGTCGAGCCTCTCCAGGAGTTCGTCCGGGAGGTCCAATGTCCCGTCGGACAGTATGTCGACCTCGGTCCCCCTGAGTATTGTGAAGCGCTTGAGCTTCGAGTTGACCGCGTTGATCTCCTCCATCTGTTCATCGAGACGCGCCGGGTCGAGACCGTGCGCGATGCCGAGCGAGCGCGAATGGTCGTTGATCGACATGTAAGCGTATCCTCTGCGCCGGCACGCGCGCGCCATCTCCTCGATCGTCCCGTGGCCGTCGCTCCAGTTCGAGTGGACATGAAGGTCCCCCCTCATGTCGCCAACCTCTATGAGCTCCGGCAGCTCGCCGGCCTGCGCTGCCTCGACCTCTCCTCTGTCCTCGCGCAGCTCCGGCGGAACGAACTCGAGTCCCAGTTTCGAGTAGACGGCCGCCTCCGTCTTCGCCGCGACTGCTCGCTCGCCCTTCAGGAGCGCGTACTCGTTGAGCTTCATCCCCCGGTCTATCGCCAGCCCGCGCAGCCGGACGTTGTGGTCGGCCGAGCCGGTGAAGTAGACGAGCGCCGCTCCCCACGACGCGGGCTCGACCACGCGAAGATCGACCTGCAGGGCTCCCGCGATGCGTACGCTCGCCTTCGTCGAGCCGGCGGCGAGCACCTCCTCAACTTGCTCCAGGTGAGTGAAGGCTTCGATGACCCTGTCGGGCCTCGTCGACGCGACGAGCACGTCGATGTCCCCGATCGTCTCGCGGTAGCGCCTGACCGAGCCCGCCAGTTCGATCTGCTTCACCTCCGTCATCCGCTCAAGCTCGCCGACGATGCCGCGCGCCATCGGAAGGACGACTCCGAGCGTGAGCCTGCCGGTGCGCGACTCGTAGGCCGCGACACCGGCGCGAATGTTCTCGACCTTCTTCCGCCCCATGCCCGGCAGGTCGAGTATCCTGCCTCCCCGGAGGGCGCGCTTGAGACGGGAGAGCGACCGGACGTCCAGTTCCTTCCAGAGAAGACCTATTGTTTTGGGGCCGAGCCCCGGAACGGCGAGAAGCTCGATGAGACCCTTGGGTATCGTCTTGCGTTCGTCATCAAGGGCCGACATCCTGCCCGACTCGAGATACTCGTCTATGAGCGAAGCCGTCCCCTCACCTATCCCCGGGATCTCCCGGAGCTCACCCGAGGACGAAAGCCCCGCCACATCGGCGCCAAGCCCCTCCACGATGCGGGACGCGCGGCGGTACGCATTCACGCGGAACGCGTTGGCGCCCTTGATCTCGAGGACGTCGGCGAGAGTCTGGAAGGCGGTTGCGATCTCCTCGTTCTTCATGTGCGGTCAGCCCTTTATGACTCCGATGGGCCTGAGCCGCGCCACGCGGCGCGCGATCCCTGCCCGCTCGGTGACGTCCACGACGTCGGCGACGTCCTTGTAGGCATCCGGCATCTCCTCGGCGAGCGTGGCCTTGCCGGTCGCCATTACCACCACGCCACGCTCGAACAGCTCGTCGGCGATCCTGCGTCCTTGCGCCGACTTCCTCGCCTTCGTGCGGGACATCACGCGGCCGGCGCCGTGACACGAGCTTCCGAACGTCTCGGACAGCGCCCGCTCCGTCCCCACGCAGACGTAGGAGCTGCGCCCCATGTCCCCGGGCACGAGCACCGGCTGCCCCACTCCCCTGTACGGGGACGGGACGTCGGGATGCCCGGCAGGAAACGCGCGCGTGGCTCCCTTGCGGTGCACGCAGAGACTCCGCGTCCGTCCCTCGACCTCATGCTTCTCGATCTTGGCAATGTTGTGGCAGACGTCATAGACAAGTCTCAGGCCGAGCGACTCCTCGCTCGCGCCCATCACGCCGCTAATGGAGCGAAGCGCCAGCGCCATCATGACCTGCCTGTTCGCCCACGCGTAGTTGGCCGCGCAGGCCATCGCCGCCAGGTAGTCACTGCCTTCACGGGACTCGACCGGCGCACAGGCGAGCTGGCGATCGGGAAGCTCGATACCGTACTTCGAGACCGCGCCCTGCATCACCTCCAGGTAGTCGTCGCACACCTGATAGCCGAGACCCCGCGATCCCGAGTGGATGAGGAGCGTGACGCGTCCCGGGATCAGACCGTACGCACGGGCCGCGTCGACGTCGTAGACCTCGTCGACTACGCCCAGTTCCATGAAGTGGTTGCCCGACCCGAGAGTGCCCACCTGGTCGAGGCCGCGCTCGACCGCGCGCTTGCTCACCCTGGATACGTCGGCCATCGAGAGACGTCCGCCCTCCTCGGTCCGCTCGAGGTCGCCTGGCCGACCGTAGCCGCGCTCGACGGCCCACGCGGCTCCCTCCTCGAGAACGGACATCAGGTCCCCGCGCGTGAGCTTGCCGATCGCGCCGCTCGAGCCCAACCCGCAGGGGACGTCTCGAAAGAGGGCGCTGACGAGGTCGGGAAGCCTGGGCTCGACGTCCTCGCGAACCATCGATGAGGCGACGAGCCTCACCCCGCAGTTGATGTCGTAGCCGACGCCGCCCGGGGATATGACGCCGCCGCAGGAAGGGTCGGTCGCCGCCACGCCGCCGATGGGGAATCCGTAGCCCCAGTGAATGTCGGGCATCGCGAGCGACGCGCCGACGATGCCGGGGAGATGAGCCACGTTGGCGACCTGGTCAACCGCGTTCTCCTGCCGGATGCTCCTCATGAGCTTCTCGTCGGCGTAGATCCTGCCGGGCACGCGCATGCCGCCCTCGCGCGGGATCTCCCACACGCAGTCCGAAAGCTGTCTCATTCTGTCATGGGATGCTGACATCCGGACCTCGCTTGGCTCCTGCGCCTCACCCTCACAGAGGGGTGCCTGGGCGACCGGCGGAGGAGGGGCACGCTTCACGTGTCGAAGATGACTCGGACCATCCAGTGGTCGCCGGTCTCGCGAATGACCAGTTCGTGGTAGGTCGGCGCCTTGATGTCGGTGGTGACGCTGTGGCGCTCCGGGTCGAACGGCTCGCCCGCCACGCGCGCGATGAGCCCTTCTGCATCGAGCTCGAGTACGGAGAACTCCGATAGGAGCATGCGGTCGCGCTCGTGGAGGTAGAGCAGCTCGGCAAGCCATCTGACGAGGAGCGCCTCGATGTCGCCGCTCCGGGCTTCAGCGCAAACGGTTCTGACCTCCCGACCATCGACCGCATCGAGCGGGCACATCAGGTCGAACATGGCCGCGGCCGCGTTCTCGAACGCCGTGCGCAGCGTCCGCGCAGTCAGCTCGATGCCGACGTCGGCCGTGTGCTCGACTTCCGTGTACACGGGACGAGCGCCCAAGACGCCTCCAGCCCGAGTGGCACCGGATGAGGTGTTGCTCGCGCGAGCCGTCGCCTCTCCGAGGGGAGGTCTAGCCCGCTCCGCCTCCGCCGCCTCCGCCACCGCCGCCACCACCGCCCGTTCCTCCCCCGCCGGTCCCGCTCGCCGTGCTCATGGCGCTTCCGGCCACGGAAACCATGCTCGAGAGACCTTCGGACAGGCCGGAGATACTGCCGCCCAGGCCCTCACCCATCCTGCCCGCGGCACCGGCGTACCACCCGGCAGCGAACGTCCTGCCTCCGGCCGCCTCGAGCTGCGGGATCATCGGCTCGAGCTGCTCGAGAACCTGCTTGGCGACCCCGAGCGTGACGGCGTACACGAGAAAGTGCTCCCAGAGGACCAGCGACATGGGAGGCGCCTCGTCGAGTGTCGAGAAGTGCAGAAGAAACTTGCGTAGCGCCTGCCACTTCTTGAACTCCTCCGCGGCCTCCGCGCTCCTTCGCTTGATGAGCTGTGAGAGCGCGATGACCAGTATGCCCACGACGAGTGGGGCGAGGCCGAAAAGCTGCTGCGTCGACACGGCGATGAGGAATCCGAGCGCCGTCGTAACGCCGCCAACGACCGCGACGACGATGGCCATCGTGGAGCTTTTCTTCTCCAGAAGGCCCTCGGACTCGGCGGCCTTGACGACCATCTTCTTCCACTTGGTGAACCACGAGTGGAACCTCTGCGGGCTCTTCTGCGCCTCCTTCTTGAACTCGTAGAGGGACAGGCTGTCCTCGTGTGAGCTCCTGGCAGAGAAGAGGAACACGAGAAGGCTCTGCTCGTAGCGCATGAGCCCCGACATGTCCTTGTTGACCAGGTCAATGATGTAATCGTACTCCGGTAGCCCGCCGAGTTTCTCGAGGATGCCCCGGTCCTCGTGCTTGACCTCACGTATCCGTAAGTATCCTCGCTTGGCCATATCCATGATCGTGGCCACCATGTCTCCGGCGCCCACGAAGCCCGAATTGTAGAGGTACCCGACGACGGCCGGCGGCCGCTCGGACGGGAGTTCGCGGAAGTAGTCTCCCGTGAACTGGACGGGGTGTTCCTTCCCAAACCGGCGGAACGTGAAGAACCACGTCAGGAGCGCGGCCGCAGCGATCACCACCGCGATGCGGCCGGCCGTCCGGCGCGCCGCCTCCCTCCTGGCCAGATAGCGCTGCGCCTGCACGCGCTTCTGGTTGGCCTCCTCGACCCAGCGGCTCTCCTCGACGAAAGCCTTGTCCCAGATGTTCCCCGACACGCGCGTCTGGGCGCCCGGCACGAGATCCGGCGGGAAGAGAACTCTGAGCTCGACGAACTGGCCCGCGGACAGATCGTCTGCCTCGAACGTGACCGTGCGCTCATCGACGATATCGTACCGGCTCGTCAGCGTTGTGTGCAGCCACGCGCGAACCTTGTCCTTGTCTGCTCCGGGCGGCAGGTGGATCGTTCCTGTCACCCTTCGGGTGCGTACGTCCCACGCGTCCCCGACGAACTTCCAGTAGAGCTGGGCGAAGTCGTCGTAGACAGTTACGGCGTCGTCGACCCTGTAGGAGATGTCGAAGGTCCGGTCCTCATCGGAGGCACGGTAGAACCACTTGGCGTATACGTACCGACCTTCGTAGTCGTAGTCGACCCAGTAGGTGCCCGGGGGTCTTGCGTCATCTATCTCCCTGGCCGGCCGCATCTGATACGGCCGACCACTCTCCCCGATCGCGAAATCGGCGATGTCTACGCGCGAGCCTCCGGCGGTTCTCGCCTTCTCGACACGGTAGTACGCAAACGTGAAGTCGCCGTCGAAGCTGAAAGTGCGCTGTTCGCTGAAGTCGAACCCGCCGTCGGGCCGCACGGTGACATCGATCGCGACGTCGCGCACGTAGTAGTCCTTGGAACACGCCGGGGCGGCGAGGGCCGCGATCACGAAGACAAGCGCGAACGCACGAATCACACCTCGCATGACTGCCTCCATCCTGTCGAGTTGGCGACGGCCCGAGGGCCCTCGCGCTCAGTCAGGGAAGCTCGGCTAGGCCGAGATCGAAACGTCGCGCATCAACAGGTACGGGTACTTGTGGCTTCCCACGAACCCGAACTGACCGACTCGTTCGACGTCGCTCGACACGGCCAGCACGTTGTCGCGCAGCAGATTGTAGATGTTGCCCGCCACCATCGTGTCCTTGACCCTGCCCCTCACCTTCCCGTCCTCGACCTTGAACCCGAGAGCGATGTTGCCCGAGAAATCGCCGGCGATCAGGTTGCTCATCAGGATGCCCATGATCCGGTCGACGATCACTCCGTTCTTCACGTCGCCGAGAAGATCCTCGTGCGTCACGTCGCCTCCGGCCATCTCCCAGTTGGTTATCTCAGGCGACGGAACCTTTCCGAGGTCCTTGCTCATCACGAGCCGCTTCGCCCTGGCGGCGTTGCCCGTGAGCGGCAGCTCGAGCTTCTTGCCCGTGCGAAGGTCGGTGAGCAGATGTTCGAGTACGCCGTCCTTCACGATGGTAGTTCTCTGCATCGGAACACCCTCGTCGTCGAACGGGCCCGCGGCGTAGCCGCCCCTTGCCAGACCGTCGTCGTAGATCGTGATACGCTCATCGAAGACCCGCTCGCCGAGCTTTGCACGCAGCGGCGAGATGCCACGCTCGACGATGGAGCCACTGACGCCGTAGTGGAGCGTCAGGAAGATGTCCGCCACGGCGTTCGGCGTGAACATCACGGTCGTCGGACCTCCCTTGACCGGCGCGTTCTTCCGCCCGTTCTTGATGTCGTCGATGACCCTCGACACCAGCTTCTGCCCGTCAGAATCGAGCGTCGTCCCGCCGTAGTACCCGCCGCACTCGAGGAGATTCGTCCCCTCGATGAGCCTGCCGCTCACCGCGAACCTGTACAGGGTCCGGTCGTACGCGGCCTCCAGGCCGCCCGACGTCAGCATGGAGACGGTCTGTATCTCCCGGATCGTGGAACAGTCACACATCAGCTCCGCATCGTAGGAGAGCAGCCTGCCGATGGCGTCCCTCGGCCTCGCCATCATGTCCTCGACGTCGAGACCCTTCACCATCTCGTCGCTGCATGACACCTCGGGCATGTGCACGGGCCCGGCGAAGTCGAACGATGCCGGCTCCCCGAACTCGGCGGTGGCCACGGCCGCACTCGCCAGTCCGTCAGGGTCGTCGACCCTGGTGCTCGAGGAGAAACCGACTCGGCCGTCCTTGACCACGCGCAGCGCGAAGCCGCTCTCCTCCGTCCTCGACACGCCCTTCAGCTTGTTGGCCTCGAACTCCACCTCGGTCCGGAGGCTCGTGAGACCGTAGACCTCGCAGCTCGACGCTCCCTTCGCTCTCGCTCTCTCGATGATGGTCTTCACGTTACTCACCTCCGATGACGACGTTGCGTATTCTGACGTGCGGGCTGCCGTCGCTCACGGGGAGCGGGAACTGACCACCCTTGCCGCACCCGCCCGGGCCGTCGTCGATCGCGAGATCGTCGCCCAGGGCGTCGATGTTCTTCAGCGTCTCGAAGACATTGCCGGTAAGCGTGGCGTCGCGCACCATCTCCGCGATCTTGCCGTCACGGATCATGTAGGCGTTCGCCGACGAGAACGTGAACATCTCACCGTTCGTCTGCCCGCCGAAGGCCGATATGCAGTAGAGACCCAGTCCGATGTCCGCAATCACATCGTCGAAGGACGCGTCGCCCGCTTCGATGATCGTGTTCCTCATCCTGGGTATCGGCGGAAAGCGGTAGTCGAGCGAGCGGGCGTTGCCCGTCGGCTTCTCGCCCATCTTGCCGGCCGTCTCGCGCGAGTGGAGCCTGCCGGAGAGCCTACCCTCGCGTATCAGGTACGTCTTCTCGGTCTTCACTCCCTCATCGTCGTACACGAGATGTCCGCGCACTCCCTTGTCCAGCCCTGAGTCGTAGACGTTCAGGAACGGACGGCCGAACTCGCGACCCAGGGTCATGATCTCGCGGAGCTTGCTGTCCTCGTAGACGTTGTCGGCCTCGGACAGGTGACCGAACGCTTCGTGTATGAACACTCCGGCCAGCTTGGGGTCCAGCAGGACCGTGTAGGCCCCGCCCTTCACCTTCGGCGCGTCGAGCTTGGCCACAGCTATCTCCGCGGCCTTGGCCACGTCGCCCTCCAGCCCCAGAATGACGCCGTAGTCGTCGCTCGACCCGAAGGTCGCGGAGTACATCTGGGTGTCTCCACTCCTGGAAGCGACGGGAGCGACGACGCCTCCCAGGTCCATCCGCTCCTGGTAGACGAGCGCACCCTCGCTGTTGGCGTACCAGAATCGGCGGATGCGGTCGAAGTAGCGCGTCGTTGTGTTGACGATGAGCTCGTGACCCGCGAGAGCCTGCTCGTTGTAGGCGCGAAGGGTCTCGACCTTGTCGCTCAGCGGAACGTCCCTGGGATCGCTCTTCAGGTTGAACGGGACGTCCACCCGGACCGGGTCTACCGGGGCAAGCTCGCTCGTGCCGGTTCCCACCATCCTCGCCTGCTCGACGGCGTGGCCCGCGAACTCGTCCATCCGCTCGACGCTGTTGAACGAGGTGAAGCCCCAGCCGCCCTTGTGCAGCGCCCTCACATTACCCCCGAAGTCCGTCTTCCTCCCGAGGTCCTCCAGCCTGGCCCCGCTGAAGGCGACACGCGTCTCCTCCGTTTCCTCCACGTGCGCCTCTATGTAGTCGCACGATGACTTGTGCTTGCGGATCAGCTCTTCAATGCGGTCTTTCATCAGCAGTCTCCATGACTGAGCGCCTGACGTCAGTCCTCGACGATCTCTATTTCGTGCGTGATCGTGGTCGCCTTCGAAAGAACCTGCCCCACCGTGCAGTACTTCTCCTCGGACAGGCGTACGGCCCTCTCCACCTTGTCCCGGTTCAGCCCCTTGCCACGGAACTCGTAGACGACGTGGATGCCGTCGTACCCGGCAGGATAGCCTTCCTTCTTCTTGGAGCTGACCGTCACGGTCAATCCGGTCACCTCCTCGCGCATCTTCTGCAGGATCTCCACGGAGTCTATTCCAGTGCACCCGGCCAGCCCCATGAGAGGCAACTCGGCCGGACGGAACCCGTCACCCTCGCCTCCGGCTCCCTTGCTGGCGTCCATCTTCATCGAGCGACCGTCCGAGTCCACGCCCTCGAACTTGAATCCGCTCACCCACGTGGCTTTCACCTCCATCATGCATGTCCTCTCTCTCGGTGACAATGCGACACACCGCCGAGCGGCGGCGCCGCGAGGTCGTAAGCGCTGTGGTTGGGTGTTTCGCGCTACCAGTACACGGGGACCCTGTAGTGCAGGGAGAGCGACAACCCGATCAAGCTGGCGTCGAGGCTGTCCTCCAGATCGTTCTCTTCGGTACCCATGTTGACTCTCGTGTACCTCGCCCAGATGTAGTCCGCACGAACCCCGATCGCCCATCTACTGGAGAGCACGTAGTCGAGCCCCACGGTGCCGTAGGCGCCGTAGCCCGTGAGACGCTCGAATTCGGAGAGCCCACCACCGGGCTCGGTCCATTCGAGCGAGAGCCTGGCCCCGCCCAGAGCGGCGAACGGCTGCAGTGGCTTCTCGTGGCGGAACGTGTATCGCGCTCCTACGAAGTACTGGTCGATGTCCCAGCTCCGGTCGTCGGGCGTCGTGTGGCTCGTCTGCGTCATGCGGCCCTCGAGGGCGAGCTTGTCCGAGAAGCCCAGCATCAGCCCGAACCCGAACCCGACGCCGTTGCTCACATCGTACTCACCCGAGTATCCCTTGCCCACGGGCACGCCGAAGCGCGGGAACTCGCCCCAGACCTCGGCCCCGCCCCTGCCGTACTTGCCCGTCCTGAGACGAGGTCCGACCTCCTGAGCGCACGCCGGTGCGACCACCGCCACAAGAAAGACCATCACGAGAAGTACCAGCCCGAGGCGTTGCGCTCTATTCTTCGGTCTCATCATCGATCCAATCGCTGTAGTCCTCTGACACGAGGTCCATCTCGAAGCCGACTATCTCAGGAACCTCGTAAGGATGTATCTCGGAAAGGAACGCCTGCAATCTCGCGGCGAGCTGCGCCGTCGTCTTGAACACGCAGACCCACTCTGTCTCCGTCTCCAGCCGCCCCTTCCACCAGTAGGTGCTCTCGATGGGCCCGCTCACCTGCCCGCATGAGGCCAGCCTCGCGGTCACGACGCTTCTGACCATCCCGTCGGCCTGCTTCCGGTCGTTCACGGTCGTCCGGACCTGGAAAAAGGCATGCGCCACGGGATCGCCCTCCGGCCACCCGCCGACGGCCCGGCAACGACGTCGGGCCAGTGATCGCGAACAGTGGGAAGCGTCCGCACGCTCCTCATCTAGATAAATATGTACCGCAGCAGGAAGAGACCGGCAAGCAGATAAACCAGCCAGTGGACTTCACGGGCCTTTCCGGAGAGGTCGTTCACCGACAAGTAGCTGATGAAGCCGATGGCCAGCCCGTTGGGAATGCCGAACGTCAGGGGGATTACGACGAGCGTGAGAAAGGGCGGGCGGCCCACTGCGCGGAGTGGAACCGCCCGCCCGGGACTACCACTCTGATAGACGACTGCCCCGGGTGCTACTCATACCGGAGCGCGTCGATCGGATTCAGCATCGCCGCCTTGCGCGCGGGGTAGTAGCCGAAGAACGTGCCGATCGCCGCCGAGAACCCGAACGCCAGAAGGACCACGCCGGGGTTTATGATGGTGGTCATCCCTACCGGGCCGTTCAGAACGGCCGACACGGCATATGCGAACAGAACACCGATGGCACCGCCGAAGAGGCTCAGGACTATCGACTCGGTCAGGAACTGGGTGAGCACGTCGGCGGACCTCGCGCCGACGGCGAGCCTGATGCCTATCTCGCGTGTGCGCTCCGTGACCGACACGAGCATGATGTTCATGATGCCGATGCCGCCGACGATGAGCGAGACGGCCGCGACGGCGCCCAGAAGCAGCGTCATCACCTTCTGGGTCTGGGTGGCCATCTCCATGAACTCGGCCTGGTTCCTGACATGGAAGTCGTCTTCCTGGCCCTCCTGGAGCTTGTGCGCGCCCCGCATGATCTCCGCGAGTTGCTCCTCGGCGGCGGCGCTCTCCTCGATGGACACGGCGCTCGCGTAGATCCTGTCGATGTACTGGCCGCCGGCAAGACGGTAGAGCGCCGTGGTCGCCGGGACCATTACCACGTCATCGGCGTCGGAACCGAAGGAGGTCTGTCCCTTGGATGCGAGTTCTCCTATCACCCTGAATGGCGTGTTGCCGATACGGATCTTCTCCCCAACTGGATCGATGTCGGGGAACAGCTCGTCGGCGACGGTCTTGCCAAGAACCGCCACTTTGCTCTTCGCCTGGACGTCCCTCTCGGTGAAGAACTCGCCTCGCTCGACGCTCCAGGCGCGGATGGCGAGGTAGTCGGGCCACACGCCCTCAATGGACGTGTTCCAGTTCCCTGCGCCGCCGATGATCTGCGCATTGGCGCGCACCAGAGGCGAGACCGCGGTCACCAGAGTCGCTTCGTCCGCGATGGCCTGCGCGTCCTTCATCGTGAGCCTGTTGAAGCTGCCGGCCCCCTGGCTTGCACCTCTATTCCACCCGGAGCCGGGCATGATCATCACCATGTTGACGCCCATCGACGCGATCTGGGCCTGGATGTCCGCCTGCGCTCCGGCGCCTATGCCGACCATCACGATGACGGCGCCGACGCCGATGATGATACCGAGCGACGTGAGCAGGCTGCGCATCCTGTTCTTGAGGATGCTCTTGATGGCCACCTTCAGAAGGCTTCTGAGCCGTTTCACGAGCCCGCCTCCCCGTTCGAACGGCCCGCCGCGTCGATGAGATCGTCCTCGGCAGGCATCTTCGCCAGGTCGCGGGCCGCGTTCCTCCGGTCCCACACCTGCCTGTCGTTGACGATTCGGCCGTCGCGCATGACGATGATCCTCTTGGCGTACTCAGCGATCTCTGGCTCGTGAGTGACGAGAACGACCGTGATGCCCTGGTCATTCAGCTCCTGAAAGAGAGACATCACGTCGATCGACGTGCGGCTGTCCAGGTTGCCCGTCGGCTCGTCCGCCAGGATGAGAGAGGGGTTGTTCACGAGCGCTCGGGCGAGCGCAACCCGCTGCTGCTCGCCGCCCGACAGCTCGCTCGGGACGTGCCTGAGCCTGTCGCCGAGACCCACTCGTTCGAGCGCCTTCAGAGCACTGCCATGCGGGTCCGCTATCCTGGACTCGTGGTCGTAGAAGAGCGGCAGCTCGACGTTCTCGATGGCGCTCGTTCTCGCGAGGAGATTGTAGGTCTGAAAGACGAACCCGATGCGGTGGTTCCGGATCCTGGCGTATTCGTCGCGCGAGAGTTTGCTGACGTCTGCTCCATCGAGGAAGTACTCGCCCGAGGTGGGCTGATCGAGACACCCCAGGACGTTCATGAGCGTCGACTTGCCGGAGCCCGACGCCCCCATGATCGCGACCAGTTCTCCACGCGAGACTGCCAGATCGACCCCCCTGAGGGCGCGCACACATACCTCGCCCATCTGGTAGTCCTTAGTGATCCCGCGTGTTTCTATGACGCGATCGTTCACTAGTGCCGCCTTCCGAACGACTGCGAGAGCGGGTTGTTGCTCACGCTCGAGTTGTCCTCGGGCTCCTCGACCGACGTGATGACCTGCATCCCCTCGCGAATCTCGTCACCGTCCATGATCTCGATGTGCCGCCCGTCGGTCACTCCGGTCTCGACCTTGGCGACCTTCAGCCTGCCCTTGTCGTCGAGGTACCACAGCCTCGCGGTGCCTTCCGCCTGCTGCCCGGGCGCGCCGCCGAATCCGCCTCTGGAGGCCGCCATCGCTGCCCCTCCAGCCATCGCTCCTGCGGTCTGCGCTCCACCCGCCGGCGCGCCGGCACCGGTCGTGCCTCCGGAGCGCGCGGCCATTCGCTGCCGGGCCGCCTCTCGCTCCTCGTCGGACATGTTGGCCGTCATCTGGTCGCGCACCTCGGCCAGCATCGAGGTCGTCGCCCTGAGGCGGGTCGCGGCGTTGGGCACGATAAGCGCGTCGTGGACCTCATCGATGACGAAGTCGATGGTCGCCGTCATCCCTGGATAGAGGATGCCCTCGTCGTTGGACGCATCGAGAACCACCGTGTAGTTGACCACGTTCTGGATCGTCTCGGGCTGCAGCCAGACCTGCCTCACGGCGGCGCCGAACTCCTTGTCGAGGTGAGCCTCGACGGTGAAGGTCGCCTGCATGCCCTCGCGGATGTACCCAATGTCACTCTCGTCGACGAGCGCGTGGATCTCCATGTCGCGCAGGTCCTCCGCTATGATGAAGAGCGTCGGCGATGACAGGCTTGCCGCGACCGTCTGACCGGCTTCCACGCTTCGCATGATGACGGTCCCGTCGATCGGCGATCGTATGACCGCGTACTCGAGGTTGACGAGCGAGCGCTGAAGACTCGCCTCGGCGGAAAGGAGCGTACCCCTTGCCGACATCATCGCGGTGAGAGCGTCCTCCAGTTCCGCCTCGCTCACGAGCCCCCTGTCGAACATGTCGGTCGCCCGCTCGTGGTCGCGCAGCGTCTTGTCATATTGAGCCTGAGCCCTGAGCACGCTGGCCTTCACGTCGTGGACGCTGGCGGCGAGGAACGTCGTGTCGATGACCGCGAGTACCTGGTTCTTGTGAACGTCGTCGTTGAAGTCGACGAAGACTTTGTCGATGATCCCCGACACCTGAGTGCCGACCTCGACGGTGCCCACTGCGGACAGAGTCCCCGTGGCCGAGATCACGTTGGTGAGGTCGCCTCGGGTGACATCCGCAAACTCGTACGTTCTTCCTGAGTCCCCGCCGTTTCCGACCGCCACCTTCCACACGACCAGGGCGGCTACGATGACGACCGCGACTACGATCAGCGTCTTCTTCATCTGATAGCTCTTCCTCTCGAGCCCCTCCGGTTACATTAGATGCCCAGCATGCCAGTCTACCCCTCCGACCCCACAGTGGCTACCTCTGGTTGGGCGGGCGCCTGAGGCGCCCGCCCGGTTTGTGGGGGGTCTCATGTCCCGGGGATGCTATCGCAGCACCAACGGCCCTGCCTGAAGTTCCTGGCCGTGGGCCACGGTCTCGTCACCGTTGCTGACGAGGTCGTTCGCACCGCTGTCAGTTCCACCGTGGACGCAGAGGGCAAACGGGACCTTATCGACCCCGTGGAGGGTGGTCCCGCAGCCCCTCATGCGTCCGCCGGCGGTATCGTTGCGCTGGATCGGCCCTGCAGTGACCACGGAGTGGTCGAGGGCTCGGGCCGAGCTGGCCAGTGCGAGAAGCGCGAGGGCCGCAGCGACCGCCGCGGAGGCGGTCAAGAGCGTCGCCGCAGCCCCCCTGCTTCTCGCGCCGGCGCCTGATGCGCCGACTGCGACCGTCGCCCCGGGAGTGGCAGTGTGACCCGGGCAGCCGCGCGATGCAGTGGAGGTTTCACGGGCGGACGAACGATAGTCTGACCTGCGCGTGATCGGCCTGACCTGCATCGTCGTCTCTCCTTTCTTCAGGATCCCAGCGTCGACGTCGCCGTCGTCCGCCCGTCTCTTCTCTTCGAGGGGGGAGGCCGACCCGCAGGGTGCCGACTCCCGCGGGCCGGCCGGGAGAGCATCGAATCACCGAGCATCAGGCATCCGAACGCTCCCCCGAGGATCTACTCGATTAGTCTTCTTCTTCCATATCGTCGTCAGGAGCATTGTTCTGGAACGGGCAGTAGGGCCCCGGATTCATGCCGCCGGGCGCCTGACCCATCATGGCGCAGCCACCCATGCC
>CAZLTC010000015.1:0-10781 GCA_964562405.1 uncultured bacterium | reverse complement strand
GCCCCGGATTCATGCCGCCGGGCGCCTGACCCATCATGGCGCAGCCACCCATGCCGCCGGGCGCCTGACGAATCATGGCCCCGCCATTGCGGCCGGCGCGCATTCCACCGTTGCGCATGTGGCCCGGGCCGCCGAAGTCGTCGCGCATGCCACGCATCATCCCGAGTCCGAGCCCCTTGTCGAAGAGGGTCTTCTGGTCAGCGGTCAGGAGGGGTCGTACCTCCTGGTGGATGCGGAGTCTGAGCTTGCTGAGGTCGAGGCGTACGGCCGAGACGTCCTCCATCTTCTTCTCTATGGCCTTGAAGTCGGGCTCGCCCTTTGCGGCGACGAGGTCCTGCATCTCGACCTGCAGCACGTCCAGCCTGTTCGAGAGCTCGACGCGCTTGGCATCATACTTCTCGTGGATCTTCTTGATCTGATCCTGCTGCTCCGTCGTGAACTGCGGCCCCATGCGGTGTCCGCCCCGGCCCATGCCTCTGCCGAGCGCACTCGCGCCGCCGCGAGCCGCAGCCGGCATCGCGACCGCGGCCACCAGGACTAGCGCCATCACACCTGTGACTACGAACCTCGTCTTTCTCATCGCCGTCTCCTTCCGGTTCAGTACCCACCGTTAACTCTCTCACCGCACTCTAGTTGAGCAACGCGTGTGCCAGCACGGGACATGCGCGCGACCAAAGCGGAGCAACGAAGATTGCGCCCACGGCGTGGGCATCTTCCTGGTCGAGCGAACACGCGACGCGTCCGAACGGAGTCGAGTCGATGCGCAGACTATTCACATCGTCGGGTCGTACGTCAGTTGAAGTGCGCAGATCCTGCGCAGTAGCGGGTCGCGCGGAGGAGTGAACATCACAGATCGATGTCGTACTCGCGGATCTTGTTCTGGAGGGTGCGGCGAGAAATACCCAGACTCTCGGCCGCGTGAGTGCGGTTGCCGTTGTGCTCGCGGAGCGCGCGCACGATGGCCTGTCTCTCCACCTCGCGCATCGTCTTGGCTTCCCGGGACGGGCCGCTCTCGACCTCATCGCCGGCGTCGAGCGCCTGCACCTTGGCCGGGAGATGCTCGGGGAAGATCGTCTCGCCGCGAGAGAGGACGACCGCCCGCTGGACCGCGTTCTCGAGTTCGCGGACGTTGCCCGGCCAGTCGTACGCCATAGCAAGCCTCATGGCCTTGGGCGACATCTTCTTGGGCTTGCCGCCGGGAGGTGCGAGCGTCTTGAGGAAGTGCTCGACCAGCTCGGGCACGTCCTCGACGCGCTCCCGGAGCGGGGGTATCGCGATGGTCACGACGTTCAGCCGGAAGTACAGGTCCTCCCTGAAACGCCCCTCGGCAATGTCTCGCTCGAGATCGCGGTTCGTCGCAGCCACCACGCGCACGTCGACCTCGATGTCCGCGGTCCCACCGACTCGCTGGACCACGTGGTCCTGAAGGAAACGGAGCAGCTTGGCCTGGAGCCGCGGCGACATGTCTCCGATCTCGTCAAGGAAGACGGTCCCGCCGTCGGCCGTCTCGAACCGTCCCTTCTTCTGCCGGACGGCGCCCGTGAAGGCCCCCTTCTCATGACCGAACAGCTCGCTCTCGAGCAGGCCCTCCGGTATCGCGGAGCAGTTCACCGCCACAAGCGGCTTCCGCGCCCGCCCGCTCGCCCTGTGGATCTCCTGCGCGACGACCTCCTTGCCGGTGCCGCTCTCGCCCAGGATCAGGACGGTCGCATCGCTCTCGGCCACTCGGTGGGCCAGTTCTATCACCGCCCGGAACGCCTCGCTGGAACCGATCACGTCACCGGTGGTTCCTCCGACATCGTGCGGCTCGCCCTCCGGCTCGACGTCGCGCGTCGTGAACTTCGCGATGACCGATCGGACCTCGCCGATGTCGATCGGTTTGGTTACGTAGTCGAAAGCGCCGAGCTTCATGGCCTTGACGGCCGTCTCGACCGACGCGTAGGCCGTCATCATGATGACGCCCGTCGCTGGAGCCGTCTCCTTCATGCGCGCCAGCGTCTCCACGCCGTCGAGGCCCGGCATGCGGATGTCCATGATGACCAGGTCGTGGAAGCCGCCCTTGAGCGCTTCGATGGCGGACCTGCCGTCGGCAGCGTCCTCCACCTCGTGCCCGTCGGACTCGAGGACCGCGCGCAGCAGCTCACGCACGCTCGACTGGTCGTCAACGACCAGGATCCTGAGTGCTGCCCGGCTCATCGCTCACCGCCTCCCGCCGACTCCGCACTACCCCCGGCCGGACCCGCGATGTCCTCGGCCACGGGGAACCTGAACGAGAAGGTCGTACCCTCCCCGACCGCGCTCGAGATGCCTATGTGCCCGCCGTTCTGCTCCATCAGTCGCGAGACGATCGTGAGACCGAGACCGGTCCCCTTCTGCTTCGTCGTGTAGAACGGCTCGAACAACTTATCCAGCTCGTCGACGTCCAGGCCGGGGCCGGTGTCGGTGACCGCGATCGACACGAACCTCGCCGGGTCCGGCTGCGTGGCCTCCGTGTCGGCCACGAGGTTCGTCTCTATGGTCAATCTTCCGCCGCCGCCCATCGCCTCGATCGCGTTGAGGAGAACGTTGAGGAGGACCTGCCGAATCTGATACTGGTCGACGAGGATCCGGGGAAGCCCGTCCGCCATCCTCCGTACGATCGACACGTTCCTGAACCCGGCGTCCTCCGACACGAGCGCGAGCGCTTCCTCAACGAGGGAGTTGGGGTCAGCTGCCGCCCGAACCGGCTCGACCGGCTTCGCGAAGTCGAGAAGCTCCTGGACGACGCGGTCGAGCCGCTCCACCTCCTCGATCATGATATCGGCGTAGTGCTCCTCGTCCGAGCCGGTCGTGAACTTGCCCCTCAGAAGCTGCGCGAACCCCTTCAGCGACGAGAGCGGGTTGCGCACCTCGTGCGCCACGCCGGCCGCGAGGCGACCGATAGCCGCCAGATGCCTGGCACGTTCCACCTCCGCCTTGAGTTCCTCCACCTCACGGAGGTCCTGGAACAGAATGACGGATCCGGACCTCTTCCCGTCCTCGTCCATGAGCGAGGACGCTGAGAGAGACGCCGGCAGACCCTCGTCACCGACACGAATCTCCACCTCGGCCTCGACCAGATCTCGCTCACCTTTCAGAACGCGCGCTACGGAGTCGGAGACACCTCTAGGCCCGACCTGCAGGATCGCTGACAACATGCTCCCGGTCACATCGCGGTCGCCGAGCCCCAGCAGATCCCTGGCCCTGGAGTTGACCGTCACCACTCGCCCCTCGGGACTCACTGAAACGAGCCCACTCGCCATGCTCTCGATCACGTTGGTCGTGTAGGAACGCATGTTCGCAAGAGCCGTCTCCGCTGACCTGTAGCCGGCCAGAACGAACAGGAAGTAGATGGCGGCGCCTCCCACGATCAGGAGGATGCTCGCCATCAGCAGCGTGTGGTTGCGCGATACAAAGAAGGCGGACTCAAGCTGGGATGACTCGAAGGCGACTACGAAGATCAGACGAACCTGCTCGTCCTCCGCCACGGGTCTGCCGAGCAGTTCGGAGAGCCTCGCCTCAACCGAGGGAGAGTCCGGCCGCAACACCGGGAAGCCCCGACCGTGGCGCATTGGGGGAACCGACGCCAGTTCCCTGGGCGTGACGTCGAGGAGGGCAGCGAACTGGTAGACGCGGTCTCCCATGTACGAAACGAACCCGCCGGCCGAGTGCGTCCCCGCGGGTCCGAAGTCGGGTGCCACCGGGCTCGGCGCGCCGAAGTCGGGCGTGAGTTCCGGCGGCCACTCGGTGTCTATGAGGTCGCGATCGCTGTGAGCCAGCACTCTGCCCTTGTCGTCGAGCAGGGCGACGTAGGCGACTTCCCTTCGGGAGCCGGCCTGTTCGAAGAACAGCTCGAGGCGCCCCCTCTGCCAGCCGGGTCCGAGCAGGTTCGCGTGGAGGTCGGCGAAGAGGAATCTGACCACGGCCGCGCCCTGCCGCTCCAGGGCCTCGGCCACCTGCTTCCGACCCCGGTCGATGTCTCTGAAGGACACGGTCCCTACCGCGGCGGCGAGGATCACTATCCCGACCACGATCGACGCCATCGGGAAGTATGCGAATCTGCGCGAGCTCAAACGCCCCCTCCTGCCTCCATTCATGACCACACCGTCTTCCAATGTAGTTAGATACCACGCCATGGGAAGGGAGGAAAGGGAAAGCGTCCAGCCGGGAGGCCCCCGGCCGGCGCTGGAGCACACAAGCCCACCGCAGGGCGCGCGTGGCTAGCACAGCAGCACGAGTGAACGGCTAGTACTCGCCGAGCGTGCCGAGCCGCCTCGCGCGAGCGAAGCCCCAGGTCAGAGTCGCGAGGCCGGCGGCGACCGCGACGGCTGCAGACGCGGCCAGGACCAGCATGGACCGCGCGCCGTCAGCCTGCAGCCCCGACGCGCGCGCCCCACGCACGAGAGAGAGCGCGTGAGAGGTGGGCAGCAGAAGAGCCACGCGCTGAAGCCACGCCGGCAGGAGGTCCACCGGGAAGTAGACCCCGCCGAGGAGCCCCGAGGCCGCACCGAACAGCCACGATACCGGTTCGCCCTCCTTGGATACCAGTATGAACCCGGCCGAGGCGAGCCCGAGCCCGGACATGAAGACCGCGTAGGCGCACACCGCGGCAAGGCCCACCGGCGTCAGCGCGACAGAGATCCCGGGGAGCGCTGCCGCGGCGCCGAGGAAGCACGCTCCGCCGGCCGCCGCGAGGATGAGGTCCCCGAACCCGGCCAGGCAGATGGTCACCGCGACATGGAGCCGTCCCGACAGGAGCGCCTCGAGAGTCCCCTGCAGCTGCTCGCGGCGCACGGCGGCTCTGAAACAGCCGAGTCCGGCGGACGCGACCGAGTGGACTGCGACGCCCAGGATCGCGAACGAGGCATAGTCGGTCCCGTAGCGCTCCGCGAATCCGGGGCCAGCGGCCTCGACCACTCTGCCGACGAGCGCGAACGTCACGATCGAAAGCGACAGCGAGGCGACGCCGAGCGAAAGCTTCGCCTTGTAGCTGAGCCAGGTCGCGACACTTCTGCGCAGGAACGCGCAGCCGGCAACGGTCAACAGGCGCGTCTCACGCGCGGCGGCCGACGTCATCCGGTATGCGAGCGAGGGTCTATGCGCGGCTCTTGACGACAACCTGCCTCCCGCAGCGCGAGACGTGTGCGTCGGAATGACTCGCGACGAGAGCGGCGAGCCCTCTCTCGGCGCGGCGCCCCAGCGCGGACCACACCAGTTCGGAGGACGGGCCGTCCATCGACGCAAACGGCTCGTCCAGCAAGAGCAGCGCCGGGCGGTGAAGCAGCGACCGCGCGACCGCGAGCCTGGCGAGCGTTCCTGCCGAGAGGCGGCGCGTCGCGGACGAGAGATGCTCCGAGAGCGCCAGCTCCTCCGCCAACCCACGCACCCTCGATGCCGCTTCGGACGGAGCGAGCCCCTGCATCGCCGCGAAGAAGGACAGGTTCTGGCCGGCAGTGAGCCGCCAGTAGAACGAACGCAAGGGCGACAGGAGGACGCCGGTCGCGGCTCTCGCCGACGACGGTGAATCCGAGAGGTTGTGGCCGCGCATGAACGTCACCCCGGACGTCGGAGTGACCAGCGTTGCCGCGATCTTGAGAGCCGTGGTCTTCCCGCTGCCGTTCGGACCGACCAGCGCCACGATCTCGCCGGGCATCAGGCGGAGCGTGAGAGGCGCGAGTCCGCAGATCCTGTGCCCCCGCCTCGCGTACGACTTCGCGACCGAATGGAACTCTAGCACGGGCGCGCCCCCCCGGAGTATCACCTCGCCCACGCCTCGACGACCCTGGCGCCGTGTTCGACGGCGACCAGTTCATCGACGCCGTCGCCGTCGAGGTCGGCCAACATCAACACGCTGGGGTTGGCGATGGGCGGAAGGCCATCCATCAGCCTGCCGCTGTCGCCGTCGACGAGCATCGCGCGCTCATAGTGCCAGGCCAGCGCGTCCGAGCGCCCGTTGTCGTTCCAGTCCACGGCGAGCGGAGCGTCGTACACCTGACCTCCGCAGTCCACGCGCCAGAGTTCGACCCCGTCCGAGGGCGAGTACGCCCTCAGGAAGCCGTCGCTGCACCCGAAGACCAGCTCGAGCCCCGGCCGCCCGTTCAGCTCCGCGGGCGTCAGGTCGTTCACCGGCTCGCCGCAGCCTGCGACGATGTCCCTCATGAACCGCGGCAGCCTTCGTTCCGCCCTGGCGGCCGACTCGGAGCGCACGCCGAACCGCTCCGATGCGACGACCTCGCCCGACGCCGGGTCGAGAGCGGCAAGCCTGCCTGCCAGACAACCGACCACGAGTTCGGGGATCGCGTCGCCGGTGACGTCGGCCAGGATGGGCCCGCCCGTCACGGCGCCCTTCGGAAGCCTCCCGGCGCGCTCGTCCAGCCTGACCGACCAGCCACGGCGCCCCTCTGACGTCACCTTGGTCACGTGGTCTGTGTTCTCGACCACGTAGACCTCGGAGCGCCCATCACCGTCGGCGTCGGCCACGAACGGTCGCCCGAAACCGTCGCCGAGGCGGGTGTCGTCCTGGGCCGCCTCCGCGTCGAACAGCATGCGCAGGTCGATGCCGGAGTAGGCCGTCAGATGGTCGTTGCGGTCGACACCGGACGACACCACGACGTCCGCGCGGGAATCGCCGTCCACGTCTCCGAGAGAGATCCCGACCGCCCCTCCGGGCAACCCCCTGCGCTCGATCACGTCTCCTCCGGAACCGCTCAGCAACTCCAACGCTCCGCCAGAGGCCGCGAAGACAACAGGAACGCCCGTCTCGCCCGCGGCTACGGCTGCGAACGGCCTCCCTTCCATTCGCCGCGACCAGAGGACGACACCGGCCCCGTCGACGGCGACCATCCACCACGGTCCCCTGCGTCCGGCACTCCAGAGCAGCAGGTCGGGCAATCCGTCTCCGTCCAGGTCGCCGAGAGCCGCATCCACGACCTCGGCGCCGGGCACCGGAGAGACAAGCCTCCACAGCGGCTCGCGTCCCGGCTCCTCGGCCGCCCCCACAATCGGGACGACCGAGAGAGCCAGGGCGACGAACAGCACGCGTGCGCCCGCGCTCACGTCACACCTCCTTGCCTCGCTCTGTCGAGGCCTGTGTCAGTAGTCGATGAGACAGACATCGTCGTTCGGACAGTCGCCGAAGTCGAACCCGCACTGGTCCACGCTGTCGCAGCCGCCCCAGTCTATGAAGATGTAGCAGAGCTGAGATGCAGGCACCGCGCACGACACCGGCGAAGCGGGACCGACGGCATTGGCCGCCTTGAGGTGCTTCATCGTCTCCCCCCTTTCGGTCAACTCGACCGAGCACGCCGATCACGACGTGTCGATTATGCAGTTGTCCCTTGCGTCGCAGCCGTTGTCGAGGTCCGCGAGCCAGCAGACGTCGGACGTGGAACAGCTGGAGTAGTCCAGAAGGCAGTACTCGCCCTTCTTCGGCTCCGCCATCGACGCGTTGCCGGCACCGTTGGCCGGCCTGAGATGCCGCATGCCCATCACCTCCCTTCCTCCCGTCAGGCGTGGTTGCAGACAGCAGACGCCCCGATACCCCCTCGCCTACCCGGTCCTTCTGATCAGACCGCTCCGGCGGACCACGGCGGCGGCGCGTCGCACGCGGCGCCGAGCGCCCGCCTGGCGTCCGGGGACAGCGACGCGTACATCCACATGGCCAGTTCGTACACGCGTTTCAACAACTCGCAGCGCATCGGATCGGGCCTGCCCTCCCCGGCGCCGGCGCACAGGTCGTGAAGGCACGGGCCGCCGCAGAGAAAGCGCGCCCAGCAGGCCGAACACTCGACCGTGTCGCGCCTGAGGGTCTTCAGGAGGCGGGCGACCGCGCTCCGGTCGACGCCGGCGAACGCGCTCCCGACCGCGAACCGCGCGTCCCCCGCGAAGCGGTGGCACAGATAGAGCGTCCCGTCGGGGGCCGCGCACAGGTAGCGAGCGCCCGCGCCGCAGGGCAGCGTCCGCGGACGTCCGGATGAGAGCGCTCTCATCGCCCTCGCGAAGTTGCCTACGACCGGGCGGCCGCCAGCCAGCATCGACTCGAGTTCGAGCGCGGCCAGGTCCTCGAACTCCTGCAGCAGTCTCCGCGATAGCCCGACCGACACGGCCACGCCGCTTGCGGGCGACAGGTGCACGGTAGAGATCCCGAGACCGGAGAGATGCGAGACGGTTTCGACGAGCGGAGCCGAGTCCTCGGTCAGCGTCACGCGGGCGGACGCGGCGAAGCCCCGCGGGAGCGACCTCAGGTTGCCCGCGATGAGGTCGTGAGAACCTCCTCCGTCAGGCAACCGTCTGTGGCGATCGTGCGCCTCCGCCGGTCCGTCGATGCTGACGAGCACGCTCACGCCCTCTTCGGAGAGCGAGGAAGCGACCTCCGGTGTCAGCATCGTGCCGTTAGTGGTCAGGTGCATGCTGAGCCGGATCCCCCGTCCGTCGGCGGCGCGGCGCGCCCGGCGGGCGATGTCCAGCACAAGGTCCTGCCTCAGCAGCGGCTCGCCCCCGAAGAACACGAGCGACGCCGAGCCGTCCGTGGACGCCTCCTCCAACAGCAGCTCGAGGCATGAGATGGCCGTCTCGGGAGCCATGTCGCCGGGCCCAGGCCTCTCGTCGCCCCCCAGGTAGCAGTAGTCGCACGCCAGGTTGCATCGGGACGTCACGTCGAGAGCCAACGAGACGATGTTGGTCGGCGTCATCGAGACGGGTCGCTCCGCCCCGCCGCAACCGGGCACCGCGTCCGGCGCGACGGCCGCCAGCTCCAGGCGCGCCTCGTCGACCGCCGTTCCGCCGTGGTCAAGCCGCAGGACCTGCAGGGCGTCCGAAGAAGAACCGCGGCGCATCCACGCAAGAACGTCGGACGCCACCTCGTCCGCTTCGAAGAACAGACAGCTAACCGGGTCGACCACGAAGCTGCGTCCACGAACCGAGAACGAGTGCGGACAGGCGGACGCTGTAGCGGCCCCGGACTTGGGGCAGCCGTCGAGTCCGTTGCCTGATGCCACACCCGTCGAGTCGGGCGCGAGCAGGCAATCACTCTGTTCCCATCGAGCGGCACCGCCGCTCCGGGAGGCGAGCAGCACGCGGCGGGTGACCCAGGCCGACATCTCGGAGGCGGCGGCGAGCGCCTCTCTGACGTAGACAACCAGAGACGAAAGTCCGAGTCCGGTGGCGGTCTCGATCGCCTCCTCGTACCGCTCCCGGATCAGGCCGGTTACCCTCGCGTAGGTCCCGCTCCTGACCACGACGCCGAGCAGCTCATCGTCGTCCAACCCCGCAACCACCGACGCGGGGTCATCACCGCCCGCGGCCAGCCAGAGAGGCACCGACCACCTGCGGCACGCCACGTCACGGGACAGGTCGCGCAGGTCGTCCGACAGCTGGTAGCCGGAGTGGTAGACGACCAGCAGTCTCTCCCCCTCGGACAGCAGCTCCCGCCGGCCGGAAAGCAGTGCGACGGCGGCTATCGTGCACTTGAGCGGAGACATCTTCCGGCCGAGCGCCTCAAGCGTCCGGGCCAGAGACGCGTCGTCGCGCAAGCACGCCGCGCCCGCGTCAGCCCAGAGCACGTCCCGTTCCCACGCGAGACTCTCCGTGTACTCGCTGAAGTAACGCAGCAGCAACGTCCAGAACTCGGAGTCGCCTTCAAACAGGCCGGCGTACTTGCGGATGAATCGCACGAGACAGAGATCGGAGAACCCGCTCCCGCGCGGCGAAGGCGCCTCCTCCCCGTCCAGGAGTCGGTCCTGCGCCAGGAAGTGAGCCGCGCCGAAGGCGTTGCCGCAGGACATCGCGCGCGCCGCCTCGACGTCGCCCTCGAAAGGGAATCCCTCTATCAGATGATACGGGAGCGCCAGCGACAGGTTGCGCGGGGTCACGCCACGGTCCCCGAGCCTCTGACCAAGTGGCATCGGCTCCCGTCCGTCACCGTCGACCAGCGCAGACTCGAAGTGCGCTCCGACCCGCCGCATCTCACGGCACAGGTCGAACGCCCGTATGGTAGCTGCCATGATGAACCGAAGGGGAGTGTCGACTGGGGCGATGTGCTTCTGAGAGACGTGGCTCCTGGCGGAACCGCTCCGTCAGGAAAGACTGCTCTGGGGGGAGCAGGTTGGGGCGCTGGCCCCGCGCCGAGCGAAAAAAGAGGACGGCCGGCAGGGCTGTAGTGGGAGATCCACTTGGCTGCCTGCCGGCCGTTGCGGCTTGGCTCCATCCCCGCGGAGGTGAGTGCAATTAGCCGACCAAAGCTGCGTCCGGGGATGGAGCCGCTGCGAAGAGCCGAGCCTGCGCATGTTGCGGTCCGTGATGCTTTCGGCTCCTCGAGAGGTCCAGTATTCCGCTGTCAACACTTCGTACACTTCCGGTGATGTGCTTCGGTTCCTACGTGGTCAGCCGAGGAACGGCGATGCGATTCCGATGAGCAGGATCACGACCACTATTTTCACACTCGCCGTCCCCGGCATTCCAAGTTCCTCTATGTCATCTCCGTCGCCTTCTGACGGAGCGTGAGGTCGGAGGAGTGAAGCAGACCAAAGAGCGACCGGACTCGCCCCCCCTGCTTCAATGACACCCTGGCCACTCCACCCCTCCTATTAAGATGTCAACTACCTGCACCCTTCCATAGGGCATGTAGCGTGCCAGAACGGCCCGTGCGCGGCAGCGTTCTGTCATCGGGACAAGGCCCGTAACTCATCATCGGCACACAGCTTAACCGCAGGCATCACAAGACCACACGTGTGCATGACCTGCGGACCTGGCACGATTTCGACGCC
>CAZLTC010000014.1:35407-45416 GCA_964562405.1 uncultured bacterium | reverse complement strand
GCCAGATCGGACCTCACCCGCGCCAGGACGCCTCTCTTCGCGTCCAGTATGTCGTCACGCGTGTCGTAGGTAACGGCACCAAAGATGTCGCTCGTGTAGTTGGCTCCCGTCTCCGTGTCCATCTCGAGGGTTCTCAGGACGATGGTCCTATCGAACTCGTACCCGCCCTCCAGCGTTACAACCAGCCCTAGCCGTTTGGTCAGAACGAGTCCGCCGCCGGTGGTCTCGGCGACGTATGATTGTTCGTCGTTCCAGTAGTACCGCCCGGTGGCCTCGGCCGCAACCCGCCTTCCTGTGAACCACGGATCGCCCAAGGACGCCTCCACGCCGCGTTCGAAGTCGCTGAACGTGCCCGACGCCGCCGCCTCGATCGCCTGGCCCTGAAGGTTGCGGTTCGTGATGCCGGCAGATGCCTCGAACCCGGTCAGAGCCGCGTAGCCGACCTTGAAGTCGATGTGCCCGCTCGGTCTCTCCCTGACCTGCACCAGCAGTCGCTTCTCTGTCTTGCCCGTGTCCGCCTTCGCGGGCTCCATCCACACGGAGTTGAAGAGCCCGGTGCGGTAGATGTGCGCCTGGCTCTCGCCTATCTTCTCTGGGTCGAACAAGTCTCCGGACTCTATCGTCAACTCGCGCTCTATGACGTACTGCCGCGTCTTCTCGTTTCCGGTGACATCGATCGACTCGATCGTCGCCTGCTTCCTCTCCACGATTCGGTAGTGTACGCTCGCGGCGCGCGCCTCGTTGTCGACTTCGACCGTCTGGAAGACGCGCGCGTCCAGATATGATCTTCTGGCGTAGACGTCCAGCGCGGAGCGCCGGTCCGACTCCAGCTCGTTCGTCAGGTACGGGCCGCCGGGCGCGAGCACCATGTTCTGCATCAGGCGCTCGTCGTCCACCACCGCGTTGCCCTCGAAGGTCACCGACGCGACGGTCCACCTGGGCCCCTCGTAAACGCCGATCAGCACGTCGATGTGGGTCCAGTCGTCCGACGGACTCTCGTCCTCCACGACCACCTGCGCTTCGAGGAAGCCCTGCGTCGTGTAGAATCTCTCCAGGTTCGCCAGGTCCTCCTCCATCGCCCGGCGCTTGTAGCGGACAGTGTGGAAGAACCCGCTCTCATGGAGAGTCATGTAGCGCAGCAGCTCGTCGCGTTCGAACGTGGAGTTGCCCGCGAACTCGATCGAATCGAGGATGGGGCCCTCCCGGCCGGCCCTGGCACGCGCCCGCTCTCTGAAGGTGAGGTCGTTGGCCAGCGTGCATGAGGCGACGGCGGTGAGCAGGGCCAGCGCAAGCCCGACCGTCGCCGCGACCCGCCAGATTCCCGTCCGGCGCTTACTGGAAGGGTATGCGAAGCCGTACGTCGATCGCATGGTCTCCTTCCGGGTCGGCGCGCGACTCGATAGCGAGGTACTTGGTGAGTTCGAGGGACACCTCTATCTCCTGCTCGTCCAGCCGCCCGACCGCTGTTGTGTAGTTGACGCGGAGCATACCGCCGAATTCCTTGCCAAGCGTGACGTCGGCAGCAACGCCGCCACCGGGCACTATCACCGGCTCGTTGAAGGCCACGGTGTCGAGTCTCAGCAGCCGCTCCAGAGCACTCTCGGCCACGCCGAAAGCGCGCGAGATGAACGCGTTTCTCGCGAGGCTGCCGAACGCGTCCCCGGACGAGCCCGCTGCCTCTCCGCCGCCGACGAGCGTGGCGGCCGTGTCTCCGAACGTTAGCAACGAGATGATGTCGGGCTCGGTCAGGGACGGGTCGCTCGTGAACTCGGGGACGGCGTCCTGCGCAAAACCCTGGACGCGCACGGTCACCGCGTACTCGTCGCCGGAGCGATCCGAGACGTTGGCGGAACCGATGAGGTCGAGGTACGGGTCCCGACGGCGCGGGTCCGTGAACACGACGGAGAGCGACTCAAGCCTGAACTCGTTCTCGAGGAAGCGGAAGCTCCCTTCCTCCGCGTAGAACCCACCCGAGATACTGGGGGAATACACGGTCCCGCCCAGATGCACGCCTCCGTTGAGGTCGACCTTGACGAGGCCGTTCTCGACTGCGACCTTGTCCTTGATGTTGATCTCGACGTCGAGCGTCGTATTGTCGAACATTCCTCCCGGCTGCCTGACGGTCACGCGTACGGGACGTCTCTGCAGTATGTCCGACAGCCCGACGTCGTACGACACGGACGCGTCCTCCACCCTTACGGTGCCCGTGATCTGCGACTGCCTCGCGCTGCCGGCCCACTGGACGCTGCCCGTGAAGCGCGCGTCGAACGCGTTCTCGCTCACGATCCTGGCAGCGTTGAGCTTCGTCTTGAGAAGGAAGTTCGGCCGCCCGGCATCGTCGAGTGAGACGAACCCGAGTGCCGTGACCGACCCGTCTCCGACTGAGAGACTCGCGTTGTTGAGCGCGATCGTGCGCCCGTCGGCCGCGACATCCACGACGATCCCCTCGAGCGGCTTCTCGAGCCCAAGACCGCGGAACGATCCCTTCCTCAACGATAGGGTGCCCTGGAGCGATGGGAGGTCCGCGGAACCCGTCAAGCGCAGGTCCGCATTCAGGATACCCCCGAGCCGTGAAAGCTGCGGATCCGCCAGGCGAATGGCCCCCAGGTCGAAGTCGGAAGCCTGCACGCGCAGGTCCAGTTCGGGAGCGCCGGAGTCGGGACCGACTGAGGCGAGGTCGACGGCGCCCGACACGTCGATGGAGTGGCTCCCCGCCCACAGAGACGCTCCTTCCAGAACGAGAGCCCGTCCCTCGAACCGAGCGCCTCCATCGAAGCCCGTGAACGCAAGGCCGGACAGCACCGGCCGCTTCACGCCCCACGTCATCTCGACGATCGGAGCGCGGACGGTCCCACTCGCGGTCACGTCCAGGTCCAGGTCGCCCTGGACCGGTTCGCCGGCGCGCGGAGCGAACGTCCTCACCAGCCTCGCTATCTGGACCCCGCGCACCTCCGCGGTGGCCGTGAGCGCGCCGTCCCTGCTCACGTCGCCGCTGAGGACAATGTGCCCTCCACCCTCGTCGTTGAGAACGCGCCTGCGCGTCATTGCTATCGTGGTCGGCCTGAGCGCAACGGCGCCGCCGTCGAGGTCGAAGTTGAGAGTACCGGCAACGGCGAACTTGATCAGATCGAACGTAAGCGCTAGTTGATCGAAGCTCCCTCGCCCGTGAATCGACGAGAGCGAGTCCGCCCTGCCGGTCAGAAGCACGGAACCGCTGGCGAATACAATGCGGTCACCACGCACGGTCGGCATGAGATAGCTGCCGGCGTCGAACTCCAGCTTGTCGCAGATCAGGCTCACTCCGAACTCGCGGCTCCCGTCGAACGAAGGCACGGCGCCGCGTGAAGTCTTGAGTGGCACGCTGCCGTTCGCCCTGATGAGACCGGCAGTGGCGCTCGTAGCCTCCAGATCGAACACGAGGTCCGACGTGTCACTCTCGGCCGAGAGCGTGACTGACTGGAAATCGATGCCGGCGGCGGAGAATCCGTCTACGGATAGGTCGGCGACCACGTTGGGCCTCGCCAGATCACCTTCCACGCTGGCGGTTCCATCGAGGCGGCCCTCGAGCGGAGGGACCCCGGCTGCGCCGGAGAGGTCGACAAGGGCCGCGATGTCGAGCGCCCGGAACGTGGCGGCGATGCGCCCCTCCGAACCCCTCGCCAGGTGGCCACGGACCGAGGCCTGTCCCAGGTCGCTGGTCAGGGACACGTGTGACACCTCGACCGTGTCCTCGCCGGCCCGGAATGTGAACGGGGCGTCAAGGGACACGTCATGCCCCCGCGCCGTCAGCCGCAGCTCGCGGATCTCTCCCTCGACGGAGCGCACCGAGCCGGTGTCTCCCGCGACCGACGCGTGCCCGCTCACAGTTCCGCTTAACGCCCACTCTTCGACCATCGAGTCGGGCACCACGCTCGTGAGGTCGAGCCCATCAACGTCGACGGTCGCCTCGTACGTCCCGTCTCGCGTGAACGAGGCGACGCCGCTGACGACTCCTGACAGCACGGTGAATTCAGCATCGCCGGCATCGCCCGACCACGAGACGTCGGCCTGAGCCGGAGCGAACACGTTTCCGCGATACGAGCCCTCGGGGAACGACGCGGACAGGCGCACGGAAGGGCCGCCATCGGCGAGTGACAGGGTGCCCCTCGCGTCGAGGGAACCTTCGAGGCCGCCGGCTCCCAGAACGGCCGCCGGAATCGAGAGATCGTCGCACGAGATTGAGAAGATGACGTCGCCCATGCCTTCTACGGACGGTTCACCCGACGCTTTCACCTCGGTCGAGCAGCATCTGAGCTCGGCCGTCGCCTGGCCGTGACTCAAACGCGCGTCGAACGAGAGGTCGCCGAGCGTGCGGGCGTCGACGACGCCCCCCGTGATTGATCCGACGGCGGTCCCTTCGAGCCCGGACAGAGTCGGGTTCGAAACGTCCATGCCCGATGTGGAGATGGTCGCCGACAAGGTCAGCCGCCCTGCCATCGACGGCTTGGCGGCCCCTGCCGTGGTCGCCAAGCCCGACAACATAGCCACGTCGAGCCCGTCGGCGAGGGCGCGCACCTCTCCCTCCACGACCCCGCCGGCGAACCCTACGTTGCCTGACGCGTCGAGAGAGCCCCCGAGAAGCCGCGCACCCAGCGTCTCAACGCGTACGGAGGTGAGGTCACCGCTCAAACTGGCTCCGAGGTCATGAATGTCGACACCGCGCGCCGACACTACGTCCGACGAGAGCGTCGCCCGATAGAGAAGGGAGTCCCCCGAGCCTTCGAGCGTGGCCGAGACATCCATCAGACCGGAGACCGTCGAGCCGCCGGATATGGACGGAAACAGGACGGAGAGAGCCTCGAGATCGAGCCTGAAATCGGATTCGAACGCCAGGCGTGGGGACGAGCCCTCACCTCGGCTCTCCATCCAACCGGAGGCGTCGAACATGACCGCGTCGCTCGCGACGGAGAGACCCTTCACATCGATGCGCTCTCCCGTTCCGTCCAGATAGCCGGCGAACCGGGCGTCGAACGGCACGGCCAGCGTCGGCGTCTCCACCGAGAGGGAACCTTCGAGCGTGGCCTCGAACTCTCCGGTGGCGAACGTAGCATCCCCGTCCAGCCGGCCGGACATGAACAGGCCGGCAGCGGTATCTCTGTACGTCGCGGCGACGTCGTGGGCTGAAACGCCGATATCGAACGCGAAACCGCCGCCGAGCGTGTCGGCGGCGCCGCCTCCGCCCGACAGCGCAGCCAGCTTGCCCCATCCGAGGAGACCGTCGCCCGCGACCTCGAACGCGACGGAGGCTCCCTCGATACCGATCACGCCCCTAAGTTCGTGATCGAACACCAGCGCCTTGGCATCGTAGGATAGCTTGGCCGAATCGACGGAGAGCAGGGTGGCGCCGTCGGGCACCGACAGGGTGACGTCGGAAAGGGTGAAGCTCGACAGCAGCCTCCCGCCGGAACCACCGATGTTAAGATCGAGCCCGGTGCGTTCCTTCACGGTCCTCTCGACAAAGCCCACGCCGATACGAGGTCCGATCGACGTCAGCGCGACAACGCAGACGACGACCGCGAGAGCGGCTGCCACGATGGCTGCTGTCATGAGGGTCTTGCGCAAGAGCGTGTTCCTCCCGCCTGGTCACTTCAGTCTATCAGGCGGGAGCCCGGACTCAAACCCCGGACTGGGAGCCCGGTCTTGGGTGTCGTCAAGAGGCGCGTCGCGCCCGCTTCGCGCGGACACGTACGCTGTGGGTACTCGTCTTGCCGCTTCCGTCGGCCGACCTGAACTCGAACTGAATGGAGCGGACCTTTGGCCCGAACGGACCGACACGGGTCGAATAGCCCGTCAGCCGCCCCATCACGTCGCCGACGGGCTCGAGAAGCTGTTCCTTGGATGTCGCCCAATCGTCGACGGTGAAGTGGGCCGTGCCGGCCCTGTCCGACAGCACGCGGAGCGACTGCCCCGACTCGATCACACTGATAGGATCATCCTCGGTCCACGTCGCGCAGCCGCGGACGATCGGTTCGTCCAGATCCTCGGGCGGCGTATCGCCGAGCCCGCGGTAGATGTCCTTGACGCGCTCGCGGAAGAGCCAGTCGAACATGAGGTCGACTCCGTCCGCGAGCACGAAGTCGTCACCGTACCACCAGAACCAGTCGCTACCCTCGGCGATGTAGAGCGACTCATAGGCGTCGGGATGAGTGAGCGGCGTGGCACCGGTCTCATCGACGCGGTCTCGCGCGGCTCCGAGCACTTCCCAAGCCCGGTTCTCCTCCGGTGAACCTATCCAGATGTTGAGGTCGTTGCCGTGCGGCGAGCCCATCTCATCGATCCAGCTGGCCGTGAAGAGCGGCGAGACCTCGTACTGCTTCTCCCTCGGGTGCGCGCGAACGCCACGCGCGGGGTTCCCGTCGATGAACTCCGAGAAGGTCACGCTCACGAGGTCCGGGTCGTCGTTCAGTCGCCTGTATATGCCACGCAGGAACGCTCTCCCGGAGTCACGATATGAGCCCCAGGCGTTCTCTCCGTCGAGGATGATCGAGAGCACCCGCTCTCCTGGGGCCGCGACACGCTTCGCGAAGCCCTTGCGTATCCAGTCGAGATACTCCTCGGCCGCGGCGTCGTAGTCGGAGTACGACTGCATGCTGAAACCTATGTCGTCGGACAGGCGCGTGTGGCGGAAGAACGTCGAGACCTGTCTGCCCTTCTTGCCGGCAAGGTACGGGCGCAGCAGGACATCGGGGTCCTCGGTCTCGTAACCCCACTTGCCCGACATTTCAAGAACTCCGCGGTCGGTCGCCCACCATTTGAGCCCGGCGTCGTACACGAGGTCGACCACGTGCTCGCCCACGGAGCCCTCGGAGGGCCACATCCCTGCCGGCGGTCTTCCGAACTTCTCCTTGTAGAACGCCACCGCCCGTTCGATCTGAGCCTGCGCGTCCTCCGGCCTGTGGAATCGCCTGGGCAGTGTCGACCCTGCTGCGTCTATCGTCGCCAGGTCGCTGTCCGCGATGATCGGCAGTATGGGATGGTAGTACGGCGAGACCGAGACCTCGATCCGGCCCTCGTCCATCAGCCTGCGATGTATGGGCACGATGTTCCGGATGAGTTTCAGCTGCTCCCCGAGCATCGCCTCGATGTCGCTCTCGTCGAACCCCTCGCCCTTTTTCACCAGCTCCGCCACGGACACGCGGTCGCCGTCGGGTAGCGTCCACGCTCCCAGGCGCGTCTCTGGTGGGAACCAGGCAAGGTTGAACCACATCCTGAGATCGTTCAGGTCTCGATCGGTGAACCGAGTCCCCTTGATCCTGAGGTCGAGAAGCTGCGAGTACCGACGGTGGATGCGTATCTCATTCCTGTGATCGGCATCGAAGAATCGGGCAACGATGAAGTCGCGCTCGATGTCGCTCAGCTCCGGGAGCGGCTTGCGCGTGAGCTCCATCCAGTAGTCGGTCGCGCCGTTCTCAGAGTAGTCATCGAGCTGCGCCAGCAGAGATGGAACGAAGTTGAACGTCACGTGGACGTTCGGGAACTCCTCCACCAGTGCCGCCATCGCGTAGTAGTCGCGCACCGCGTGCAGCCTCACCCATGGGAGAAGGTAGGCCTCGCGCGGATCTCCGCCTAGTCGACGCCTGTAGTAGGGTTGGTGCTGGTGCCAGAGAATGGCTATCGGGAGTCGCAAGCGTGGCTTAGCGGGCAACGGCGGACCTCCCTCACGCGGGACGCGAGTCGTCGGCGTAGATACGATAGTCGATGTCGGGGAAGATCCGATCGCGCCACTCGACCTCGGCCAGCCGCTTCTCGTCGATCGCGTTGGATCTGATCTCGGCGTAGAGCCGCGAGAAACGCGCGACGTGATCCCTCGTCCGCTTGTGGGCGTATTCGGACATGGTCCCGGTCTTCATGATGAAGGCCCAGTCGCTGGCCTGGGCGAGCAGAAGCTCGCGTGCCGCCTGCTTGAGGGCCCTCAGCCTGAGACCGTCAGCCGTCGGATACGTCTTGGCGAGTTCGGTCATCCGCGCGGCCGCCCTGTGGAGATGCCTGTAGATGTAGTCGTTGCTGCCGTTGAGCCACACTTCGCTGTACCCCATGTAGCCCCAACTCGAGTGGAACGGAACCGCTCTCTGGATGGCTCCGCCGAGCTCGAGGTAGTCGGACGGGGTCGCCGTGCGGACCGGCCCGTTCCTGAGGTCGATCCTCCGCAGCAGCTCCTCGAGCCACACGGGACCTTCGAACCACCAGTGGCCGAAGAGCTCTGCGTCGTAGGGAGCGACAATGAAGGGCTCCTGCCCGAGCACGTCGTTTAGGTACTCTATCTGTTTCTCGCGGTTGAACATGAAGTTGCCAGCGTGCTCGTGCGCACGCCGGCGAGCGGCCTCCGGATCGTAGAACTCCTTGTCGTCCGTCGATCCTGTTATGCGCCAGTACTTGAGGCCGAGCATCTTCCTCGAACCGTCGCCGCCCAGGTAGGGCCGCACGTAATCGTAGTCCAGCTCGTAGGAGTAGTCCCGGTAGAAGTCCCGGTAGACCGGGTCTCCGGGATAACCCTCGTGGGCACTCCACACCTGCTTCGACGACTCGAGGTCTCTTCCGAACACCGCGACACCCGCGGGCGTGATCACCGGGGCGAAGTTGCCGTAGCGCGGCCGCGGAGCCGCGTTCAAGATTCCGTGCGTATCGACGAACGTGAACCGGATGCCTTGCTCTGCGATGTACGAATCGACCCCCGGGAAGTAGCCGCACTCGGGCAGCCAGATGCCCCTCGGGTCACGGCCGATGGTCTTCCTGTAGTGGTCGGCCGCCAAGCTGATCTGCGCTCGAACGGCCGCGGGGTACTCCTGCATGAGAGGGAGGTAGCCGTGTGTGGCGCCGCAGGTGGTTATCTCGATCTTGCCCTGGTCCTGGAACTCACGGAACGCCCTCACCAGGTCCATCCCGTAGTCCTCGGCGAAGGTCGTCCTCGTCTCTGTGAACATCACGCGGTAGGTCTCCGCGAGCCCCCGCAGGACGGGGTCGCGTTTGCAACGGTCAACCTCCTTCTCCGTCAGTTCCACCATGCCGGAGAGGTGGTTCATGTATCTTTCCTGCAGCAGCGGATCCTGCAGCATCGACACGAGCGGGGGGCTCAGCGACACGGTGACCCTGAAGTTCACGCCGTCGTCGGTGAGGCGGCGGAACGCGCGGATGAGCGGAATGTAGGTTTCCGTCATCGCCTCGAAGAGCCAATCCTCCTCGAGGAAGCTCGCATACTCAGGGTGACGTACGTACGGGAGGTGAGCGTGTAGAACGAGGCTCAGATAGCCCTTTGCCATGTGTGACCCTGACCTCTATTGAATAGCCCGGCCTGTCAGGCCGGGCGGTCGGCGATGCGAAAGCTTTCTAGCGACCGAGTCCGCCGGAACCCCAACCGCCGGGGCCCCATCCTCCCGAGCCGGACGTCGGCCCACTCCGCCCGTCTATCCGCACGTAGAGCTCGTCCAGAGCCTCTATGGTGACCCACTCTTCGTCGACCGAGTCGGAAGGTCCAACCGGCGGAAGCGTCACTCTGTTCGAACGCGCGATGACGATGAACGAACCGTCGGGCGCTATCAAACCGATGTCGACACAGTACTCGCGCTCTACTCTGGCTACGTTGATGTACCAGTTCCGGGCCTCGGGAGCCACATCGATATCATAGTGGCCGTTCGCATGGTCGGCGTCGGTGCCCGTGATGTCGTAGACGCGCAGCACCGTCCTGCTCCGCAGGAGGGCCTCCTCACCGATCCTGGCGGCCAGCTCACCGCGCAGCTCGGGCGCGAACTCCCAGTAAGAGAACAGCCAGTACGGGTCCCGCACCATGAGCGAGACCATGTTCTCACCGTAGGTCTCGGGGTACTCGAAACCCTTGTCCAGATCTGTGGTCTCGGGCACGCCAAGGTAGTACTTACTCGCCCGCGCGCGCTGCTCACCGTTCTTCGGCCTGCTGGCGAACGCGCGTTTGAGCTTCGGAGACATAGACGAGACCGAAGCGGCCTCGGGGGCGCCG
>CAZLTC010000014.1:12206-35307 GCA_964562405.1 uncultured bacterium | reverse complement strand
CGCGCGTTTGAGCTTCGGAGACATAGACGAGACCGAAGCGGCCTCGGGGGCGCCGCGACCCTCCGACCTCGGCTTCGCGCCTGGACGCTTTCGAGACGATCTGCTCGCTCTCCGGCGAGGCGTTGCTGCTTGTTTCGCAACCGCGGGCTTGCGTGGCGTTGCTGCTTGCTTCGCAGCCGCAGGCTTGCGCGGAGGCACGCTCTTCTTCGCCCCCGCCTTCTTGCGAACCGCGGCGGACTTCTTCGTGGAACGCGACTCACCTGACGTCGCGCGCTTCTTCGTGCCCGCGGGCTTCTCCGACACCTTGGGTTTCTTCTTTCCCGTGTCTTTGCCGGAAGACTCGCTCACGCTCTTCCGCACCTCGGAGCCGGATCCGGCAAGCCGCCCAACGAGTTCGGCCTTCTTGAGGCGCGACGCGCCGACGACCCCCTTGGCTCCGGCCATCTTCCGGAGTTCAGCCACGGTCTTCTTCTCTAGCTCGCTTCGCTTCACTTGTTACCTTCCCACTCCATCACTCAAACACCCGAGACATCGAGCCGCAAACGGCTCACCCGGAACACCAAGTTCAGTATGTTCCTCATTCCATTGGATGTCAACATGCTGAGGATGTTCCACCCCGGTCTGAACAATCTCTCACCTGAACCGGATCGCCACGCGCCACGTGCTGCCAGCGCTCGCTGGGCTCGCCCCGCCCCCCCCGCCGGTCGGCCGCCGGGCCAAGAGTCGAGAACTGTGCGCCCTGTCCGGCATGGTCCGCGACCTCGCAGACAGGTCCACTGGCATGGAGACCACGCGAATGCGGCAGCTCGCGACCTGGCCGGATGGGAGTCAGGCGGGCCCCAGCCTGGTACCGGCTATCGGGTAGAGATCCTCGGGGAAATCCTGAACCCAACCGTTCTCGAGCCCGGCTTCCTCCAGCGATCGAACTGCCGCGTTCCACTCGTCCCTGGTCAGACGCCTTCGCAGGAGCGGGTCTCCGCCAGCCATGTGGGCCGGGTAGTACTGCGACATGAGGCTCACGTGCGTCTTCGGGCCAAGCGCGGAGGCCACGAAGCGCATCGCCGCGGCGGTGCCGGACGCGTCCCCGGGAAGCACAAGGTGCCTCACGATGAGACCACGCGCCGCGCAGCCTTCAGCGTCGAGCTGGAGCGTCCCGACCTGGCGCCGCATCTCCAGCAGGGCCTTCCTGCTCACGCCCGGGTAGTCGGGCGCATCCGAGTACGCTCCCGCGGCCTCGGACGACCAGTAGCGAAGGTCCGCCAGATAGACGTCCACCACGCCATCCAGCAGCGCCAGGGTCTCACACGTCTCATACGAGGAGGTGTTCCACACGAGGGGCAGGGACACGCCGGCCCGAGCCGCCCTGAGCAGCGCTTCCAGCACCGCGGGCAGAAAGTGCGTGGGAGTGACGAGATTGAGGTTGTGACATCCGACGTCCGCGAGACCGGACATGATGTTCGTCAGCTCCCCGATCGTCCGCTCCCGACCTTCTCCGAGCTGGCTGAACGTGCAGTTCTGGCAGTAGATGCAGGACAATGTGCAGTGGGAGAAGAAGATCGTGCCGGACCCTCTCGTTCCCGAAATGGGCGGCTCCTCGCCCGGGTGCGCCATGTGGCTGTAGACCTTCGCCGCGGCGCCGGCGCCGCAGTAGCCGAGCTGACCGGAGGACCTGTCCACCCGGCACGCGCGGGGACACAGCCTGCAGTCGGCAAGGTGCTCACGAGCTCGGTCGATCCTGAGCCTGAGCTCCCCGGAGGCGGCGAGGTTCACATATCCCGGTCTGTCCATCGGAGCGCGCTCCAGGCGAGTCCGCAATGCAGCAGAAGCATTAGAGAACCTCGAGCACGACGCATGTCAGATAGCCCGTCTCGGGAAGTCCAAGCAGAACGGGATGGTCGCGGCTCTGACCGCGGACCTCGACGATGCGGGCGCGCCGCCCCGCTTCCATAGCAGCACCAACGAGCGCGTGCATGAACGCCTCGCGCTCGACGAGGTGAGAGCAGGTGCATGTCACGAGGTATCCGCCGGGGCGCACGAGGCTCATTGCCAGCCTGTTCAGCCCGCGGTAGGCTTTGAGCGCCTCTCTCACCTTCTTCCTGCTCTTGGCGAAGGCCGGCGGGTCGGCAATGACCATCCCGAACGACCTCTTGGTGTCCCTCAGATTGGCGAGCACGCCGAAGATGTCTCCCTTGAGAAAGCGCGCGTCGGCATCAGGGAGGCTCAGCCGAACGTTGCGCTCGGCAAGCTCTATGGCGGACGCGGACGAGTCGATGCCTATCGCCGACGTCGCTCCTCCAAGGAGCGCGCTCACCGACCACGCCCCCGTGTAGCAGCAGCAGTCGAGAACGTCACGCCCTTCCGCCAGAGCGGCGGTAGCTGCCCGGTTCTCCCTCTGGTCGAGGAAGAAGCCGGTCTTCTGCCCGTCGAGCACATCCACCAGGAACCGGCCTCCATCCTGCTCGATCTCGACGGGTCCGTCCAGGCTGCCTACGGCGACGCGCTTCTCCTCAGGGAGGCCCTCGTAGGCCCGCATCGGCGAGTCGTTGCGCAACACTACCGTCGACGCGCCAAGCCGGTCGACGAGGATCTCGATGATGGTGTCCAGACGCCGCTCTATCCCGGCCGTCATCGACTGCAGCGCGAGCACGTCACCGTACCTGTCGACCACGAGCCCGGGCAGAAGGTCGGCCTCACTGTAGACCGCCCGCCACACGCGCTCGCCGGGCCAGGTCCGCTCACGCAGTTCGATCGCGGCGCGGATGCGCTGCGAGAGAAAGTCCCTGTCGATCTCGACGTTGGATCGGGAAACGAGCCGGACCGCAATGAGGGAGTGCGGGTTAATGTAACCTGTACCAAGGTCGCGCCCCGCGGAGTCGCGGACCGTGACGGCGTCACCCGGTTCCACGGCGCCCTCGACCTTGCTTATCTCGTTGCTGAAGACCCACAGGTGGCCGGACCGAATTCGCTTGTCCTCACCCCGCTTCAGCGTTACTGTCACCGTGGCTTGAGCCACCTGGACCTCCCTGGAGCGCCTCACCGCGCCCGTGCGAAGACGTTCCCCGCAAAGCGGAACGGTTCATGCATCTGCAATGCCGCGACGATGTCAGGAATACCACTGCTGGGGTCCGGAATCAACCGGGAACGCGTAGGAGCACGCATTGACGGGGGCCGGAGCCCCGGTGCTGTGTATCAGAAGGGAGGAGTCGTGACGACGAAGGTTACAACATTGGTGACACTTCTGCTCGCGCTGACCTGCCCGCTGCAGGCAAGGGAGGTCGTCACCGAGTCACTGATGAGCCCCGTGGTACACGAGTACCAGCAAGAGAGAGCGCCGGGCGACCAGTGCGACAGCGGGAACAGCGACTACTACTGGACCGTGACCGGATGGTTCACGGGCGACGAGTCGTACGCCGTCTACTGCGATCCGACCGAGTGCACTGAGTGCACCGGGAGCTGGAAGCCGCTCTCGGTCACGATCTACCTCTACTGGGAAGACGAGAACGGCTGCGCCCTCACGATGCACGCCGAGATCCTCGAGGCCGACATGACCGACCCTGAGTGTCCGATTCCCGGCTCGACCATCGTCTCGACATCCATTCCGATGACGGCTGGGCCGTTCAGTCCGGCCGGACTGTGGGCGATCGCGATACCCATGCCAGAGGACTGCCCGGGCATGACCGAACCGTTCTTCGCATCGATCGTCTTCGAGGACGCGTGCGACGAGCCACCGCAGCTGGTGAATGATATCGGACCGTGCGTCGACTGCGTGTCCTGGAACGACTGGGGCATCGGGTGGGATGAGATGTGCACATACACGTTCCCGGGCAACATGTCCATCTACGCCACGCTCGAGTGCATCGGATCGTCCCCGGTCGAGGACACCACCTGGACGACGATCAAGAACATGTACAGGAACTGACGAGGTGGGCTAGCGGTGCAGTATGAAGGTGACCTTGTCCTCGCCCACGATTATCACGCCGGACCTCGCCTCTATCAGAAGCCCGTCGGCCGACACGGACAGCGGCTCCTCGAACTGATTGACCCCGGAGGCCAGCTGAACCGGCACACCGGCTATCCTCACGACGTACTCGGAAGGCGCGGCAAGGGTGAGCTGCTCGATGTCGAACTCGCCCTCGCCCACGTTCACCGCGACCGGCACTCCAGTCACAAGGACGCGAGTGCCTCCGGAGAATTCGATCTTCAGAATGCGCTCGTGCACGAATCTGTGGTCGTCCACCTGGACCACGTTCTCAGGGTCGTAGCTCACTGACGAGCTCGCCAGAAGCCCCGTGTTTACGACCAGCTTCATCCCCTCCCCCGCGACTATGCTGTCGAACAGCCTCTCGGCGTCGCTCTTGAGCCCATCGATGAACGCCTCGCGTTCGCCGATGCGGGCGCGGCAGCCGTAGCGGATCAGGATGTCGAATGCCCGGGGAAGCTTGGTGCGTGTCAACTCCACGAGCAGCGCGCTCGGATCGGGGCACGCCTCACTCTCCCGCCGCCACGCGGGGCGAAACCTGTCCAGCAGCCCGCACAGCACCGCTCCCGTCGCCCTGTACCTGTCGGAGCGATACCAGTCGAGGTCGCGAGGCCGCGCCATGCACGCACCTGCATCGAACGGTTCACCCCGACCCTGACCGACCAGCTCTGCGTCCTTCTCCGGCACGTGGTGCGGAGCCTCGACTCTTGCTCTCTCAGCAACGTAGGCCGCTATGCCGGCGAGGCGCTCCAGCTTGTTCTCGTAGGCCTCGGCTGCCGGGCTGCTCAACCTGATGCGGCGGTAGTTCCGAACGGCCACGAAGTCGAGAATGCAGGACTGGAGTGAGTCCGCGGGCGCGGTCATCGCGCGCATCAGGAGTTCGCACTCGATGTCCGACAGGGCCAGATTCTCCGGGGTGAGCGGATAGCCGTCCACCGGAGGAGCCAGGTACTTGAGGTCGGCGCACTCGGACCTCATGTGCGCCCTGAACGCCTCCTCGAACGCGCAAGGAACGGCATCTACCTCGAACCGGTCCCACGGAACATAGGCCGTCGACTCACCGTTCAGGCTGCCATCGTCCGGGGCCGTTTCGTGAAGCCTGCCGACGTCGAACGGGACGCGCGGGCGTGCCGAGGTCCGCTTGCTGTCGAAGCCCGGTGGCGGGGCGCGGTGGTTCACGAGGACGCAGAACTCGTCGTCGGGTTCGTATAGCGCGAAGGCGGTCTCGGAGATCTTCCAGCCGGGCCAGAGCTCTCTGCTCAGGTCGTCCAGGTCGCGGATCGCTTGCAGCTTGAGGACGGCCTGTTCGACCGCCTCAGCCGAACGGTCCGAAGCGGTGACGGCGGCCGGCGCGAGAATGCAGATGAGCACGGCCGCGCCCACGGCAGTTCGCAGAAAGCCCGTCGTCATCGCGTCACCTCGTGAGAGAAGAGATACGGCAGGGTGACATCTCACACTACGACCGTGGTCCCTTGTTGGCAAGACAGCACACCCGGTCGGCGAGAGGCCCGTCCGAGGTCGCCGGACGAGCTTCGCCGGCGGACGGTCCACCATATATGACAACGGGACGGTCACGCGGGTTACACGCGAGCGGCCAAGGGCCGATGTCCCGGCGCGTGTGAGGCGCGCTACCTAGAGGATGTCTCGGAGCACTATCCTGGCTGTGAGGGGTTCGCCGTCGCGGAGGATCCCGAGCGTGTATTCAGTTCCCGGCTCACTCCGCATCATTCTCCTTATGGCAATAAGATCCAGTTCGCTGGCGCTCATACCGTCGATCGAGACCACGACATCGCCGATCGCGAGACCCGCATCGGCGGCGGGTGTCCCTGCGGCGGAGTTCAGGACCACGATCGTGCTGCCCTCCGGCCTCCAGAGCTGCAACCCGCTCCTGTCCACGGGGAAGTCGACCGCGAAGTCGTCTCCCCTCTCGACGATGATCTGCTGTCTCTCGTAGTCAAGATAGAGCACGAAGTGCCGCAGAAGTGTGTTGCCGATGTTCCCGATCCTGTCTGTGCCTCCGAAGGCGCCCGTTACTTCACGCTCCGGGCACGAGATGATAGGGGCATCGACCTCGAAGCCTCCTAGCTCGATGCTGCTGAACTTGAGTAACTTGTTGTCGATCCTGCCTCCGGCGCCGAAACCGAAGACCGAGACGCCTTCCCTGTCGAGGAAGCCCTGGTCCTTGGCGTACGGGTAGTGGAAGGACACCCCCCCGGCTCCCAGGTCGAGCGTCCACCAGCCTTCGTACTTGTCGTCGACCGACGCCCTCACTCCGAAGACGTTGCCCGACAACGGCGCCTCGAGGACCGTGCCGTCACCCTCGTACTCAAAAGAGTCCGGCAGGTAGAGGCGGATCGACTCGTTGGCGTAGTCGACGCGCGTAACGAACCTCGAGAGGAAGTCGTATCCCAGGATGCCGCCTATCTCGAGATCCGAGGTCTGCTCGAATAGAGAGCTTATTGGAAGCGATGCCACCTTCTGCTCGTAGAACTCCACACCAGGGATCGAGAACGGCGGAAGCGCAACGAACGACACGTTGACCGTCGACCCTGCTCCGACGCCCTTCATGTCGCCCACCGCCTCGATGCCGAGCGCTCCGGCGTAGTCGGCGTCGATCACGCTCATGCTCGCGCCCGTGTCGAGAACCCAGAGCCTCTCGTCTCCGTTGATCGTCACGGGGACGAACAGGTGGCGCTCGATGAACCTGAAGGGGACATCGATAGAGGACTCCCCGGTCGTGAACGAGAAGTCGCTCGGGCCCTCCTCCGGGGGGTCAAAGAAGGAGGGCCGGAACACTGGAGCCGGATCGAACGAAACGATCTCCACCGTCTGGGTCTGCCCGGTCGGCAGCATCGTCGTGACGTCGCGGTGGGGTCTCAGGATCCCCCCGGTATCCGCGTAGTCGTAATGGAGCGTGTGACGTTCCTCCGAATCGCGGATGTCGCTCGTCTTGAGCTCGAGGAAGTTCTCGACGTCGATGTACATCAGCCGGTAACCCTCGTCCAGCGAGCTCTCTATCCGGACCACGTAGCAGTCTCGCCCGCCGACGTTCTCCATCCCATCAAGGGACACGTCGAACTCGTCCGAGTCTGGATCGAGGTGCTCCATCCGCTCGAGCCGCAGCTCGAGCCCGCGTTGTCTGAGCGCCACTTCGTCCTTCGTGATCGAGAGCTTTCCGTTGGTGTCCAGCTGCCACGCCACGTCTCCGTTGTCGCCGTCGACCTGCTTGATGATCCCCAGATCGACTTCGCTTCTGTGCACGCCTGGCCCCGCGCTCCAATAGGAGAACGTGCCGTTCAGTCCGGCGACCGACAGCTTCCCCTCGAACGCATAGGGCCACTGCCCGGCGATCCGCTCGAGACCGCCGATCGCGGCGTAGTGCCTGGCCAACACCTCGTAAGGGTCGCTCAAGGGCTCGCCGGCGGAAGCGGACACGACGAACGCAAGACAGGACAGCGTCAACATCATGCACAGAACTCGCGCGTGGCGCATTGAACCTCCTCAGGACTTCAGGTACGCGACGACCTCGTCCCGCATCAGCACCCAGAACGTGTAGATGCCGAGCGCGGTGCCTATCGGGATGTCGAACAGGTCTGCGGCTCCGATGATGAGCGCAACTATGCGCGCCCACGAGTGCCTGCGAAGGAGACCTATGCCCCCGATGATGCCGGGTATCGAGACCACGATGAGTATCGTCCCGACCACGCCGCCAATGATCGACAGAACCACGTTGGCCTCAGCGTCTCCGGCGACAGCGCCCAGCGCCGGGAAGAACACCAGCACGCCGATGCCGGCCACGAACCCAATGGCGTGGTACACTATGTGAAACACGCCCAAGAGCGTGATGTGCTTCTCTGCCCACTTCTCGTCGTTCATCCTGCCTCCGTTGCGCCGTCGCTCTGGCACGCGACGCGTTCGGTCCTACGTGTTCATCGGAGCCATCAGTCTGGCGGCCGCGGCGGGTCCTCGCAGGTTACCCGTGACGGGCTCACCTCGCGCGGCGGAGGACCCGCCTTTGGCCTCGAACGATGCTTCATCTCCGGACAGGGACTCCTCGTCCGGGCGCTGCCCGGTCATCTTCACGACGACCATGGTCAGGTCGTCGGCCTGTGCCGCCCCGGCCGTGAAGTCCTTCACGTTCGTGTAGACCTGCTCCTCTATCTCTCTGGCCGAGGCGTGCCGGTGAGTGTCGAGCACACGTTCCAGCCTATCCTCTCCGAACATCTCGTCCTCGGGGTTGGTCGCCTCGGTGATCCCGTCGGTGTAGAGAACCAGACCGTCGCCCGGGCCGAGGGTCGTCTCGCCCTCCTCGTACGTCGTCCCCGGCATCACGCCTATGACCACCCCACCGATGTCCAGATACTCCCGCTCTCCACCCCAACGCAGCACGCAGGGCGGATTGTGCCCTGCGTTGACGTACCTGAGGTATCCGGTCCGCGTGTCCAGAACGCAATAGAAGAACGTTATGAAGCCGCTGTCCTCGGTCGAGCGGTGGACGAGGCTGTTTACCTTCTCCATCAACCTGCCGGCCGGCACGTCGCTCTCCGACAGCGCCCTCACCGCGGCCTGCACGTTAGCCATCAGGATCGCGGCGGGGGTTCCCTTCCCCGCCACGTCACCGATCGTTATGGCCAGGTGTCCGTCCCCGATGTCTATGATGTCGTAACAGTCGCCCCCCACGTGTCTGGCGGGGACGCTGAAGGCGAACATGTCCAGACCGGGTATGTTCGGGAACGTCTTGGGGAGAAGCTCCAGCTGGATGGTCCTGGCGACCTCCATCTCCCTCTCCAGGCTGGCCCTCGCGGCCGACTCGTTCTCGATCTGGCCGCGAAGGAGCTCGTAAGAATAGACAAGCGCTCCGACGACGAGCGCCAGCAGTCCGTTCACCGTGAGGACCATGACGGCCAGCCTCACCTGGTAGAGGATTATCAGGGGATTGACCAGAAGCGCCAGCCCGCTTCCAAGAACTCCTCCTCCCAGAAGAGTGGCGAACGCGAGCGGCAGGCGAACGTAGACCGGAAGACCGCTGTAGCGAGGTAGCACGAAGCGGACGGTGACGAGCGCGGTGAATCCCACGACGTTGGCGAAGACCACACTCATCGCGACCAGCGAGCCATTGATGGCCTCTCCGCTCGCGAAGAGCAGGATGGCTGCCCCGATCACGAGTCCCGCAATCGTGTTAGCCATCGCCCAGAGCCCTATGGTCCGGCCCCCGAGCCTCGCCGGGGCGCGCAGTGAGCCAGCGCCGCGCTCGCCTCCGTTCATGCCGCTAACCCTCCGTGGTAGTCGGCGCCGTCGGCGCCGGCGAGCCCGGGAACGCGTCGGGCAGCCCCTGCGGCGAGGCAGGAGGAGCCTCGAACGCTCCGTTCAGCCGCGTCCCCTTGCGCTGCAGGAGCGCGCCGAGCCCGAAGAACATGATGACGATGCCGATCAGGGTGCCGGCGACCGGTATGGCGGTCACGGCGTAGATGATCACGAGACCCAGGAGCATCGTGGGAACCGGCGACGCGTCGGGACGACGGTTCCTGCCGATCAGCATGTTCCCGAGCCAGATCGCCACGTAGAACTTCGCTATGTAGAGGGCGATGACGTACCCGAGAGCAAGAATGATCGAGAGCGGCGCGGTGACGATCAGCACCAGAGCGATGAGGACGATGATCGGGATGCAGATGAAAGCGATGAACCCGATGCCGAGGCTCTTGAGGGGCTTCCTCTTGATGGTCTCGGCCGTCCTTCTTGCGTGGTCCTTGGTGAGCGCCACGATCACGCTGCCGGCGATGATGGCCGCTATGAACTCGAAGATCCACAGGAAGATCCTGAGACCTTTGGGGAAGCCGAACCCCGAGTGGACCTTGGGCGCCGGTCTCTCGAAGTTGACGTTGCCCTTGACGACGCCGGGGGCGATCTCGATCTCGGAGGGACCTTTGTACTTCAGGTCGCCGCCGATCGAGGCGTTCGGCCCCACGGTCAGACCGCCGTCGGTCCTGAGGTTGGCGTTCCCGCCGATGGTCCCGTTGACCGCCACGGTCCCGCCGGCCAGGGTCACGTCCTGCATGACCGTGCCGTTCACCAGCATCACGCCCCCCGCGGCCAGCAGGTTGCCCTCGATGACGGCGTTCTCGCTCACGGTGATGTTCGCGGCCAACGCCATGACGTCGCCCTTGACCGTGCCGTCGATGTAGAGGTTCTGACAGAAGGCCCTGACATCGTCGTCGACCTCTCCGGAGATGCGCAGCTCCTGAGCGAAGGCCGCGACATCCTCGGTCACCGTACCGGCTATGCGGCCGTTCTGTACCCAGGCGATCAGGTCGCCGTCCAGAACTCCGTCGATCTCCAGCATTTGCGACCACAGGTACAGGTCGCGCTTCTGAACCTCGTCGAGCGGGACCAGGTAATTCGAGGTCTGGGCTATGCACATGTCGCCACCGCCGAGGCATATGCCCTCTTCTCCCGGGTCCATGCCGGTCATGTCGACCTTGACGTCGGGGAATCCGAGCAGGGTCGCGCCCACCGACGGGTTCATCTGCATCGCGAGCGCCGGGGCCGGCAGCATGCATGCCACGAGCGCAAGCCCCAGCAGGCTCCATTTTATGGAAACTGGTCGTATCATTGTCCTCCCCCTTCTCTGACACCTTCGATGCACGTTCAGTTTCGCTTCCTCCGTCTCGTGTCATGGTGAGGCGGCCTCTCTCTGCCCCATGATGCAAGTGTAGGGCTAGAGGCCTCGTCTGCCCAAGCGGCAGCGGATGAACCGTCGTTCGAAGGGTGCGAGGTGCACTCAGAGGGGGCCGAAGCGCAGGGTCATCATCCGGTGGATGTAGCGGCCCGGGCGGTCTCCGGGACTCATGTCAACGCGGAATGCACTACCACGGGAGTATCTCGCGAAGCGCCTTCGCTCTCGAGCGGGACAGGATCAGTTCGGTGGAGCCGGGATCGTCCATTATGACCTGGTACTTACCGCTGAACCAGGGAACAAGCTCGCGCACATGCCCGAGGTTCACGATCGTGGAACGATGAATCCGGAAGAACACTCGTTCATCCAGACGTTCCTCGAGCTCCGACATCGTGAGGTTGACCAGGAACCTCCCGTCGGCGGTGTGCGCGAACACAAGCCCGTCCTCGGACGCCAGCCAGATGATCTCATCAAGACCCAGCAGCAGGATGCGCTTTCCGCGGGACACCGGAAGCCGATCTATGCTGCGCGATCGGGCAAGGCTCTCGAGCTTCTCCTTCTCGCGGACGAGCCCCGGCGCATCTGACAGGAAAGCGCGGGCCCTGTCAATGGCCTCGCCCAGCCTCTCGCGGCTCACCGGCTTGAGAAGATAGTCGATCGAGTTCACCTCGAAGGCCTTGATCGCATACTCGTCGAAGGCCGTGGCAAAGATGATGAGCGGGGGATCGTCCAGCGCGTCGATGACCTCGAAGCCGGTCATGCCGGGCATCTGTATGTCGAGCAGAACGACGTCCGGTCCTAGCTCTCCGATCCTCTCGACGGCCTCCACTCCGTTGGCCGCCTCCCCCAGCACGGCAACGCCGTCGATCTCGTCGAGCAGCTTCCGGAGCCTGGCCCGGGCCAGCTGCTCGTCGTCGACCACCAGAACGGTCAGGTCGTCGGCCATCGTCCGATCCTCCGCGGTCACTCTGTCTCACGGTCGACCGGCGCGCTCTCGCTCCGCGCGTCCGCCTCGACCGGTATCATGAACTCCACTCTCGCGCCCGCCTCGCCGCCGAGCGTGAACGACACGTCGGGGCCGAACCGCGTGAAGAGACGGTCTCTGACGTTTCTGAGACCGTAGCCCCTCGACAACGCGTTCTCCGAATCTCCGTCCCCGATCCCAGGTCCGTCGTCCTGAACGGACACCCTGAGCCGCCCAGCCTCGACTGACGCCTCAATCGTCACATGTCCGCCCTCTACACGCGGAGAGATGCCGTGCCTTACGGCGTTTTCGACGATCGGCTGCAGGATGAGCGGCGGAACGAGCACCCTGGCCGCATCTTCGGAGACGGTCTGCGTCACAATTAGGCGATCGCCGAAGCGGGCGCGCTCGATGTCGAGATAGGCGTCGACGAGTTCCAGCTCCTTGCCGAGAGTGACGCTCTCCTTCTCCGAGGCGAGCAGAGTCCCGCGAAAGATGCCGGCGAGCCTCTCCAGCGTCCGCTCCGCCGCTGCCGGGTCGGATTCTATGAGCGCGGATATCGAGTTCAGCGCGTTGAAGAGGAAGTGCGGGTTGATCTGCGCCTTGAGCGCCTTCAGTTCCGACCGCGCGGCGAGCTCGCGCAGTCGTTCCTCCCTGACCCGGTTCTCGGCGAGTGCCTCGTAGCCCGCTTCTATTTCCCCCCGCATGCGCTCGTAGTTGTAGACGATGAGCCCGACTATCAGGGCGATGACGCCATCGACTATCACGAGCAGTGCGATCGGGCGCACCTGGTAGAAGACCATGAGCGGGTAGAACAGCATCACCAGAGCAGAGCCGAAGGCGCCGCCGGCCAGAAGCGTCAGGCCCGCCAGTGGCACTCTCAGGAACGTGGGCAGCGTCCCGTACCTCGGGAGCACGAAGCGCGCCGACAGAACGGCCGCGAAGCCGATGGCGTTGCCGAGCAACGCGCCCATCGGAACGAAGCGCGACATGGCCCCCGGCTCTCCAGAGAAGAGGGCGACCACGGCCCCGACGAGGGAGCCCGCGAGGCTGTTCGCGCCGATCCAGATCGCCAGACCACGGGCGGTCTCCCGGAATCGCTCGGCCCTGCTCCTGGAGTCGCTGGCGGATACCAATCGTCACCTCATGTTCCCGTGGGTCGCCCGGCTAGTCGCCGCACAACGGCGGCAGGTTACGCGCCACATGCGCGAGTATCTCGTGTTCGACGTCGTGGAGATGCCAGGCCTCGCATGTGGACCCGTTGGTAATGATCGAGAAGAGCACCTTATCTCCGGCAACCGTGCGAAGAATGCCCGAAATGGCCGTCACGCCTTCCAACAGCCCGGTCTTCGCCCGGACGCTCCCGAGAAGCCCCGGGAACCCCATTCTGTCGTTCAGTGTCCCATCGGTGCCGCTCACACTGAGGGACGCCGCGAACTCGTAGGAGGTCTCGAAGCGGTCGAGCGAAGCCCTCAGCACCCTGATGAGCGTCCTCGTTGTCAGCCGGTCCTCCCTCGACAGGCCCGAGCCGTCGACGATCCTGAAGGCGCCTCTGTCTATCCCCAGGGACTCGAGATATTCCGAGAGGATAGCAGTACCTCCGGCGGTCGTTCCGGGGGCTCCGTACCGGTCGGCCGACATGGCCTTCAGGAGCTGCTCCGCCGCGAAGTTGTTGCTGTACTTCCCCAGGTCGCGCACGATGAGGGACAGCGGCTTGGACATGTGACGATGAACGAGCCACGCATCGTCGGGGTAGCGCCCGGCCCGGCTGCGTCCCGTCACGTCGACCCCCGCCCTCGAGAGCAGGTCCCGTGTCGCCGCCCCGAAACACCCCAGGGGGTCGTCCAGGTTGCGGTAGTAGGTGCGGCCGGGTGCTCCCTCCGGCACCTTGCCGGTCACGGTCACGACGTTCCGACCTTCCTGGAAGGACCGCCGCACCTCGATGGTCGACCCGCGCCTCGAGGACCCGGTGCCGGCATGGTTCCCAAGCTCGATGAACCCCGTCTCCGGCGAGAGGGTGACGACGGCGTCGTCGCCGTTCTCCTCGCCTGGGTAGACATGCACGGCGACCGTGTTGAAGTTGAGAGAGAGCGCGCTCGTACGCGCGTCGTACGCGCGATCACCATCGTCGGCGGCCGGAGTCGCCGTAAGAACGGTGTCGAATCTGGTGGCATCGAGAACGATGTCTCCTTCCACGCGCGCTATGCCCCTCGCCCGGATCGCGTCGCACATCGTCCAGAGTTCCTCGGTCACGAGCGAGGGATCGCCCGACCCCCGAACGTACAGGTTCCCATGCAGGACGCCGTCGACGAGGTCCGCGTCAGCGCCCACATCCGTCACGAACTGGTAGTCCTGACCGAGTGTCGTGAGGGAGCACGCCGACGTCACGAGCTTCATGTTCGACGCGGGGATCATCGGCACATCCGGCTCCCGCTCGTAGAGCACGTCGCCGTCGAACGTCTCTATCAGCACAGAGATGTGCGTTCCCTTGAGATCAGGCTGCGCAAGCCTGGAGCTGAGGATGCGGTCGAGGCTCGGGGCATCGAGCAAAGGCGGATCGCCGTCGGTGGGAGCTCCGGTCATATCGGCCGCGTGCACCGCCGGCGAGATGGTGAGCAAGGCCGCGAAACAGCAGATGGCAAGGAGGCGCGCCGTCGTGTGAGATCGTCTCATGCCACCTCCACCATATGCGCGTCGGGACGTTCCACCGCGGCCGCAACCCGGCGGCGGAACTCGTCCATATCTACGGCCCTGCCGGGGCACTCCTTCATGAGGACGGGCTTGCCGTTCTCGACCACGAAGCCGGTTCCCTCGAGTTCCCTGTGGCCCAGGACCCGCTCGGCGTGAAGGCCGAGCCTGCGCACGAGCGCGGCACAGACATCGACGGCGGCCGTCAGCTGCTCATCGGGCGGAGGGTCGTCGCAGGCTTCGTACGCCATGCAGACCCCGATCGCCCGATCGTTCCACTCGCCCACGTGCCACGCGCGCGTGGCGTCGTCGAGACAGCGGTAGGTCAGGCCGTCGGGCTCGACGAAGTAGGCGTACGCGATCGTGGGACACCCGTCCGCCGAGATGTGGTTGGGCCCCGTGTGGTACCTCGCCGTCTCCCAGACGTTCCATCCCGACATCGCCGTGCAGTGCAGAACGACGGTGTCTATGCCTGACGGATCGCGCTCCTGCGTGGGCCCGTTCGTCGGCAGGACCCTCGATATGTCGTGCATCCAGCGCATGGGTGTCGGCTCCTGCCGCGATCGGATCAGCCCAGAAGATCGACCGCCGGGGGAAGCTCCTCGAAGGTGTCGATGACCCGGTCGGCCTTCGACAGCTCGCCTCTCGCGGCGAAACCCCAGGTGCATCCGATCGCACGGGTTCCGGCTCGCCTGGCGGCGTCGACATCGGACCTTCGGTCCCCCACCATCACGCTCCGCTCGGGCGCGAGTGACAGCTCGTCGAGGACCAGGTGGATGAGCTGGCTCTTGTCGGTCGTTCCCTCGGCGCCGGCGCACCGCGTGTCCGAGAAACGGTCACGTATCTCGAAGTAGTCGAGTATATGGTTCATGTATCCGGTGCCGGCGTTCGTAGCGACCGCCAGACGGCATCCGCCGGCGAGCAGGTCGTCAAGCGCGTCGACGGCGCCAGGAAAGAGGGAGCCGCGCCCCCGCGAGACCAGCTCACGTTCCCAGTGCCAGACCAGGCCGTCTATCTCGTCGTGATAACGCGCCGGCAGCTCCGGAAACACGGCCGCCGCAAACTCGCTCCTGGTGAGTCCGACACCGGAGAGGATGCGCTCGTTGGAAGGGCGCGCGAGACCGATGTCGTGCCGTTCGTTCAGGTCCCTCACGGCACGCTCCACGGCGCCGAGCGTCGTGGCGGTCGACGAGTAGAGCGTTCCGTCGAGATCGAGTATCACAAGGTCGATGGCCTTCAGCTTCCCCTCCTGGACGGGTCACGGGCTCGCTGGATTCAGTATACACGAGCGGCGGCCCCGGCTCCTCATGAGTCCTTCGATGTCCGCGAGCGTGCGTGCGCCGCCCCGCGCTCCCAGCTCCGTGCACTTGAGCCCGGCGGCCGCGTTCGAGAAGTCCAGTATGCGCGCCACCGGCCAACCCTGGAGCATTCCGTAGAGAAACGCACCGTGGAACGTGTCGCCGGCACCTGTCGTGTCCACGACGTCGACGTCATACGCGGGCGACGAGTAGACCCATCCTATCTCCGTCAGCAAGAGCGCACCAAGCGGGCCCAGCGTGACGCAGACCACTCTCGGTCCGACGTCTCTGATCGCTTCGAACGCGTCATCTATGTTGTCGAATCCGGTGAACTTCTTCGGGAACCGGCGCGAGGCCACCAGCACATCCGTGTTGGCCACGACCTCCCTGGTCCCGTCCTTGACGGACTCGGCGTCCAGAACGACCGGAATCCCGCGCTCACGAGCCATCATCGCGGCGGCGGCCGCGGCAGGAGCGTCGTGGCCGTCGATCAGGAGGATCCTCCCGACAGAGACCTTCTCAGGTGTCACTTCCTCCGGCCTCGTCGCGATCTCGTCGGGCCTGTGCCACAAGATCGTTCGCGTGCCGGTCGAGCGCTCGACGATGACCATAGCGAGCTGATTCGTCACGCCTTCCACAGTGACGACGTCGCTGATGTCGACCCCCTCCGAGCGGATGCTCTCGAGCGAGAACGCCCCGGCCTCGTCGCCTCCGACCTTTCCAACGTACTTGGCCCTGAGACCGAGACGCGCGCAAAGCACCATGGCGCTCGCCGCCTGGCCGCCGGGTGTGCGGGCGAAGGCGCGCACCCTGGGCTTCGTGTCGCGCTCCGGAAACTCGTCGACCACGCACAGGTGGTCCACGGCGTTCAACCCGAAGCCTACGACGTCGAATGCGGCGTCTCGTGGTATGCCGATCCCAAGATCCATCTGCTCGCGCGCCTCGTCCGCGCGGCCCGCTGCGGCAGCGGCCGCGTCACACGACCTTGTCCTTCCAGCGTCCCTTCTGGAACCAGATGAACGTGAGAATCACCTCGAAGCAGGACGCCGCGAACATCGCCCACCACACACCGAGTTCGCTCGTGCGCAGCACGTGGATCACGAAGAGGATGAGCGGTATCTGAATACCCCACTCCACAATCACGGCGATGACCGTCGGAGGCCAGGTGTTGCCCGATCCCCAGAACGCCGAAGACATCGTGATGTGCATCGCGATCCACACCTGCGCGAAGGCGAACAACCGCACCAGGAGCATTCCGCTCGTTATGACGTCCGGGTCTTTCGAGAAGAACCCCAGAATCTGTCGGGCGAAGGTGAACTCGATGATGCCCAGGATCCCGGTGAGCACCATGACGAGAAGTGTCGCCTTCACGACCGCCTCGTGCGCCCTGTCCTTCTGGTTGGCCCCGAGGTTCTGACCGACGATGGCACTGGCGCCGAGTTCCAGACCCACGCCGAACAGGATACCCAGTTCCATGATGCGGACGGAGAGACCGTAGGCGGCCACCACGGCCGTCCCGAAGGTGGCCACGAGGGTGGTGACGAACCAGTGAGAGATGCTCCGCATGACACCGTTGATGCCGGCCGGCCCGCCGATGCCGAGTATCGACAGCATCATCGGCACGTTCGGACGGAAGCGCTCCACGATGTTGACCTTGATGTTGGCGCGCCCGGCAGCAAGGACGACGAGACCGACAGCGACCGCGATCGTCGCCGACAGCACGGTCGCGAGCGCCGCTCCCCTCACGCCCATGTTGAAGACGAAGATGAAGAGAGGGTCGAGCGCCACGTTCAGGCCGGTCGACAGCAACATTATGTACATCGCCTTCGGAGCGTCGCCGACGCCGCGCAGCGCGGTGTAGATCGTGTATGACGTGAACATGAAGGGCAGGCCGTAGAAGTAGATGTTCGCGTACGCGAGGGCGAGGTCGTACGTGTGCGGCTCCGCCTTCATGAGCGAGAGCAGGAACGGTGTGATCGCGAGCCCGACGGCGCCCATGATGATCGCCATCAGGACCTTGAGCAGGATGGTCTGCCTGATCACGTCCTTCGTGGCCGCATAGTCATGTTCGCCGAAACGCCTCGATATGAGAGCAACGGAGCCGGTGCCCACGATCTGGTTGGCCGAGCCCAGGACCCAAGCGATGGCGGCGAAGAGAGTGATCGCCGCGACCGGGGCGGTGCCGAGTCTTCCGACCCAGTAGATGTCGGTGAGACCGTAGATGGTCATCGCGCCGAAGCCGATCATCGAGGGGATACCCATGTAGAGAACGCTGCGCAGTACGTTCCCCTGGGTTATGTCGACTTTCGGCCTCGACCCCTCGGCCTCGCCGGGTCGGCCCTCGGCCCCTCCGATGTACCCGCTGTCGTCGACGGTGACGATGTCCGGGACCTGGGGATCCTTCGCGCTGCTCCTGCGGTCGTCCAAGGTCGCTCCCTGCGGAGAAGCCTGCGCCGGCCTGGAGCCGGCGCGTCGCTTCGGTGTCGAAACGTCAAGGATAGTCCGACGAGTGTCGCAACTCAACCCCGTGGACGTGGCCCGTCGATGGGCGGTCAGCGAACGCGCGGTGCGGGGAGCGTGCCCGTTGCCACGGCGGAGTCGAACAGGACGTGGAGGGCCGCTTCCTGCATGGCGGGTGAGCCGTCGTAGCAGCACAGGAGCCTGCCGGCCCCGGGGAAGGCGTCCAGCAGCCTGGGTCCGGCAAAGACGGCGGCCGCACTGGACGGCGCCGCGGCGAGAACGTGGTCCGCCCAATTCGCAAGTTCCCCAGCGAATCCGGTCCGACCCTTCCATGCGGCCGGCTGGTCGAAGACGAACAGGAAGAACGCCTCGGACCCCGCGGCTGAACGGTCGATCTCCTGCAGTTCACGAGCGCCGGTTCGCTCGGAGACGACGCGAAGCGCATCCGCACCGGGGCGTTCCTCCGCCCACGACGTCAGGACCCGGAGGTCCGGCGGACGCTCGGCGTCGACCAGAGCCGCGAGCGCAACGCGCGCGGGCGCCGAGCGTTCAGTGGCCGGGGCGCGTCTGGGATCCTCTGACACAAGCGTCACGGCCCGCGCCGCCACCTCCGCGGCGAGTCGGGCGTGTTCGGACAGGACCTCGTCGGACGGAGTGTCGGCGGCCGCACCGGAAGCCGGCGCACTCGTCTCAAGCCATGACAGAAGGTCGTCCATGCGCTCGAGCGAGCGAATCACTCGCTCATCCGCGAGGCGCCCGGAAGCCACGGCCGCCGCGACGCCGTCGAGCGCCGCCTCCAGATCGGACGGCATGAGCACGATGTCCGCGCCGGCAAGGATCGCCCTAACCGAGGCCTCGGCCGGACCGAACCGCTTGGCAACTCCGCCCATGAGCATGGCATCTGTGATCACGACCCCGTCGAAACCGAGTTCTTCCCGCAGAAGAGCTTCTCCTACCTCCGGGGCCAGTGTTGCCGGAGTCTCATCCCCGGTCAACGCCGGGAACGCAAGATGTCCCGTCATGACCAGGCGCGCCCCGGCCCCGATCGCCGCCCTGAAGGGTGGCAGCTCGCGGCGTTCGAGGGTTGCGCGATCGGCGGTCACCACGGGAAGGTCGATGTGGGAGTCGACCGACGTGTCCCCGTGTCCGGGGAAGTGCTTCGCCGTCGCGGCCACCCCGGCCGCCTGGAGACCTGACACGGCCGCGGCGACCAGGACGGCGGCGCGCTCGGGCGACGCCCCGTACGAACGCACGTCTATGATCGGATTCGCGGGCTCGGTCGCGAGGTCGGCCACCGGCGCCAGAACCACGTTCACGCCCACGGCGGCGGCCTCGCGCCCGACGGCACGCGCAACACGACCGGCGAGAGCGCCCGGTGACGACCGGCCCCCGCCGCTCTCCGAGCCCGGCTTGGCACCGTCCGCGAACGACGAGCCGCCCTCGAGCCCGGAAGCCGACGCGGCTCCCACGGCCATCTGCGACGGGAATACCGTGCCTCCACGCACCTGCTGGCCGAGTCCCTGCTCGAGGTCAGACGCCACGAGCAGCGTGCGGCCGGCGACTTCCGTCATCTCGCGATTGAGACGCCTGGTGCGTTCCAACTCACCTCCGAAGACGCAGTAGCCGCAGACGCCTTCGGAAACCACCTCACGCTCGATGCGAGCCCGCTCGCCGGCCGGGTCGTCCCAGGCCCGGTCGGAGTAGTGGGTCATGAAGAGTCTGGCGATGTCGCGTCTGTCCAGCACGTCTACCTCCATCGGGCGGCGGGCCGCCACACCGCGTGCCCCAGCCAGGCCGCTACAGAGCGGGCGAGATCTTGCCCAGTACGACGGGGATCTCAGCACCTGTCGCGGCCGGCACGTTGCAGGCCTCCCCCATGATCGTCTCGCTCGCCAGGACCGCGAAGCCGACCGCTTCCTTTGCGTCAGGGTCCATGCCGAGCGAGTCCAGGTTCCGGACGGGGACCGGGGAGAACAGCAGGGAGAGTTCGCGCATGATCGCGGAGTTGCGGACGCCTCCGCCGCTGACTACCACTTCCGACACACCGGGGGCGAAGCGCGCCGCCCCGTCCCGGACGGCTCTCGCGGTCACGAGCGCCGCGGTCGCGAGGAGGTCTCGCACCTGATCCTCGCCGAGATCCTCAATGGCGGCGGTGGCGTACATCATCTCCGCCAACCGGCGCGCCTCCTGGGCGCCGAACAGCTCCTTACCCGTCGACTTCGGTGGACGGCGCGCGAAGTAAGGATGTTCCAGAAAACGATCGGCCGCGCCGTCGGACGCGGTTCCCGAGGAGCCCCGCGCTCCATCCCGGTCGAACGTCTCGCGGCCGTTCGTCGACATTCTCATGATCTCGTCTAAGAGCGCGTTCCCGGGCCCCGTGTCGAACGCGATGAGCGTTGATGGGTCCTCGCCCACCCGCGTGACGTTGGCGATGCCCCCGACGTTGAGCATCAGTCTCACGCTCCCGGGCTTGCGGAAGAGGAGCCAGTCGACCATGGGAATGAGCGGGGCTCCGGATCCTCCGGCCGCCACATCGGCGGTCCTGAAGTCGGAGACCGTCACAATGCCCGTTCTGCGGGCGATGACGTCGGCCTCACCTATCTGAAGGGTCACACCGTTGCGGCCTTCCGACGGCGGGTCGTGAAACACGGTCTGACCGTGCGAGCCGATCAACGCCACGTCGACCGGAGCCGCCCCGGAGGCCAATATCACACGCAGGGCCGCCGACGCGAAGGCCTCGCCGATGTCGAAGTCGAGCCGCGCGAGTTCGAGGGTCGTAGCGTCTCGTGCGCTCGCGATCCTAGACCGAAGCTCCGGCTCGAAGGGAAAGCACTCGAAGCGGACCACATCAACCTTGAGCGACGCGCCGCTCCCAGACACGTCGACCAGAGCCGCATCGACGCCGTCGTGAGACGTTCCGGACATGAGCCCGACGATGCGTCTCCTCTTCGCGAGCGCTATTGCAGAAAGCCTGTCGACCAGCCGACCGGCGCGTTGGTCCGGCATCAGAAACTCCCGAGGATTCGTAGAAACATGCAGCCGTGTGCACCGAGGCGCGCCGAGCGGCGGTCTCGGACGGACATCAGCGGAGGAATGTCCTCGTTCCCGACTCGTCGCGCGACGCCCAACTCATCGCGTCCGTCGTGAACCCGAACGCCGTGGCGCCGTTTTCCTCGACACCGACGATGCCGAAACCGACCCCTCGCGTGCGCCCTATGTCGAGGGCGTTCTCGACCGCCTCGCGTACGCCGATGTCGACGACCGCGTCGACCGCCACCTTGGCGAGCACGTGCCGCATGATCTGCTCGCCGTGGCCGGTAGCGGAGACGGCGCCGTGCGCCGACGCGTAGGTTCCCGAACCGATCACCGCGGCGTCCCCGACCCGACCCGGCAGCTTCGTCATCATCCCGCCCGTCGAGGTCGCGGCTGCCAGGCGGCCCTCCGCGTCGAGCGCTGCCGCTCCCACGGTACCGATGCCCAGTTCCTCTGCAACGCCCCCCAGCTTGGGCATGAATCTGATCTCCCGCCCGTTCCGGACGTCATCGAGGCACTTGCGGTGAAGCTCGATCTTCCGGTCCGTCCTGAGGTCTCCGGAAGGAAGCCCCATGCGGCGAGCGAACTCGTCGGCGCCCTCGCCGACCATGAGTACGTGGTCCGTCCTGTCCATCACGAGCCTGGCGGCGAGAATGGGGTTGCGTGCGGCCTTGAGAGCGCCGACCGCTCCACACGAGAAGTCGGACAACATGATGGAGGCATCGCACTCCACGTCGCCGTTGAGGTTCAGCGACGAGCCGAGCCCCGCGTTGAAGATCGGATCGTCCTCCATTACGACAACGGACGCCACGACGGCGTCCGCCGCGGACCCCCCGCCATCGAGCACCGCCCACGCCGCTTCGACGGCAGCGAGCAGCCCGCGCTCGTGGTCCTTCCCCGGCTCGTACGCTCCGGCGCCACCCTGCACTATGATCGACGGCAAGTCCGCCTCTCCTTCCGGAGTCACACGCGTGCCCGTCCAGCCGTTCCGCCCGGCCCAGGCTAGACGTCGGCCCCCGCGCGAGAGAGAGCCTCTCGAACCATGCCCCCGGCCGCGCCAAGCGCCTCCTCGGCCGCATCGCGGTCCAGACCCGTCTTCTGCATCACTATGGCCAACTTGACGGAGCCTCCGGCGCGTCCTATGAGGGCCGCAGCATCATCGTAGCCTAAGCCCGTCGTAGCCATCAGTATCCGGCACGCGCGGTCGCGCAGCTTGTCGCACGTCGCCGTCAGATCGACCATCAGATTCCCGTACGTCTTGCCCAGGAGCACCATCGAAGACGTCGTTATCGTGTTCAGAACAAGCTTCGTGGCCGTTCCTGCCTTCATCCGGGTCGAGCCGGTGACGACCTCCGGCCCCACGAGCGGCGATATCGTGACGTCGACCTCAACGGGGACATGCGGATCAGGCACGCAACGGACGAACACCGTGCCGGCTCCGGCGGACTTCGCCTTCCGGAGCGCGCCCATCACGTAGGGAGTGACCCCGCTCGTGGCGATCCCCACGACTACGTCGCCGCCGGACACACCCGCGTTACTCACCGCAAGCGCCCCGTCATCGGCCACATCCTCGGCGCCCTCCTGCGCACGCACGAGCGCGTCTCGACCTCCCGCTATTATGCCCACGACCATCGCTGGATCAGTGCTGAACGTCGGTGGACACTCGGCGGCATCGAGCACGCCCAGACGCCCGCTCGTGCCGGCGCCCACGTAGATCAGGCGCCCTCCACGCCGGAGCCGGTCCACCACCAGGTCGATGGCCCGGGCGATGTTCTCACGCTCGCGGCCCACGGCGCGGGCAACTCCGGCGTCCTCGGAGTTTATGAGGTCGACCAGCTCCAGCGCGTTCATCGAGTCGATGCTCTCCGAGCGGGGATTGCGCCTCTCGGTGAGGAGATCGCCCAAGCGCGACGTGTCGCGTGACGGCGCCCGCCACTCGACTCGCTCGTGGTCCTGGGATCTCGGATCACGCTCAGACGGCACGTGGGACTCCTTCTCCGGACTCG
>CAZLTC010000014.1:0-12106 GCA_964562405.1 uncultured bacterium | reverse complement strand
GAAGACGACGCCCACGGGAATGCCCAGCACGAGGGCCAGGAAGAGATTGCCTATGCCTATGAGCACGAACGGGATGGCCAAGATCAGAAGAACGATCACCATGCCCAGTCCGAAGACCAGTCCTGACAGGAGCATCACGAGCCACACCATCAGTGACTTGCCGAGGTGCGTCCTCGTAAGTCCCAATCCCGACCGAAGGGCGTCGAATACCGCGGCGTTCTCAAGCACGATCTCCCTCTCCGCGTAGATGACGGTGAACGCCAGGAGGAAGAGGAACGCGATGTACGGCAGAAAGAGTATCGCTCCGATGAGCACGGCCACGACGATCCCGGGCGCGCCTCCGAGAACCGAAAGGACGATGGGGATCACGCATACGCCGGTCACGACGAGGAAGGTGAGGATCGCCAGGAGCGTTGTGCCCAGCAGCCTCCAGAAGGTGCCCAACCCTGCCTTCCAGGTCTGGGAGAACGACACCGGCATGCCGCGGTCGGCCCGGGAGGTGCTCCGAATGAGGCCTCCCGTGCATATGATGTTCAGGACGAAGAACGCGAGCCCGACTATCACGAGCCCCATCACGATGAGCACGAGCAGCATCGGGTTGCTCAGGAAGAAGTCGCGCAGCCTGTCGCCTCCGTCCTCGCTCCAGCGCCCGATGTTACCGCCGCCGGACGAGGCGAAGAAGCCGAAGAACCACAGGAACTTGTACTTCCACGCGGTTCTGACTGACCGCGACACGAGGTCCCAGTACTCGATGTGGAGCACGTCGGTCATATCTTCCCCCTCGACTGTCGGCGCGCCGGGGCCGCCGCGGCCCTCCGGCTACGCCGCGTACACAGCATACAGGCCGGCCAGATACAGAGGCACCATCAGAGCCGCCAGCGCCCGTCCGGCATTCGGGGTCCGGGCCCACCGCAGCCCCAGGAGCGTGATCGAGGTCAGAACGAGCGCCGTGGCAACGTTGATCAGATTGACACCCGATAGTTTCGACCACGCCGACGTCGTTGCGGTTGGCCCCAAGATCATGAACGGGGCGCCTACCGCGAAGACCAGCAGGTTGAAGCTGTTGCTTCCCACCAGCGTACCCATGGCCATGTCCGGCGATCGGACCGTCCTGAGAGCCGACCAGGCGACCGTGACCTCAGGGAGCGAGGTGGCCACGGCCACGAGGAGCGTACCCACGAACGTCTCGCCGAAGACGACCGGGCGGCCGGCGATCATGAACTCGTGCACGGCTATTCGCTTGGCAGCCCACGACAGGACCACGCCGGAGACGACCACCACGGCCGACAGAGCGATGAAGGCGGCCACATCGCGCACGGGTGCCACGGTGGCACGACCGGCCGCGGGAGCCGGTGGCCCCTCCACGACAACGCCCCCCATCCTGGACTCAGCGACGAAGAGCACCGCAATCGGCAGCGAGAACAAGAGTACCGGCAGGGCGGTGGAGAGGCGGGGACCAAACACGACTCCGAGGCCCGCCAGACACGTCGACACGACGAGCAGAATGCCAGTCCTGGCGTAGCGTCGCGAGTCCGCACCTGAGAAGATCGTGCCCCCGAACAGAAGCGCGAGCACGCCCGCCGCGGCCAGATTGAAGTTGTTGCTCCCGAGCACGTTGCCGAACGCCAGATCGGCAGCATCGAGCTTCATCGCGGTCAGCGTGACCGCAAGTTCGGGAAGAGAGGTCACGACGGCGAGCACGAAGAGCCCCATCGCGGTCTCATCCAGGCCGGCCCTTCCCGCAATGGACCGCCCCAGGACCGGGAGCTTGGCTCCGGCAACGAGTATGGCGACGGCCCCGGCCGCGAACACGACGAACCAGACGGGCGCAAGGTCGAGCAGGTCCAAGAACACCCCCAAGACAAGGGAGGAAGACATCTTCGCAGTATAGGGACGGGCCCAATCGAGTGTCAACGGAAAGGGAGATGCCGCGAACGCACGGAGGCCCCGGCGTATGCCGGAGCCTCCTCCGCGGTACCATGTCAGGCGCGCACAGGTCCCGAGCGCTTGTCCGGCCGAGCGCCGGAACTTCTACCTGAAGAGCGCCTTGATCGGGCCCCAGTTGGTCGACTCTACGGGCGACCCCACGTTGGGAGCACCGGGAGTCGGCGGGAGCCCGGTCGAGGGTGGCGTGAAGGGATTCAGCTGGTCGTAGACCACCCACTCGGGGCCGCCGTCGGGAAACCTCCCGTACGACCTGTCATCCTCGACGTCGGCGCCCGCGTACTCGACCTGGTCTACGACCGTAGTGTGATCCGCCGCCACGAGCGTCAACACATCGCCGCTGTTGTTCAGTGAGAGACCCTGTCTGGCGTACCCGTTCGCGTCCTCCCAGGCATACGCTTCGTCGCCGTAGACGACGAGCAGGTGCCCAGCCTGTATGACGCCGCCGAAGCCGAAGCGCCAGCTCGAGTCCGACACGGCGTCCCGCAGTCGCCACCCCGTTATGTCGACCGGCTCGAGCCCGGTGTTGAAGATCTCGACCCATTCGTCCTGCATCGATTGGTACTCATCGTTGCCGTCCGAGGGCGACCAGTCACGGGCGGGGTCCGCCATTATCTCGTTGAGAACTACCTGGGCTCCGCAGAGCGAAGCAGGAGCAACCAGCGCAGCGAAGACCACGAGCGCGAGAGTGATGCGCAACATCATTGTCGTGCCTCCCTGGAGAAGGTGTGGTGCGCGATGCAACGATCCATTAGTGGGGATGCCAGGGGACGGCCGTATGTCGACGGGGTTGACGAATAGGGGGAAGTACGCGTCCGACAAGCAGAATGCGTGCCGCAGAGGCGGAATCGCAGGCGCGAAGTGGAACGAGTGCGCAAAGACGCGCGGCGGGGCCCATCGGGCCCCGCCGCTCGTAGTTCATCCGGTCCCGCCGCTCTCACCGCCGGGCTTCATGCCCGGGCCGAGCGGCGAACCAGGCATTACTTCAGAAGCACCATCTTCCTGCTCGTCTCCTTCTCACCGGCCATGAGGCGGTAGAAGTAGACGCCGCTCGCCACCTTCTCGCCGTTGTCGGCGCGGCCGTTCCACTCGACGGAGTACGGGCCGGCCGGCAGCTGTCTGTCGACGAGCGTCGCGACCCTGCGGCCGGAGACGTCGTAGACGCTGAGCGTGACGTCAGCGGACTCAGGCAGGCTGAAGGCTATCTGCGTCTTCGGGTTGAACGGGTTCGGCGTGTTCTGCGCGAGCCCGAACTTGCCGATCGTGCCTTCAGTCACGCCGGTCGGGTTGACCGCGATGTCCTCGTTGCCGCGCGGCTCGATCCTGTAGAGACCGAAGACGTAGGACACGAGGCCCCTGACGTATACATTGTCGCCGTTCTGCGGCACGTAGTCGTAGGCGGCGTAGTCGTCGACGCGGCACGTATCGGAGGAGGCGCCATTCGTGATCGCCCACTCACCGAAGCCGAGGTCCTCGTCCATCACCGTGCAGTCCTCCGCATGGACGTAGACGCTCTCGTACTTCTCGCCGGATATCACGTTCTGGAGTTCCGCGGTCGAAATCGAGGTCGGCGATATGGCCTCGCGGGCCGGCGGAGTGGCCAGCTGCGCGCAGTCGGAGAAGTGGAGCGCGAGCTGCGTCTGACCGTAGTACTCCTGAACTTCGCCGCAGCAGACGACGTAGTCGCCGCGGTTGAAGCTCACCGTGGAGCTGCGGTCGTAGACCAGGATGCCGTTCCACGGGCCGTCATCGTCGGCGATGTAGAACTGGTGGCCGCCGAAGATGCCCGGCTCCGCGGTGACGTAGCCCTCGACGTTGACCGCCAGCATGTCCATGACCGACGTATCGAGATCCGGACCGACGGCCTGAACGTTAGCGATGGCCGTCGTGCCTACGTAGAAGCTGTAGCTGTCTATCGATGGCTTACGCGCGTTCATCGCGGGCACGCTGTTGTCCACGCACTGCACGTAGTAGTAAACGCGGTTGCCGTTCGAGAACGGGCCGATCGTCGCCGCCCACGTCTCCTGCACGTCCCGCGCAACCTGTGACATCGGCACGGTAGTGAACGGACCGGTGGGGCTCAGCGAGTAGCTGAGTGACGCGGACGCGATATCCCCGTCGTCGCTGCACACCGCGCTGACGGTCACCGTGTTGCCGCCGGTCGGCGGTATCGGCGAGTAGCGCACGTCGCCGATGATCGGCGGACCGACTATGTCTGCGTCGTACCTCGGCTCGATCTTGAACTCGTCGAAGCTGTACATGAAGATGCCGCGAACCTTCGAGAGCTGGTCACCGACCTGGGCCTGATAGTCGTAGTACCCGTAATCGTCGACGTAGCAATCGACTGCGGACGAGTCCTGAATGTGCCACTGGCCGTAGCTGTCGGGAGCCAACGTCACGGTGGCATCGGAGACCTCAACCAGCTGGCTCTCGAACTTCTCGCCGTCGGCCGAAGCCACTGAGAGCTGCGCCGTCGTGGCCGTAGCGTAGCCGTAGTTCGGGTTGCCGTGAGAGTGCACGACGAGGGCACCCGCGAAGTGGAGCTGGACCTCCGTCATGTTGTAGTACTCGCTCACGGTGCCGCAGACGGTGACGTCGTCACCCTCGACGATGTCGCCGGAGTAGCTCGGCGCATAGACCTGAATGCCCTCGTACCAACCGTTGCCCTCGTGCATCCAGAAGCTGGCCGATGTGAAGATGTCGTTGCCTGCGGTCACGATACCGCGGATATTGACCGGCTGACCGGCCAGGGTCGAAAGATCCGGAGCGTCCTGAATCTCGGCGATCGTGATGTAGCCTACACGGAAGGAGTACGGATCGGACATCCCCTCGGCCGGGTAGTTTATGCCGGCCGCCTGATCGTCGACCGCTCTTACGTAGTAGTCGACCACGGCTCCGTCATAGAAGTCCGTCTTGGGGATCGTGCCCGTGTAGTCATCACCCACGCCGGATGCCATAACGCGCTGCCATCCGGCTCCGTCAACGTTGTAGTAGACCATGACCGAGTCGATGCCGCTATCGTCGGTCACGATGGCGCTGATGTCCACGTCGGATGTGTCCATCGGCGGTATCGGCGCGTAGACCACGGCAGTGATCCACGGAGGTGTGTTCTCGGAGTTCACCGCGCCCGGCGTCGGGACCTGCATCGCCCAGTCAACGTCGCTGTTGTCGGTATCGGTGCTCGACGTGTCGCGCCCGAGGGTGTTGCCGAGGTACGGGATGCCGACGAAGGCGTTGTTGTCGGAGCCGTCGTCACCAGAACACGGGTCGGTCGTGCAGAGAGTGGAGCTCTTGTACTCCACAAGGTCGACAAGCGTGATGAAGGTCGCCGATGTGTAGAGGTAGACCACGTCGGCCTGGTTGTAGCTGCCGCTGCAGCTCTTTCCGTAGCCGTTGCCGCCGACGAGGCCGATCTCATCGCTGTAGTTGGTGGCCGGGTCGTCGTTAGCGAGAAGCATGTTCGGAACGGCCGCGTAGTCGACGTCAGCGAAGAACGTCGGATCGAACAGCTCGAAGTCGGGATCGAATCCGAGAACGTCGTAGAAGCCGTCTTCGCCGTCGTGGGCGTCCTTCGCCACCACGATGTACCCGTCGGCCGCGATCGTCGTGCCCGCCGGGAAGTACCAGACGTCCTCGCCGCCGCAGGTGCCGTCGTACTCGGTCCCGGTGAGGACCCAGCCGCTGATGTCGACGGCGCTGCCGGTCGGGTTGTAGAGCTCTATGAACTCCGCGCCGTCGTAGGTGCCGGGCGGGTTCGCGTAGATCTCGTTGATCACTACGTTGGTGCCGGATGGATTAGCCAGAGCCGCCCCGAAGGCTAGTACGAGCACGGCCACGGCCAAGAACGGAATCCGGTTCATTGCCCCTCCTCCTTGCTGTCCGGTGACACGAGTTGCTCCGCAGGTCGTCAAAGCTCCCCCCAACAATCGTGCTCCCAGGCCTCCTTTTGTCTCAACCTATACCCATCCGCGCCACACGAGGGCACGCGCCGGGACGGCAACAACTCCGGCGGCCCCCCTGCGGAAGCGGCTTGTTCTCTGACCACGCTATTATATCATATTCAATCGGACTTGTCCAGCTTTCATGGAAAAGCCCCGGGGAGTCGTGCCCCCGGGGCTTGAACCAGCCAGGCGGCCACCACGCGCCGCCCCGGCGCCGGAGCCTCGGCCCTCTCGAAAGCCCTCCGGCTCCGACACTCTCCTATTCGTACGTGCCCATTTCGGGCACGACATCGGGTGCCTTGAGCGGCGCCATGCCCTCCATGGCCTTCGCAAGTGCGGGCGACAGCTGGGAGCTATCGTCCCTCGTCCATCGCCCATCAGTCTCGACGTGAAGCGGTGTGTGCCTACGGATGTAGTGGACGACCGCGTCCCTCATCGTTGTTGACGTCCTCATCGTCTGGTCGTCCGGAATGAGCGGGAGCATGTACAGCCCGGCGTTGCCGGCCGCCAGGAAGTCGCTCGTCACGACCCTGTACGTCTTGTCCGGCTCCCACTGCTCTCCCCCGACCGTGAACTCGGTCAGGCGATCGTAGTCCGGCCTGCTCTTGTTGTAGACGATCTTCCCGCCGGCCACGTAGAGACCGTGGTGGTCATCGCTCACTCGGAACTCGAGGATCTCCTTCAGGAGACGCCCGTCTATCTCAAAAACGACGAGGGTGTTCCCGAACGGAAGGACCCTGAAGACGCTCCGGGGCGTGATCGGACCCGCGGATATCTCATCACGGATGCCGCCGAGGTTCGTGAATGCGAAGTCCGCCGACACCTCCTCGAGCATAGCGTCGCACACGAGATTACCCATGCGAGTCTCGCCCTCGCCGCCTCTGGTGAGGTCTGTCTCGCTCTCGCCTATGACCTCGTCCATCCCGCCCTCGGCCTCGGCGACCCTCTCATTGATCATCTCGGCGGTCTCAGGATCCGGCCACCACTCATCTTCAAAGAGAGTGATCAGGTCACCGCGGGAGTCGGCGGTATCATAGCCGGCCATGGTCTTGGTCTTCTTGTCGATCAGAAGGTCCAGGTGGCCGACGCCTGAGCCTCGTCCGTAGGTCTGCGCACAGATCGTGTGGTTCGAGGGATCGATCCACGGCTGGTCGACGCCGTGGTGGATGTGCCCCCCGAAAAAAGCGTCTATTCCCGCGACCTTGTGAACGATCTCCATCACGCTCGGGCCCCACTTGCGCTCCTCGGTCGGCTCATTGAGACGCTCGTCCCCGCTCTCCTCGGCGGCCATCAATTCCTGGAAAGAAGCCTCCGGATCGTACGGAAGCCCCACGTGTCCAGAGACGATGACAATGTCGACGCCTTGGTCGCGCAGTTCCTTCACGTACTTCTCCAGGGTGGGTATCTCCGGAAGGAACTCGACACCGGCCACGTTGTCCGGAAAGGCCATCTTTGGGGTGTCGGTCGTAGTGATGCCTATGATGCCGACCTTGATGTCACCGTAGTCCTTGATGATGTAGGGCTTGATGTCGTCGACAGGGCCGCCCGTGTCAGCCGACACCAGATTGGCGGACAGCACCGGCATCTTGGACATCTCAACCAGGTGCACCAGGTTGTCGGAGCCCTCGTCGAAGTCGTGGTTGCCGACCGTCCAGAGATCGATACCGATGTGGTTGAAGTACTCGATCACGGACTCGCCGTTCTTGTAGTTGCCGACCGGCGTGCCCTGGAAGATGTCCCCTTGGTCCATCACGAGCACGTAGTGGTTCGGGTCAGCCGCCGCGTTCTCTCGAAGCCGGTCGATGTAGGCCGCTGCCGAGGCTCCGCCGCCCAGCGGCGGAGGGAACTCCCTGTTCATGAAGGTGGCGCCCGTCGGGTCTATCCCCCCGTGGATATCGTTCGTGAAGACGACCGACAACCGCATCACCCCGTCGTCCGCGAAGGCGCCGGGCGCGGTCGTTGCCAGAAGCGCCGCGATCGCTATCGCGAGCAACGTAAACATCCTGATCTTCATATCGTTCTTCCCCCTGTTCACACCGCCTGTGCCACCGCGCCGGGAGACCGGGCCCGGGGGACGTCGATTCCCACTCCCCGGATCGCGGCGGGGCCGTGCGCCGGAGTGCGCGCCCATCTAGAAGGTGCGCACCAAGGTCACCATGGCCTGGGTGGTCGTCTCGCGGACCTTGGCACCCTCCAGATCGTACTCCCTGAGCATCATCTGGCCGCCGACATCGAGCCGCGCGCCAAAGAGGTCCATGCCGACTCCCGCGCAGAAGCCCGTCCGGGCGACCCTCTTGTCCATGTAGGACGGCTCGTACACGAAGCCGAAACGGGCCTGAGTGTCGTCGTAGAAGCCATGCTCCACGCCCACCCGATAGACCATGGTGTCGTCCAGCTTGGGCTCACTTGCAACAACATAACCCTCTGACACGTCGAAGTCAGACCACCTCGTGTACTCGACGTCGAAGCTCACGGTGGTCATGATGAGATTCTGCGGATGGTACTGGAAGCCGACCCCGAAGGCGTCCGGGTAGTTGTACTCGAAGCTGCCGCTCATGACGGAGTCCGAACCGGCCGCGCGCGTCGAGTAGTCATCGACCTTGAGGTCGAACGCCGAACGGTATACGAGGGCGATATCGACGCGATGCAGGGTCTCGACGAGAAGACCGAGTGTGAACTGCGTCCCCGAGACGTCGTTGAACTCCGAGCGCGAGTCGCTGTCCTGCTGCGTGGAGTCTATCGGGTAGACGTAGCGTTCCCGCATCTCGTAGTCGCCCCGCAGGAAGTCGATGCCGAGACCGACGTAGACCTTGTCCGCCACCTCCTGCCCGAGGGCCAGCGTGAAGGCGCCGATGTCCCCGTCGCCGTTCGCGTAGTAGTCGTAGAGGATCTTGTCCATGGGCTCGACCTGCGTATCCTGGTCGCGGTACTGGACGTGGTACTTGTAGTTCATGTCCAGGCGCGGCCTGTAGCCTATCGCGACCGCCGGCGCCCACGCGAACTCGCCCGACGGCCTGAAGGCCACGCTCACGGCGTAGTGGTCGTAGAACCCCGTGTTCAGAGCGAAGGTGTTGTCCGCTATCACGCCGTCGAAGCTGTCGTGTAGAGGAACGTTGCGCGACTCCTCGGCAGCTATGCCGTAGGCGGTCGCCACTACCTCGATACCCTGGGCCTTGCCGACCAGCGCGGGGTTGAGACTGATGCCCCTGGCCCCGTCCTGCGACGCCATGCCCGCGTCGCCCATCGCCATCGACCGTCCGTCGATCGCTGGGATCGGGTCGCCGTACTGCCATCCCGTGTAGGTGAAGGCGCTCGCTCCGCCGGCCGCGACGACCACGCACACGATCGCCAGGACCGCCGCTCCTCTGTACCTCATGCTCCGCCTCCCAGTGCTTTCGTCCCTGTGTGTGCTCATGCGTACCATCCTCGTCAGACTCCTTCCGCCTACCATGAGTAGTCGACCTGCACTCTGAAGGAGCCCGTGTCGTCTCTCACATACCAGCCGTCCGGGTCTGGATTGCCGGGCGGGTTCCAGTTGTACTCACGCGAGTCCACGTACGTCACCGGGAACGCATGATCGTTCGTCCACCGAAGCCTCAAGGAGAGATTGTCCGACAGGCGGTCCGACAGCGAGACCCACCAGCGGAAGGCCTTGCCGTCGTCGACGGTGAACTGGCCGTCCTCGAAGATCCAGATGAACCCGTCGTAGACCGTGAACGCGGCGGTCATCCGCAGCCAGTCGCTGAAGTTGTGAGTGACGCCGCCGCCGAGCGCGTAGGACGGAAGCCCGGCCGAGCCTATGTCCGGGTGCTTGCCGTCGGCCTCCACGTCGTCGGAGAGCCTCGGCCTTGGCGGCCACGCTATCCACGAGCGAGAAAGCAGGAACTCGACCTCGTCGTACTTGGAGAGCCTGTACGAGAGGTCGAAGCGCGTCTCGGTCTGCTCGTAGCTCATCGGGCTCAGCCAGTCCGACTCGAGCCTTCCCTGCCACTTCTGCCTCAGGTTCATCACGATGTTGTAGATGGGCTGATAGCGCATCTTGAGGACGAGCCGCGTGTAGTCGGCGCCGTCCGCCTTCCTCTCCCACACGTCGTACTCCAAGGAGGGCGTGAGGCGATCGGTGTAGCGATACCTCGAGCTCAGATATAGCCCGCGCTCTGCCTGTGGCGTGACGCCGTTCAGATACAGGGTCCCGTAGATCGGGTCCTCAAGGTAGTAGTAGTCCTCCAAGATCGAGCCCTTGTACCTCTTGTACTCGGAAAACGCCCTGTTGTACGGGTTGTCAAAGTCGACGTCGTAGTCCCTGTAGACCGCGAGCAGATTCAGATTGCTGTACTCGAGATAGCCGTTGACGACCAGCGCCTTCGGGTCGTCTCCGAAGTCGAAGAGCTTGCCGTCGCTGTCGAGACCGGCGTACTCGCCCGCGAAGGACACGTTGTCGTAGACCCACTGGAACTCGGCGCCGTACACCCTGCGGAACTTGCCGGGACTCGTGTACGTGCTGAAGAGCTCCGAGTCGGCTGCAACGAGATGGTCCTCGTCGGCATCCGGGACGAGCCACGTCACGTCGATCGCGCTCTCCGGGTTGTAGGCAGCCTTGAAGTACTTGTTGTAGCGACTCTCGTAGCCCGACACGCCGACCCAGGTTCCGGGACCGAAGTTGTACTTGAGGTTCCCGCCGTAGGTTCGCTCGTGGAGCACGTCGCGCATGGCTCGCAGGCCCCCGGCCTCAAGAACGTCGTTCTCGATGCGCGGAGACATAACGACGTACTGGTTGACCGTTCCGTCCGGATTCAGGACGGCGTCCTTCCAGTCATCGGAGTAGAAGACGACCCCGCCCAAGGGACCGGACGTCATCTCAGCTGCCACACCATTGAGCTGGAACTCCTGCGTCTGCGACAGGTCGCCTATGATGCCTATGTACCGCTTCTCCCACCCGTAGCCCGAGTTGCGGGGCTTGTAGAAGTCGGTGTTCTGCATCACCAGACCCTGCCCGAAGGCCACGCCGTAGTTGCCAATGATGATATTGTCGAACCTGACCGGACCCGCAGTCTTGTCCTTGATGGTGACGTGGTACTTGAGGGCGTCGAATTCGTCCTCGGCCCCCAATCCTCTGTATCCTAGCGCTCCGGCGCGAATGTCCCTGCCCCAACGAAGCCGCAGCTTGTGCTGGTAGGACGGAGCGGCATTGTCCAGGTCGAGGCGGTCCCACCACGAGTCGTATCCTGGATCCGCCGGGTTGCGGTCCTCCCGCAGGCAGTCCTCGACGTCAAAGAGCGACGGCGTGTCGGTCACGCGGACCTGGTAGCTGCCCCTGAGGCCCGCCTCATCGGCCGGCTCCTCGTAACGCACGAAGTTGCGCGCGTTGTAGTAGCCCCAGTATGTGAGGCCCGGAACGTTCCGAAGCGCAGTGCGGTACTCGATCTTGTTCGAGCGTGTGTACCTGTAGATCGCAGCCGCGTCCGGAGGAGACACGTTCTGGAGGTTCGCGATCTGCGTGTACGTCGCAGTGTTGATGTTGATCGGGTCCTTCGTGAGATCTATCCACTGATCGACGAGCGCCTCGCTTGCCCCCTCCTCAGCCTCCCACTGTCGAATCCGGAAGTAGACCTCGTTGACCCTCTGGAGTTCCTCGTCCTCGACGGGAACCGGTACGACCTTCACGAGCGGCTTCAGAAGGTCGATCTCTTCCTGAGTGATCCCCTTAAGCTCTCGCAGATCGTAGATGCTGTTGTAGTAGCGGTGGTATTCCTTGTGCCACCAGATCGTCCAGGCGTCCTCCTCGGAGATCGGCAGCTTACGGATCTCCGAGAGGCTCGCTCTGTTGAGATCCAGCTGGTCCGCCCCGTGCGCGCACGGGGCGAACGCAGTGAGTCCCGCAAAGATGAGCAGCCCGAGGAGTCCCGCGGCCGTTCGGTGTCTCATCGTGCCTCCCGCATCCTGTCCGGGTCGCTTCGGGGGCCTTCTTCGTGGAGCGGCTCCCGCTCTGCCCGGCGGCGCGTCCCTAGAACGCCACGCCTAGTCCGAAGTGATGCGACCCTGGGAGCGTCGCGTGCGACGTATAGCTGTAATCGATCCTGATGGACTCCCAGTGGGTCCCAAAACCGACCGAGAGCCTGTCGGGCTGATTCTGGAGACCGCCCCTGAGAGTGATGTAGTCGGTGATGTCGAACTCGAGGCCGAAGCAGGTGCGCAGATCCTCGTCGCCCTGCTTCTGCATC